>JAQBVJ010000152.1 GCA_027623235.1 Planctomycetota bacterium
CCCTGCGAAATTCAAAGCTCTTGATACACAACGCTTTGTAATCGCTCGGAGGCTCCTTTTCCTCCCCAGTCATGAATAATCCGGGTTAAGATGAGCGTGCTCTCAAGCGACGAAGTCCACCTTGATCACCGGTCGCGACCGCTCCGCAGACGCAATTCACAGGGTACTGTTGGTCGCGCGAGTTCAAGATTCCTCGCCGTAAGACAGGCGGCTTTCGGATGATTCCGCCTACTTCGCAGCGGGCCTTGCTGGTCGCTGCGGTTTCGGGCAGCAGTCGAGCGGGCAGGCGTCGTGGCTCGCTGCGAACAGACCGGCCGCCTCGCGCGGTGCGGAATGGATTCGCTCTTCAATCAGCTTGCGGATCATTGAGATAAACGTCGGGTGACTGCCAACAGTCGCAGCGCGGACCATGTGGAGTCCCATTTCCTCGCAGGCCTCTTTCGCCTCTTCGTCGAGGTCGAACAGGACTTCCATGTGGTCGGACAGAAAGCCGATCGGCATCACGATGACATCCTGGGTGCCGGACCCATTGAGGTCTCGCAGGTGGTCGACGATGTCCGGTTCCAGCCACGGGACCTGCGGAGGTCCGCTGCGGCTCTGGTAGACCAGCTGCCATCGATCGGCAGCGATGCCGTTTGCCTCGGCCGTCAATCGTGAGGCCTCGGTCATCTGCTGCACGTAGTCCGACGTGTCGGCCATCGAGTTCGGGATGCTGTGAGCGGTAAAAGCAATCCGGCAACGGTCGCGGCGTTCTGCCGGAATCTGCGACAGGCACTCCGCCAGGTTCGCGGCGGTCACGGCGATAAATTCCGGGTGGTTGTAGAAGACTCGAAGCTTGTCGATCGCGGGAGATCCCTCACCGACAACGGCCTGCGCGTTTTCGATGTCCTCGCGGTACTGCCGGCAGCTCGAATACGAACTGTACGCAGCCGTCACGAATGCCAGAGCTCGTTTGACTCCGGCAGCTTTCATCTCGGCGAGCGTGTCGGCGAGCATCGGGTGCCAGTTGCGGTTGCCCCAGTAAACCGGCAAATCGATGTCGTGCTCGGCAAGCTCGGTCTTCAAAGCGGCGATCAGTTCGCGGCACTGAGCGTTAATCGGACTGACGCCGCCGAAGTGCTGGTAGTGCCCGGCGACTTCCAGCATCCGTTCGTGCGGGACGTTCTTGCCTCGCAGGACGTTCTCCAGAAACGGCAGCACATCGTCAGAGCCTTCCGGGCCTCCGAATGAAACAACGAGAATCGCGTCGTAGTTCTCTTCCGCGGCGGCTGCATCTGTCATAACTCGTTGCTCGATCTTCAAGTCACTGCACAAACTCAGGAGTCACACAAGGCGTGGAAATTAACCCGAAGTCTGGGCGAGGTCGAACGTCGAGCGATCTTCGCCCACGACACTTACACGGGCTGCTGTTTTGTCAGTTGCTTTCTGAGCAGCTGAGCCTGCGGCGAGAGTCGGTCGAAGTGGCCAAGCATGACTGTCGAGACGGTCCCGTTGCACCAGTCAAGTACGTGGTCAGTCGGGCGTTGAAACAGCATCCGCCGATCCTGCCGTGTAAAGCTGTCGCGAATCATCCGGGCGAGCAAGACGGGAAACGCCGAATCCATCTGCGGCACGCTCGCGACGTAAAGCTGGTCGACCGTCCCGCGACGATGGTAGCCGTAGGAGCACGCGATCGTCCGGCCGGCAATACTCAGCAGGCAAATCTCGACAGCCCCCGCATCGACCGCCGCCGGGTGAACGTCTTTCAGAAGCGCCATCTCGGCTTCGCGCTGCCTTGTCGGCTCGTCGTTCGCGGCGCGAAT
Organism: Planctomycetota bacterium; assembly: GCA_027623235.1. Classification (GTDB taxonomy): domain Bacteria; phylum Planctomycetota; class Planctomycetia; order Planctomycetales; family Planctomycetaceae; genus JAQBVJ01. The sequence goes on from JAQBVJ010000152.1 coordinate 1,803, forward strand.
CTGCTCGAAGATTTCGAACAGATCCCACCGTCGGTTTGTCTGTCCGGTGAGGTCCCCCTCCGGCCGCCACCGGAAAAACGAGATCGGTCCGTACTGACTGAGGTCCCGCTCGGCACTCTCCAGTTGAGCTCGAAAATCGACGTTTCGTTCTGCGAGACACCAGTCCCACGACTCGTCCAGCAGCACGACCGGCTGCTCAAGTCGCTCGGTTTCCTGCACGTTGAGTCGGCAGTCGGTCATCGCAGTCCGAGTCCGTCCGCCATCGACACCCGACTCGTCAACCCGTCCGAGTTCCATCGCTTTGCAGTCACGACCGCGAAGTGCGTGACGAATCGCCCGGGCGAGAGCCTGTCCCGTTTGCACCCCGATCGGGCCGCAGGTGGAACCGGGAGCGAACGCCGGGTATCGCAGGACGCCAGCCACTCCCAATCGAGTTCGGACGCTTTGCTGAAGCAGTGGCACGATGCCAACGGGAGTTGCCCCGTCAGAAATGACCAGTGCCCGGAGCTTCTGACCTTCACCGAAGATTCTCAGGTAGCTCCGCAGCCAGTCCCAGGACTGAAAAAACGACGCGTCGAGCGATTGCTCCCACAGCCGTCTCCACGTCATTCGAATTCTGGCGAGGTCGTCGATCGATGAAAGTTCCGTCACCGCAAGCATTGATCTCTCCCGAGAAACTGGCCGCAACCCTCTGGTGAGGAGTCAGGCAAAGTCGTGTCGGCGTCTTCTCAGCCGACGTCGCCAGCGACCAACGTCGCAGGCGCAGGCAGTGATCGAACTCGGTCCGTCGAATCACGATCACACTCGGGCACAGGTTGGGAGATTGACGAGGCAAGCGGCGTGCCGGAGGTCGTTCGGAATCTCCTTCGCCCGAAGTTTCCTCCGGACGAGCGATCATGGCACTGCGAGGACGTCATCGGAGAAAACGCAGGAACCGCAAATAGACGCGATTAAAAGCGGATTCCGTTTGCGGTCGTTGCTGATCCCCGCAGAAGTTGTTGAGCCCGCAGAAGCGGCGGCGGAATCTCAATTGCTTCGTGCCCCGCCATTGTGGCAGGACGCAGCGGCCAGCCTGATGACTCCCAAATTCAACAACGTTGCATTTCGGCAACATCGGTCTCTTGCCCAAAAGAACAGGTTCGACGGGCGGCGAATCGGCAGGCTGAATTCGAGCTGATTGGTTCGTTGCTGCTCCATGCCGACGGAATCGACGAAGTGGCTTCGATGATCCGCCCGGAATAATTCGCCAGCGAGCCTCTGAGGGATATTTACGGCATTCTGCTGCGACTCCGAAGCGAAGACCGTCCAGCAAACTGCCGAATCCGTGGCGGGCGAACTCGGCACTGAGGAAGGGCTCATCGATGATCTGATTCGGGCGATGGAACTGGCGGCGCACGAGCTCCATGCCGATCACTTCGCCCGGATCGTCAAAGCAGAATTTCAGAAGCGGTCATTCGGTTATCTGCTGACCTCTGTTCTGCCGCTACACGTCGTCACGGCGTGGTGCGGCAATACTCCGTACGTCGCGCTGCGGCATTGCCTGATGACGACCGACGATCACTTCGACCTGGCATCATCGCTCGACGTGAGCGTTGAACCCGCTTCTGAAAAACCAGCACGAAATCCGGCACGGTACCCGTCGGAATTGGGGGAAATGGAGGGGAGTCAAAACAAAGAACCCCTCGAAATTCCATTGGATTCCGAGGGGTTCCAGTTTGTTCCGCTTGCGGATTGCCCAGGAGAGGACTCGAACCTCCACGGGAGAAAATATTCCCACCAGGACCTGAACCTGGCGCGTCTGCCAATTCCGCCACCTGGGCTAAGCGGGCGGTAAGATACGGATTCAAACTGGCGCCGGCAAGTCGGTGATTGGACGGTCGCTGGTTTTTATCCGGACGCTTCTTCCGACGCAGAATTCAAAGGTCCCCGAACGTCGGACGCCTGGTCACGCGTCCGCTGAGGCCGTCTGTTTCTGCTTCTCGGCCATCTCGCCGGCGTGGTAGCTTGACCGGACGAACGGGCCGCTGGCGACCATCGTGAAACCAAGCGATCGTACCAGGTCGCCGATTTCGTCGAATTCTTCCGGAGGAACGAATCGCTCGACGGGCAGATGTTCGGGGGAGGGCTGCAGGTACTGGCCGAGCGTGATCATGTCGCACCCGACGGCCCGCAGATCGGCGCAGACTTCCAGAATCTCTTCGGTGGTCTCACCGAGGCCGAGCATCAGGCCGCTTTTTGTCGGCATGTCCGGTGCCTCTTCCTTGACTTGAGCCAGCAGGTTCAGCGTCCGCTGGTACTCGGCGTTGCGCCGGACACGGTCGTACAGTCGCGGCACGGTCTCTGTGTTGTGGTTGAAGACGTCCGGCCTTGCCTCGATGACTCGGCTGATCGCTGCTCGATTGCCCATGAAGTCCGGGGTGAGGACTTCCACGTCGGCTCCCGTTCGCTCTCTCACGGCGAGGACGCATTTGTAAAAGTGATCCGCGCCGCCATCTTTGAGGTCGTCGCGAGTCACCGACGTGATCACGACGTATTTCAGCCCGAGCCGCTCAGCCGCTTCGGCGACGCGTTCGGGTTCGTCGAGCTCAACGGTTTCCGTTTTCCCTTTTGGTACAGAGCAGAAACCGCACGGTCTGGTGCAGACATTGCCGAGGATCATGAACGTTGCCGTTTGCTGCGACCAGCACTCGGTCCGGTTGGGACACTTCGCACTTTCACACACCGTTTCGAGTTTCAGATCGTCGATCACGCGGCTCGTGTAGAACATTCCCGGTTTGGGGAGCGGCCGTTTGAGCCAGCGAGGCAGGCGTCGCCGTTCGCGCGGAGTCTCCACCACGAATCCTGATGAGCCACCCGTGCCGCTCGACGAGCAGCCACCGCCAGCCGATTCACTGGAAGCTCCGCCCACAACCGGCAGAGAAAATTCAAATCCATCCTCAAGCATATTCAACGACCTTTCGCGTCGTCCGCGTCAGCAGCGGATGTCGCGTGTAAAGATGCACGTCCTCATAACCAAACTGATCGGCCAGATTCCGCATGAGACTCTCGCGGACTTTTGCCATCGGCACCGGACTCATCCGCTGCATCGACATCGATCCGACTGACCGCGCCGACCGGACCAGTCGAAACGGCAACATGTCCGGCGAGACGTTGACGAAGAGCCCGTGCGAGGACACTCCGTCACGAATCGCGGCGCCGGCCCAGGCAAACTGACCGCATCGGCACTCGGCCCCCATGCAGTCGTCAGTCGTGGTGGCGTTGACCTTCAACTCAGAGGCCATGTCACAAACGGCCGCCATGCACTTTTTGACAAAGTCGAGCAACCGGCGGTTCAGCTCCGTAGGACGGACGCCTACGTCCGTCAAAGCCGAAGAATTTGGGACAGCAGACCGTGGACCTTCAGGCTTCCGGCTGCGGTATTCAGAAATTGGCGGAGGCTGACGGACGTGGGCGTCCGTCCTACGGGTTCGCCGATCGACGGGGAGAATCGGATACGCGGCGACCTGGCCGGGGCCGTGCAGGATTGTTCCGCCGCCGCGGTCGACTCGCCGGATTTCGATCTGCTGTGATTCAAACTCGCGCGGATCGGCAAGGAGGTCGAGCATCGTTCCCTCGCGACCGGTCGTCACCGTCGGAGGATGCTCACAGATCAGAAGCGTCCCGAGTCCGTCTTCGCGCTCAGCGATCTCGCGATGCAGTCGTTCCTGCAACCACATGGCGGAATCGAAATCGACAATTCCAAGAAGGTAGACCTCCAGCGCATCCGACTGGCGTCGGCGCGGATTCCACACAGAAGTTTGCTCGGGGTGAGGCATGAGTCGAGAGCAGGAAGCGGAAGTGAAAAAGGCGTGATCCTTGTGGCCACGCTGTGAATTGTCGGCCATCGTACCATTGCCCGGAGAGCCCAACAACGTGCCCGGAATCGTCGAAAAACGGGCGGTCGCAGAACCGCCGTTGTCGGTTCGCGCGACGACCACTACCAGTGCAGCGGGCCACGCTGCGCGTTCTTGTCAGACCAGTTGGTCCGATCGGGAAACTCGAACAATGTCTCGCGGTCCGCGGCAATCGGGGGCGTTTCGGAACACTCGACTGAGCCGAACTCTTCCGTGGCGACTCCCACACCGTTGAGAAAATTCGCGAGCAGTCGATGTCCGAACGATGTCAGAATCGACTCCGGGTGAAACTGCACGGACGCGATCCTCCCCGAGTCATGTTCGAGGGCCATCACCAGCCCGTCCGGAGTTCTCGCTGTGATCTGAAGGGACGTCGGAATCGTCGCCGCATCGACGATGAGCGAGTGATACCGCGTGGCGCGAAACGGGTTGGGGATGCCCGCGAACAAGGGCGAGTCCTCGTGCGTAATCATCGACGTTCGGCCGTGAACCGGTTCGGGAGCTCGCACGACGTCGGCTCCCAGTGCCTGAGCGATTGCCTGGTGCCCGAGGCAGACTCCGAAGATCGGAATGTCGCCGAGAAGTTCCTCGACCAGCTCCATGCAGATTCCAGTCTCGTTCGGCGTACACGGACCGGGCGAGAGAACGATCGCTTCAGGACGAAGACGTGCGGCCTCGACGACGGAAATCTGATCGTTCCTGACGACGCGCGTTTCGAGACCCAGCTCGCGCAGGTACCGCGCCAGGTTGAAGACGAAGCTGTCGTAATTATCGATGAGAAGAATCACCGGAAGAACTCATCCCACAAAGTGAGAGCCGTCGGCCGAGCCGCACTCAATTTGTCACTTCGGCCGCCGGGCATGTCCAAACGCCCGCAGCATACCCTCTGCCTTGTGCAGCGTCTCTTCATATTCGCGCACGGGATCCGACTGAGCCACGATGCCCCCGCCCACCGAACACTGCACCTGGCCGTGCCGGCACACGAAGGTGCGGATCAGGATGCTGCTGTCGAATGTCCCGTCGAAGCCGGCATAAAACAGGCTGCCGCAGTACGGGCCGCGAGTCGTCGGTTCCAGCTCGGCGATGATCTCCATCGCCCGGACTTTGGGAGCACCAGTGATCGAGCCGCCCGGGAAAGTCGCTCGAAGAAGATCCCACAGGCGCGTGGGAGGACTCCAGAATCGAGCAGACAGGTCGGCAGACCGGTTGGCCTGATCCGGAGTGAGGGTGATCGGCAACTGGCCCCGCACCTCCGAAACAAGATGCTGGACGGTTTCGTAAGTTTCGACCGTGCAAAGCTGCGGAACCGTCACGGAGCCCGGTTCACAGACACGCGAAAGATCGTTTCTCAGCAGGTCGACGATCATCACGTTTTCGGCGATGTCCTTCTCACTTTGACGAAGCTCGTCCCGCGAAAACAGATCGGCCTCCGCTCCGGTTCGGCGCTGGCGCGTCCCTTTGATCGGGCGAGTCGTCACCGTGCCGCCATCGAGTTTGATAAACCGCTCAGGTGAGGCACTGACGATGGCCCAATCGTCGTGCTGAAAGTAGCTGGCGAACGGAGCCGCGTTGCACTTTCTCAGCCGGCGGTAGATGTCGAGGGGCAACTCCTGCGACTCGATCAGCAGCCGCTGCGACAGGTTCGCCTGAAAAATGTCGCCCGCGTAGATGTAGTCGCGAACCCGCTGCACTGCTTTCAGATAGTCGTCTCGCGAGAAATCGCTGGTGACACCGGGACAGCCCTCGATCGGAAACTGAGGGGCGAGCTCGTCCGGGGTGAGCGTCCGCCGGCCTGGCTGCCAGGGTTTCGCCTCAGCGTCACGGGACCTCTCATCAGGAATGAATTTCGTGTCCGGATCGTCGAGTTGCTTCAGCACCTGAGCCATCCGATGCCGCGCGCCGGCTCGTCCGTCGTTTTTCGGACCTGGCATGCCTCGCGGCGTCACCCACCAGTGGCAGATCACCCACGCCCGGTTCTGCAGGTGATCCCACGCCAGAACCCAGTCGTACATCCCGGCGTGAAGCGCGGGCATCTGAAACTCGTTCCACCGCGCCTGCGGCAGCCCCTCGAAACAACCGCCCAGCTCGTAAGAAAGCAGCCCGGCCAATCCCCCCTGAAACGGCGGCAGCCCCTCGACCGGATCCCTCTGGAAATCCGGGTGGGACGATCCCTCAATGAAGCGCCTAAACGGGTCTGATCCAAACTCCGCATCCTGAACAGAAAACGTCAGGAGCGGATTGCCGGAGAGGAACGAGTATCGGCCGAGCCCGTCTCGCTTGAGGGCACTTTCGAAGAGGATCAGATCCGGCCACTCGGAAAACGCGTCGAGTGCGGTTTCGATCGAAGGGACATCGGAGAGTTCTTCGACAAGCGGCAGCACGATGAATCTCCCGCAGCCAGGTAGAACGGACGCCTACGTCCGTGACGTGCCTTCGTGCGACACAGACGGAGGACGGACAGGGACAGACGTAGGCGTCCGTCCTACCGGCCTCGGACCTGGCGGCTCCGCTGGTTGAGGTAGTCGATCAGAACTTCGGCCACGTCGCGTCGCGTGTCGACCTCGACCCGCTCAATCCGGTTTCGCTGGCAGACGTCCATCAGGCCCGTGTTGAAATCCTCGACGGCTTTCAGGTAGCCGCGGCGAATGTCTTCCGTCTGAGTGAGTAGCTCATCGGTGTCTTCGAGACCGGCGAACTTGACCATTCCGTCGAATTCAAAATTCAGTTCGTCATGGTGCATCACCTGGAACAGGACGACGTCGTGCTGGCTGAACCGCATGAGCTGCAGGGCCGATTCCAGCGACTCCAGATCGGTGAAGAAATCGCTGAAGATCATGACGATCTCGCGGCGGTGCATTCGCCCGGCAATTTCCGTCAGGCAGGTGCCCATGTCAGTTTTTTCGACGGGGTTCATTTCGTCGAGGTGCTCGGTCATCCGCATCACCTGGGCCATCGAATTGCTCGGCGGAATGAAGCCTCGCACCTGGTCGTCGAATGTCGCCAGCGAGACTTTGTCGTTCTGCCGAATGATGGAAAATCCAAGCGTCGCAGCCATCTTCGCGGCGTAGCTCAGTTTCTGTTCGGTGCCCTCGCCGTACCGCATCGAGGCACTCGTATCCAGCACGAGATGCGCGACAAAGTTTGTCTCCATCTCGTACTGCTTGATGAAGTATTTGTCGCGTGTGAAGTACAGCCGCCAGTCAATGTGCCGCGGATCGTCACCCCAGACGTACTCGCGATGCCCGGCGAATTCGACCGCGAATCCGGACAGTGGCGACTTGTGAGCCCCGGCGAGATTGCCCATGACGAGCCCGCGCGGCTCAACGTGCCGGGAGGCGACTCGACTGAGCGTCGCGGGGTCCAGATATCGAGAGAGAACGCTGCGAGCCATGGGCGGGCGAAGGGGTGCGGGTTGAAGGGGCGGGGATCGGTGGATGATCGTAGCAGCCGATACGAGGAGGCAAAAGCGAGCCGTCAGCTCGCCTTTCACGCTGTCTGGCCTGGCATGTCGAGATGTGCGAAGTCTCACAGACCCCTGCGGCCAGAATGTCGATCCTGTGTGAGTCACGCGCAGAAGCACGCTGGCTGGAAGCCGGCGGCAAAACCGCACTCGATGTGACCTCGACGCGGATTTCTCTCCCCGGAACAATCCGCAACCGCTCAACAAGGAAGAATCATGAGCTCTCGCAGGACAATCATTTTTCGTTGCCTACTGGTCGCTTCCGTTTTCGGCCTGTCTGTTTTCTTCGGGACGTCGGCCTCCCAGGCCGCATCAGTCGGACGAGTCTGGCCGGCGGAGCAACAGGTTTCTGCCGATGAGGTCGGCCATTCGCGGCTCGACGCACTTTTGAAGAAATACGTCGACGAAGACGGATTCGTCGACTACACGTCGTGGCAAAAGTCGCGCACCGACCGACGTGCCCTGTTGATCTACCTCGCCGAGATCGGCCGCACGTCTCTCTCAAAGCCGGCCAGCAAAGACGCGAAACTGGCTCTCTGGATCAACGCGTACAACGCGGTCACGATCGAGGGCATTCTTCGCGTCTACCCGACGTCGAGCATTCGCAACCACACCTCAAGAACGTTCGGCTACAACATCTGGCAGGACCTTCCCCTGACGGTTGGTGGCGAGGAATTTTCTCTCGAAGACATCGAGCACAAGATCCTTCGCAAACTCGGCGAGCCGCGGATTCACTTTGCGATCGTCTGCGCGTCGGTCGGCTGCCCGCGACTTCGCGCCGAGGCGTACACAACGGCGAAGATGCCGAAACAGCTTGAGGACAACGCACGCGATTTTTTCAACCGCAGCCAGAATCTGCAGCTCACGTCAAAAGCCAACCGGATCCACCTGAGCAAGATCCTCGACTGGTTCGGCGAGGACTTCGGTTCGACGCAAGCGGCTCAGCTGGAGGCCATTCACCCATACCTTCCTGTCTCGGCCCAGCAGATCGTCGATACGGGATCGGCGAAGGTGTCGTATCTCGAATACGACTGGAATTTGAACGACCAGAAGTCGAAGCCCCGGTAGCAGGAAGTGGCATGGGCATCCTGCCAATCCTGCCCATGCGTCAGCCCGGATGAAACACGGGTGGAAGATGCACCACGGCCCGGAGGGCCGTGCCACTTTTTGATTTCAACGGGCTGTCAGGCACGATTCCGGCAGACGCTGTCAGGCCGTACGATGCCGCCTTTCAGCGTGCGGCTCGGCGGGAGCCTCGCCCTCCCGATTGACGACGACCGACCTGACGGAAATGACTACCGACTCTGAAGACTGCCGGATTCTGAAATCTCTGCGTGAAACGCCGGAGCTGTTCGCGCTGCTCGACGCCGAATCCGGGCGCGAGCTGGGAGTTCAGAAACGGCTGCGAAGCGAGTTCGACGCGGACCTCGTTCGAGCCGCGATGACTGTGCGCGATCTTCAATCGCGAGGAGAAATCAAGTTTACCCGAGCGGCGGACATGTGGTTCGATCCGAAGGGGCTCGAGCAGGCCACGTCACAAACCGTTGCCGAACACAAAGCAAAACGGTTCGCCGGGCAGGACCACGTCAGCGACTGGTGCTGCGGGATCGGAGCCGACGCGATCGCGCTGGCGACAGCAGGCTGCAATGTCGAAGCAGTCGACCTGCTGGAGGCACAATGTCTGCGGACTGAGTGGAACGCCGAGGTCTACGGTGTCGCCGATCGGGTCACGACTCGACCGGTCGACGTCACGACGATTGTCGACCGAACCGGGTTGCTGCACCTCGACCCGGACCGTCGCAATGAGCTGGGGCGACGAATCACGCGCGTCGAAGATTGTTCGCCGGGCCTCCCGTTTCTGCAGCAGGTCATCCGGAGGTTTGCCGGAGGCGCGATCAAGCTCAGCCCGGCGAGTAACTTCGCTGGGAAATTCCTCGACGCGGAAATCGAGCTCGTCAGTCTGCACGGCGAGTGCCGCGAGGCGACTGTCTGGTTCGGTGAGCTCGCCGCCGAAGAGTCGTTTCGCGCGACCGCCCTGCCCTCTGGCGAGACACTCGCCGCCGACCCACTCTCAGCCTGGACCAACGTCGGTGAGCCGGGCGAGTTCCTGTTCGACCCGGATCCGGGAATCGTGCGGGCGGGACTGGTCGATGTGCTCGCCGAGAAACTCGATCTGCGACGACTCGACGATGCCGAAGAGTACCTCACCGGAGACGCGCCGGTCTCATCGCCGTTTCTGCAGACGTTTCGCGTCCTCGATAATCTCGCGAATAATCCGAAGCAGTACCGCCGTGCGGTGCGGGCTCACTCGTTCGGCCAGGCCGAGGTCAAATGCCGGCACATTCCGATTCACGCCGAGGATGTCCGCCGTAAACTGCCACTCGACGGGAGTAAACCGGGAGTGCTGATCTTCGCACGACAGGCCGGCAAAGCCCGCGCGTTTGTCTGCGAGCGTGTCGGCTGACACAAAGAAACGCGTCCGGAACAGCATCCCGGATTTCAGTAACCCGAAGCGTCGGTTTTGATGTTGCGCGTTTCAGTCGCGAAGCGACGACAGCACATAGCTGCGGGCGTCAGCCCGCAGATCCCGACAAAAACCACGGTGAGCGGCGGCAGCAGGTCCGCAAATCTCACTGCTGCCGCCGCTTCGCGGCTCTGGGAGGTGCAACAGTCCGTTTACCCACGGCTGACGCCGTGGGCTACGTGCTGTCGTCGCTTCGCGACTCAAAACGCGAAACTTCAAAAAGCGAGGGCGAGCTTGATGCGAGATAGCGACGCGGTTCGACTTTCGCCTTCGCTTCGAGGTTGTAAGTTTTTCGAAAAGTGAAAGTAGCAGGCACACTCCGTGTGCCGTATGCCCCGAAAAATACGGCGTTGTACGCAGGTTCCGGCGGACGGCACACGGAGTGTGCCTGCGACATCAAAAAAACTCACACGCTCTTCGAGGTTACTTTCGGGTCGTTATTTCAGACACATTTCTAACGCACGAAGCCGCAAAGATTCGCAAAGATTCGCAAACCACAGTGAACGGAGGTGGTCAGTGCCCCTCAGTTTCTTTGCGCGGCTTTGCGTCTTCGCGGCTTTGCGTCAAACTCGCCCCATTACGCCTCAGGGGAACGATGACAACGATGTCAGAACTCACACACTTCGACGAGTCCGGTGCCAGTCGCATGGTCGACGTCGGCTCGAAAGAAATTACCAGGCGTCGGGCCATCGCGCAGGGCGTGGTCACGATGGAAGCGTCGACGCTCGATCTGATCCGCGACAAAGGTCACGCCAAAGGCGACGTTCTGGAAGTCGCCCGCCTGGCCGGGATCATGGCCACGAAGCAGACTCAGAATCTGATTCCACTTTGCCATTCGATCGGCCTCGACAGTGCGAAGATCGATTTTGAGTTTCTCGACGAGACCCGCCTGAGCATCAAAGCGGAAGTCAGCAATCACGGCCGCACCGGCGTCGAAATGGAGGCGATGACCGCCGTCACGGTCGCCGCGCTGACCGTTTACGACATGTGCAAAGCCAAAGACCGCTGGATGTCGATCGGCTCAGTGGAGCTGCTCGCCAAGTCCGGCGGCAAGAGCGGCGACGTCACCCGGCCGGCGGATGCCTGATTTGCAGACGTCTCCTCAGAACGACTTCATCAGGAAACTGCCATGACTCATCGGCTGCGAACACAACTTTTTCTGCTGGTTCTTTTCACGATGGCTTCTCGACTGCAGGCCGCCGAGACGCCGAACATCGTCTACATCATGTCCGACGAGCTGGCGTATTTCGAAGTCGGCTACATGGGCAACCCGCACCTCAAAACGCCTCGCATCGACCGAATGAAAGAGGAAGGGCTGATGTTTACGCAGGCCCTGGCGGGAGCTCCGGTGTGTGCGCCGCTTCGCTGCAACCTGATGACCGGCAAACATGCGGGCCACGCCTCGGTCAGAGCCAACGGCGGAGGCACTCCACTGGTCGCAGGCGAGGAGACGATCGCCTCGATGTTGAAAAAGAAAGGCTATGCGACCGGCGGGTTTGGCAAGTGGGGCTGCGGCGGTCGCGGCTCGACGGGCGTCCCGGAAGAGCACGGCTTCGACGTCTTCTTCGGCTACTACGACCAGGTTCACGCTCACTCGTTTTATCCGCCCTACCTCATTCGAAACAGCAGCGAAGTGCCGCTCAAAGGAAACATCGGCGGCCGCAGCGGCAAGACGTACTCGCACTACGAAATCATGAAGGCAGGCCTGAACTTCATTCGCGAGAACAAGGATCAACCGTTCTTCTGCTACCTGCCGATCACTCCGCCGCACGGCATGTACGACATCCCGGACAGCGATCCCGCGTGGGAGCACTACCGCGACAAAGACTGGCCTGGCGAGACACGCAACTACGCGGCCATGGTCACGATGGTCGACCGGAATGTCGGCGAGGTTCTGGACCTGCTCAAGGAACTTCAGCTGGATGAAAACACCATCGTCTTCTTCGCCGGCGACAACGGCGGGCAGGACCGGTTCAGCTCGAAGGAGCATCCGCGAGGTTTCTTCGGGCCGAATGTGAATCCGAAAACCGGCGTCGAGTTCCGGGGCGGCAAAGGCAACCTTTACGAGGGCGGGCTGCGGATCCCGTCGCTCGTCCGCTGGCCGGGCCGGATCAAGCCGGGGCGAGTCAGCGACCTTGTCTGGTACCACCCGGACGTGCTGCCGACTCTGGCCGAGCTCACCACAGCGGACGTGCCGCAAGGCGTCGATGGAATTTCGATCCTGCCGGAAATCCTGGGCGAAGAAGCCACGGGCCGGAAACAGACTCCGCATGAAATGCTCTACTGGGAATTCGGTCCGCAGACCGCCGTCCGGATGGGTCAGTGGAAAGCGCATCGGCCGAAGGCGAACGCCGCCTGGGATTTGTTTGACCTGACGAAAGACCTCAGCGAAAAGACGAGCGTTGCGGCCGCTCACCCCGAGGTGCTCGCAAAGATGGTCGCGTTTGCCGAGGCCTCGCATACCCCGGTGGTTGAGGGCACGTTCACCGACCGGACGAACCACGAGAAAGACCGCTGGGCCAAATGGGGCACCGCAACCGGCCAGAAGTTTGTTCCCCCGGCCGCGGTGAATGCGATCCCGAACGAGGGCCTTATCCCGAGCAAGGGCTGGAAGCTGGTCCGGTTCAGCAGTGAGAACACTGGCAACCGCAAATTCGCCCGCAACGCCTTCGACGGCGACCCGCGTTCCATCTGGCACACGCAGTTCGCCCCGAAGCTCGACAAACATCCGCACGAACTGGTCATCGACCTGGGCGGCGAGTTCTCCGTGACCGGCTTCCGCTACCTCGCCCGCCAGGACGGCGGCTGGAACGGCACCTTCGGCGAGTGCGAGATCTTCATATCCAGCTCCGCCGAGGACTTCGGCAACCCGGCCGGCAAAGCCACATTCAAAAAACAGAGGACCGCTCAATCCGTCAACTTCCAACCCACCCGAGGCCGGTACGTCCTCATCCGGGTTCTGTCCGAAGTCACCGGCGGCCCCTGGGCGTCGGCTGCAGAAATCGGCGTGGCGGGCAGCCCTGTACGGTGACACGGGATTTGACGGAGGTCCTTAACTCTGCGTCATTCCAAACAAAACTCTTGTGCAACAAACAGACCCGCCTCAGGCTGTGTGGCGAACTCTTTCGACCCCGGCGACACTCTTGTCGCATGAAACTCTTTCAGGCAACGTTAATATGGATTCCGCATCAAAAGCACCTTGGGGAAGTTCTCCCATACTTCTTGGTGTCCGTTGGATTCGTGGTTGGAGCGATCGTCGTTGGCGCGTGTTGCCTCTCGTCACGTGACGGCGCCACGGCACGCACCGATTTTGTCCGAAATGTAACCGTCAGATCAGATACCGGCGTGGCAGTTCATGTAACGACAGTCAGCACCAGGAGCATCGTCCCATGCAGAATCCAGTCATTGTGATCCCCGGGATTACAGCCAGCGAACTTCGTGACGAGTATCAGGTGAAGCCGGAAAACGTCTGGTCGGCGGTGGTCAATCATGACTACGAGCGGATCACGCTGCATCCTGACGATGTCCGCTACGAGCGCAACGAGCCGGCACGCATTCGCGCCGATGCCGTCTTCGAACTGCCGTACGGCGAACTGATTGCCGAGCTGCGGCACAATCTTAC
>JAQBVJ010000153.1 GCA_027623235.1 Planctomycetota bacterium
CGCTAGCCACGGTTTTGCAAAACTGCAGCGCAAACCGTGGCTAGCGCCAAAACGGCTGATTGACAGACTGTTTTTCGACCGTTCGACGCTAACGCAATCCGACACAGCATTTCGTGAGCAGAATGGCGATTTGATGAATGATCCACGATAGCACCCCGCCAAAAAAAAGGGAGAGCGCTTCGGGAAGGCGTGACGTGTTCATTTCACGAGGAACGTCTCGAATTGCCAGAGGTCGTCCCAGTCGTTCACGCTATTGTCAGAGAGCGGTCGCCAGTCGGACGGCTCAGAGACGAACGGGCCGAGGTACGGCATGGCGAACTCCATGACCTCTTCGTGAGGCAGGTCGTCCGGCAGATTCACTCCCTCATCCGGGTTGCGAATCATCCAGACGACACAACCCAGCACCGAGCTGGCGACCTGCAGCGTTGTCGGGTTCTGCCCTCCGACGAGCTCACGGGTTTCGTTGATGTCGAGCAGGCTACCGATCCACCAGGCTCCAAAGTCATGCCCAAGGAGCAGACATCCGAGCTCGTCGCGGCCGTGGGTGATTTCGTCGCCCAGGATTCGCTGATCGGCCTGCAGATCGAGGTCGCGCATCCGCAACTCGTGGAGTGAGGCGATTGCGGCGTCGGCCGGGCAGTAGGCATAGTGAACCGTCGGCCGATAAATCGCCTCGCCACTTTCGTCGTAGACCGTCAGCCGGTCGGAAATCGAGAACGCCTCACCATGCCGGATGACCATGCCGAGCATCGGGCCACACGGCACCCAGGACTGGACCCACGTTTCCATGCCGCGGCTGTCGAGAAAAATCTGGTTCTGCGGACCTTCCAGATGCGTGTTCGCACCCGGTGGCAGGCGTTTCTCGTGCGTGCCCCAACCCATCTCTGCGGGAGCGGTGCCTTCCTCGTAAAGACCCTCGATGCTCCACGTGTTGACAAATTCGTTGATGCGTTTGGGCTGGTCGGTGACCTGCGTGTCACGTTCGCTGATATGGATCGTGCGAACTCCTGTCAGCATCGCGAGCTGATTAAACTGCCGCGTCTCGATGGCCGCTTCGAGCTGTGAAACTCGTTCGTCGTGCGGCTTCTCACAGACAATTTTCTCCGCGATGTCGAGCAGAGCCATCTTCGTGAAGTGAGACACCAGCCCCGGGTTGGCTCCGTGATCAACAACCGCCGTCGGACCTTTCGCCTGGTTCCAGCCGGCGATGAGCTCCCGGATTTTCATCTGTCGCGCGTAGAGCGTGAACTCGGCTCCCACTTTGTCATACGGGTTCCACTCCTCGACGGAAGTGTTGATGTAGCGCACGCCGTTGTGGTGGCACCAGTCGAGCATCGCCAGCGTCTCGACATTCCACGAAAGGTCAACAAACAGGTCCCCCGCACCGAGCAGTTCAGCGAGGAGTGTTTTGTGATTCTCCTCCGTGACCTGACCGACTCGGAAGTTGACACCAGCAGAGATGGCGTCGGCGATGGTTTCGCGGCGATCGACCATGTCGAGAACAGTGATGCGATCGGGCGGAACGTCAATGTGGCGTACAAGAAGCGGCACGGTGCATTGGGAAACGCTGCCACAGCCAAGGACAAGGATCCGGCCATCGAAAGGAATCGTGAACTCGAAAATCGGCATGAGACACGGTCGGTTCAAGTTGAAAACAGGTAAGTGGAATTTCTGTCTGCTTTCAAACTCCGCCCGAAAAACGACAGAGCCCTGAAAGGGACGTTTTGCCCCTTCAGGGCTCAGTCAGTTAAGTTCCGCTGGAATCAGCAGGCCCGCTTTCAGACGCCCTCGTTGTCAGACGACCTCGTTGTCATTGTCAATCATGGTCATCATCAATCATGGCCGTTGCTGGAATGCGAGTCGAGGCATTCAGTAATTCAGTCGACTTCGACAAGGCGGGCAATATCGAGGCCGTTGAAGCCCGATGCGCTCGCCGAAGAGTAGGCTCCCATCGTGGGCACCAGCAGCAGCTCACCGATTTCCAGATCAGGCAGTTCCTGGTCAACGGCCACGACGTCGTGAGAGTCACAGGTCGGGCCGGCGAGGACGCAGGCGGACCGCGGTCGCATGTCGGCAGCCTCGGCAACAATCCCGAAGTCAGCGTGGTCGAACAACTTCCCGGAAAACGAACCGTAGACACCATCGTCGATAAAGTACCAGGGGAGTCCGTTGCGGACGGACTTGCCCAGAACCCGCGTCACCAGCGTCACGGACTCAGCACAAAGGCCACGTCCGGGTTCGGCAATAATACGAATATCGAGGTCGCCGAACGTCGCGTCGAGAGCGCGGGCCAGGTGACGGCAGTAGTCGCCGAGCGGCAACACACTGGTTCGGTACGGAGCCGGGAAGCCGCCGCCCACATCAAGCATCTCGAGCTGGCACCCGGCAGCGACGCACTCGTCCCAGACCTCGCGCGTCCGGATCAGCATGGAGCGGAAATCTTCCGGATTGGTGCACTGCGACCCGACGTGGAACGAAAGCGCCCTCACATCCAGGCCCCGCCTGATCGCTGCCCGCGCCAGAGCCGGCGCCTCTGAAACGGCGCAACCGAACTTGGCGGAGAGATTGATCAAACTCGACTGAGAATCCGCACGAAGGCGAAGCAGTGCCTTCGTGTCAGGAGCGTTGCGCCGAATCTTGTCGATCTCGGCCTCACAATCGAAGGTGAACCAGCGAAGGCCTTCCTGATAGCAGCTTTTCGTATTGTCGGCCGTCTTACACGGATGCGTGTGGATCATCTGCTCGGGCGAAAATCCTGCGAGCAGAGCGGACTGCATTTCCCGGTACGAGCAGACGTCAACAAACGAGCCTTCCAGGAACAGTGTTCGCAGAATGCTGACATCGGAGTTTGCCTTCGCCGCGTAAAACAAATCGACGTCGGGCAGAGACGATTTCATCTCACGGTAGACGCTTTGCAGCTTGCTTCGAGACACAGCGAGCGTTGGCGTGCCGAATTCGGCGGCAAGTTCTCTTGCCCGGTCGAAGCTGATGACAGGTGCGGCGTTACGGACGGGAAGCGTAGCTGGACGGAGGACTGTGGTCATCGAAATCCCCTTGCGATGAACGAGTTGAGTGAGTGTTCTGGCTGCCAGAACGACAATGATTGAGCGAGCGAAAAGTCGCTCAGGAGGGTCCGCAACCCGATCCGGGATTCACTGCGGACGCCAATCGCCGGGTCAAGCCACCGGCTCAGGCGGCTAACTCATCGCTGACTGAGAGGTGTCCGCTGGCTTAGCAGAGACCCCTCAGCCTGATTTCCGAAATGACTTCGAGCACTCTGACGTTTCACCCAGCTGACGAATGCCGAACGGCACCGGCGGGCGGAGGGCTCAAGAAGTCGCGTCCGCGCGAAGAAGCGACTCCACACACAAAGTGTGGGTGTCGTTCGGCGTAAAGCCGATCCAGTCGATTTCAGGGCAACCCAGATCATCACTGAGCCAATCCTTATCAACAGGCCCCGAAGTGGGGCAACGCGGTTAAAGCGGCGGGAGTCTACGATCGAGTCTGAGCGACAGGAATAAGAAACACGCACCAATTTCTCTTTTTTCAGGATTTTTCCGGACGGCTTGACTGAGTGTCACGCAGCTTTGCCAGACGGGCGGCCAAACGAAGATCCTTAGGGCGGCCGGACAGCTCAATGTGGTAAATCATTTGATCAATGTGGAGGCATCGGCACGGCACGCCGAAAACTTTGCCGGCAAACGTTTGCTTTTTGATTTTCTGATAAGTGAGATTTCCAGAGAGCTGCGCAATGAGGTCCATTTCGCACAGATCCGTCTGGATTAGAAAACTGTAACCATCACGAATCACTGATGTATTCCAGGGAACCTTCTGCCCCAGTGCCAGCCCTCGCGGATACGGATTGAGCGGCCGCAGCGTCTCGGCCAGGCGGCGACAGTTTTCGTACGAGCGACGGTAAACGATGTCGAGATCGTTGACCGGATGGTCGAGCCCGAGCACCCGAGCGCACGTGCCACCGACGACGATGTACTCCACCTCGCCCTTGTTGAGCAGGCGAAGCATCTTCCGGATCGCGGCGCGGTTCTTTTTCTCCTGTTCGTTCATGCGCGGAGTTTCAGCGCAAACGCGCAGAGACGCAAAGGAACGCAAAGAAGAATCAGAACTCCGATTCGAGACTCACCGCTTCTTTGCCAATCTCTGCGTCTTCGCGTCTTTGCGCTGAGCTGACCGCGCCGCTACGCTGTGCGAAACACTCCACCTCAGGACGACCGCCATGCGAATCCCCGCGATCCTTGCCACAGTATTTGTCACTGCCAGCCTCCAGGCCGCCGAGCCAGAAGTCCTCGACGATCTCTACAAACTCACGCAGTTCGCCAGCGAGCCGGACATTGTCACGCCCGTCGGGGCGACGTTTGACGCAAAGGGGCGACTGCTCGTCGTCGAGGTTCACACGCATTTTCCTCCCAAAGACTATGCCGGGCCGAAGCACGACCGGATTCGACTCATTGAGGACACCAACGGCGACGGAAAAGCCGATCGGTTCCGGACCTTTTACGAGGGCACGGACAAAACGATGAGCCTCCTCACCGGGCCGGACGGGTGGATTTACGTCGCGACCCGCATGAAGATTTTTCGGATTCGCGACACCGACGGCGACGACAAGGCCGACGAGGAACGGCAGATCGCCTGGCTCGAGACCGAAGGCGACTACCCGCACAACGGGCTGTGCGGATTGAGCTTCGACAACGAAGGCCGGCTGCTGTTCGGACTCGGCGAGAATCTTGGAAAGGACTACGTCCTGATCAGTGCAGGCGGAACAAAGCTCAGTGGTGGCGGCGAGGGCGGCAACATTTATCGCTGCTCCGCAGCTGGCAAAGGGCTGGAGAAGCTCGCGACCGGTTTCTGGAATCCGTTCGGCATCTGCGTCGATCCTCAAAACCGCATCTTCTGTGTCGGCAACGATCCGGACTCGATGCCGCCCTGCCGGCTGATGCACATCGTCAAAGGCGGCGACTACGGCTACCAGTTCCGCTACGGCCGCTCGGGCAGGCACCCGCTTCAGGCCTGGGACGGCGAGTTGCCTGGAACGCTGCCGATGGTCGCCGGCACGGGCGAGGCTCCGTGTGCCGTGCTGCCGTACCGAGGTCAACTGTGGGTCACGAGCTGGGGTGACTACCGGATCGAGCGGTACACACTCGAACCTCGCGGAGCTTCCTTCGGCGCAAAACTCGACGTCGCCGTTCAAGGAGACGAAAACTTCCGGCCCGTTGACTTCGCCGTCGCGCCGGACGGTTCCATTTTCTTTACGGACTGGGTGGACCGCAGCTACCCGGTTCACGGCAAAGGCCGCATCTGGAAGCTGAGTCTGAAGTCCGGCGCGCCACAGGCTCCGGCGTTTCCGCCACTGTCCGATGCGGAGAAGCTGGCAGCAAAGCTGGAAGCTCAACGGAAGCCGGACCGCTTCAGCCGCCTCGGCGATCCAGACCCGTTTATCCGAAACGCGGCCATCGAGGGATTTTCGAAATCGGGACTGGTCGTGAGGCTCGACGGTGACGGCCTTGATTCCGCCTCCACACGAGTCGGCCTGCTCGAAGCCGGACGCCGCAGCGGGTTCTCCGGAGCCGTCCGCCACGCCGCTCTGGAGTCCGCCTTGCTGGACGCCGCCGCCGAGGTGCGGCTCTACGCGCTCCGCTGGATCGCCGACGAGAAGCTCAACGAATTCCTGCCGCGGGTCAAAGAACTGGCGAAGGAAAAGGACACGACGCCGGCTCTGTTCACCGCGGCGGTCGCGACGGTCGAGTGGCTCGATGGCGGCAAGGTCGCGAACCTCAAGAACAACCATCGCGGACACTACTTTTCGAACGTGATCACTGAGGGAGGCTATCCGGACTCGATCACGATGATGGCTCTGCGATCGCTTCCGCCGGATCACGAGTCGCTCACCACGAAACAACTTCTTTCGCTCATGATGAACAGCAACCCGCAGGTGCGCCGCGAGGCCATCCGAACGCTCGCCCTTTCGGGCACGGAGGAAAGCCGCGATCTGCTCATGCAGGCGGCTGACCAGAAAACTCACCAACCGCAGGCCAGAGCCGACGCACTGGTCGGGTTGATCGAGAGCGAGCGGCATCTTCCGCAGATCACGCAGCTTGTCGCCGGAGCGCTGAAGGATGACGACAAGGTCAAACCAGCCGCTGCGATGGCGTCGCTGATTTTGCGAAAGGGCGAGGAATTTCGCTGGAATCCGCCGGCTCCTGGCGCGGACGCCTACCTCAAGAAGTTTGAGGAATATGGCGAACCAGACGTCGACTCGGGTTGGCGCTGGTTCTTCAGCTACGGCCAATGCTCGAAGTGTCACACACTGCAGGGGCGAGGCGGAGACACCGGTCCAGACCTCACGTTCATCGCAAAAAGGATGGATCGCCAGCGGCTCGTGCAGTCGATCATCGATCCCAGCCGCGAGATTGCTCCGCAGTACGTGCCGTGGGTTGTCGAGCTGAAGTCCGGAAAAACGCTGACTGGAATCGCCCTCAACCGCGAGGGCAACAACGAAGTCTTCGCGGCATCCGACGGAAAAATCACTCGCATCAATACATCGGACATCGAAGCCCGACATCCGTCGCGCGTCTCCGTGATGCCGGATGGCCTGGCTTCGAAAATCGGGCCGAGGGTGATCTACGACCTCATCGGCCTGCTCGAAGCGACCGCAGCGAATCGGACAGATTGATCGACCATGGACAAAGACTGGTGAGGCTCGCGACGCTGCGGAGCCTCACCGCTGACACATCTCTTACCGACCGCGCCCTCGAACAGTCACCGCATCAGGCAGTTACTGCATCAGGCAGTTACTGCATCAGGACGAACGCCAGCACTCCGGCGGCAACAGCACTTGCCAGAAGGACTGCCGCCAGGACGACGTAGCGAATTCCAGCCCCTCCGTAGTTTGTCCGGTACGGGTCGATGTCCGGATTCAAGTCGTCGTCGTGGAGACCCGCTTCGCGTTTGAGCCGCAGGCGGTTGTCGTCGAATTTCTCGACCAGGACCCACCCGCAGAGCGCTTCGTCTTCCAGCGCCCGCCGAAACAGCTCGGGCCGGCCGAACGCTCCCGTCAGGGACCGCAGGATTTTGAACTCCCAGTCGCCGTCGAGGTCCTCTCGGCTGTACGGGGTGAGGTCTTCTTCCTCCTGGTGCTGACGTCGAATTTCGGCGGCAGCAGCGTTAGCAGACGTTGCTGCACTCGTCGCCACAGTGAATCCACCGATGTCCATTTTTATCTCCTTGGTTTTCCGAGTCAGTCCGCCGCGGGTGTCGCGGCTTCAGCATCAGGGAACGTCCGATCGACCACAGCGGATCCCACTGCGTCGCCGAAAGTGTTGGTGGCCGTCCGAAATCGATCGAGCAGCCAGTCAATCGGCAGGATCAGCGGAAGATATTCAAGAGGCAGCCCGACCGCATTGAGCACAATCATCATCGTGACGAGCCCCGCTTCCGGGATACCTGCCGCACCGATCGCGGCGAGCGTGGCGGTCACGGCGATCAGCAGTTGCTCCGCAAAACCGAACTGGAATTCCGGATGGAGTCCGGCATGGATCTGCGCCATGAAGATGGCGGCCGCTGCTTCGTAAAGCGCCGTGCCGTCCATGTTGATCGTTGCCCCCAGCGGAAGGACGAACTCGGTCGATCGGCGGGAGACACCGGCGTTTTTCTCAGCACACTCCATTGTGACCGGCAGCGTCGCCGATGAGCTTGCGGTCGAAAACGCCGTCAGGAGTGCGTCCGACATCTGCTTCATGAATTCCAAAGGATTTCGTTTTGTGAAGTACCAGAGGATGAACGGGAGCACGATGAGCGCGTGAATCCCCAATCCAGTCAGCACCGTGACCATGTAAAGCCCGATGCTGGAGAACTTGGCCCACGGATCCGGTTCGGCGAAGAATTTTCCGAATTGAGAGGCGACCAGGCAGAAAATGCCGATCGGGGCAAACTTCATCAGCAGCATGACGAAGCTCAGCAACGCGTCGTTGGCAGCTTCAATCAGATTCGTAAGCACCTTCGCCCGCTCGCCCATCGTCGTGAGCATTCCGGCAAACACGATGCTGAAAACGATCAGAGGCAGCAGGTCGGCACCCGCCATTGACTTGAGCAGGTTGTCAGTAAACAACGTCAGGACCAGATTCTGAAAGATGTCCGCCAGACCGCTTGGCCCTTCCGGGTTGGCGGCGATCTCTTTGACTTGAGCAGCGTGCTCACTGCCTTCTGCTGCGGTCGTCAACGTGCCGACGTCGAGCCCGACTCCTGGCTGAACAATATTGACGACGATCATTCCAATCGACACGGCAAGCACCGTCGTCATGAAGTAGTAGCCAATCGCAGTCGCTCCAGGCTTGCCAAGCTTTCTGACGTCGCCGAGCCCAAGAATGCCGCTCATGACGCTCGCCATGACAAGCGGCACAACGACCATCATCAGCAGCCGAAGAAAGACCTGCCCCCCCAGACTCAGGTTCATCGCGAATGTCGGGGCCAGCCAGGCAATCAATAGAGCCGCGACGATCGCCCCGATCATGTACAGCGTGTGGCGGCCACCGCCTTTCGATTCTTTCTGACCTTCCGCGTCGGCAGATTGAGTCTTACTCGGCTGGTCACTCATCGAATCACCTTTGCAGACCGGGATGCAGGCTGGCGGCTCCCAACGCCAATGGACCGCAGCGGATCACAAATTGTCATAACTCCTGCCACGGACTGTGCCTGCGTGACGGCCAACTTTCCAGTCGCTACGATTCCCGCTTCTTATCCCAGGGGAGAATCTGATGAAGAAACTGGCGCTCGCTTCGACAACTGTGGCTCTCGTTGGCCTGCTTTTCGTTGTGGCCGGACTGCAGTCTCAGGACGGCGAAGAGACGCAGAAGGCGACCGGGATCGTGTTCCACGACGCGAATGGAAACCGGCAGTTCGACTCCGGTGAGAAGCCGCTTGCCGGCATCCGCGTTTCTAACGGCGGCGAGATTGTGACGACGGATAAGGAAGGTCGCTACACGATCGGGATCAGCGACGACACGTTGATCTTCGTCGTCAAACCACGCGACTGGCGAACGCCACTCAGCAAAAACAACACGCCCGAGTTCTACTACAACCACAAGCCAAAAGGCTCGCCACCGCTCACATTCGCTGGCGTTGCCGCGACGGGAGAGCTGCCGAAGTCCGTCGACTTTCCGCTCTACCCGCAGGATGAGCCGAAAGAATTCAAGACAATCATGTTCGGCGACCCACAGCCGCGCGATCAGAAGGAAGTTGACTGGATCGCTCACGACGTGATCGAGGAACTGGTCGGCACCGACGCTTCGTTCGGCGTCACGCTCGGCGACATCGTGTTCGACGATCTCAACATGTTTGAGTCTCAGGCAAGATCGATCGCGCTGCTGGGAATTCCCTGGTACAACGTCGTCGGAAATCACGACATCAATTACGACGCAAAAAATGATCGGATGAGCGATGAGACCTTTGAGCGGCACTTTGGACCGGCTTACTACTCGTTCGAATACGGGCCGGTGCATTTCATAGTCCTCGACGATGTCGAATGGACCGTTGCCGATGGAGCCGAGAAAGGCCATTACACGGGCGGGCTCGGCAAGCGTCAGATGGAGTTCGTGAAGAACGACCTGGAGCTAGTACCGAACGAGCAGATGGTCGTATTGATGATGCACATCCCGCTGGTCAATGTGCGCGACCGTCAGGAGCTTTACCGGCTGATTGAAAAGCGGAAATTCTGCATTTCAATTTCCGGCCACACGCATCACCACGAGCACCGGCTGATCACGAAAGAAGACGGCTGGATGGGTGCGGAGCCACATCACCACATGATTAATGTGACCGTCTGCGGAAGCTGGTGGTCCGGTTCGCTGGATGAGCGCGGCATTCCTCACACGCAAATGGCCGACGGAGCACCCAACGGGTACTCAATCCTCTCCTTCAACGGGACCGAATACGACCTGCAGTTCAAAGCCGCCGGACGACCAGCCGACTATCAGATGCAGCTTTTCGCGCCGGAAGTCGTCGCCGCTGCAGACACTGCGGAGACGCAGGTTTATGTCAACGTTTTTAATGGTGGCACACGTTCGACGGTTGAGATGCGTGTCGGGGGCGAGTGGGCAGCGATGACGCACACTCGGGAAGTCGATCCGCTTTTGCAACAGGTCTACGATCGCGAATTAGCAGTCAATGAAAAGCCGGCGCCGTGGCGTCAGCTTTCCAAACCCAAAGCGTCGACGCATCTCTGGAAGCTGCCTCTGCCGGATGATCTGCAGCCGGGCAGCCATCTCATCGAAGTTCGCACAACCGACATGTTTGGAAAATCATTCCAGAGCCGGCGAATCATTCGAGTCGAATAGCCCGGTCTGGCCGCCCGGGAATTCTCTCGCCACTGGTCCGGCAATGACGATACTCTTGCCGCCATGTCAAATTCCGACGACCAGTTCGAGCCTCAGTTGGACGGCTTCCCGAGCGACGCTCAGCACCGGCATCTGCAGCAGAGTTCGCGCGACAGCCTGGAGGTCCTCGCCACACAGTTTGCCGAGCGGGTCCGTCGCGGCGAGCAACCTTCGATCGACCAGTACCTGGCTGCGCACCCGGAATACGCCGAGGGGATCCGCGAGCTGTTCCCGATGGTTGCTGCCCTCGAGCAATGGAAGTGCGACCGCGAAGCGACCGCGCTGCGGCAGCAGATCCCCGAGGAATTCGAAATCGAGCAGCTCGGCGACTGCCGCATCCTGCGCGAGGTCGGCCGAGGCGGGATGGGTGTCGTCTTCGAGGCACTCCAGGGAGCACTCAATCGAAGAGTCGCCGTCAAACTTCTGCCGTGGCGATTCTCCATGGTACCGCGCTGGCAGGAGCGATTCGAACGAGAAGCTCAAACGATCGCCCGACTGCAGCACGCCAACATTGTCCCGATTTACAGCTTTGGCACGCACGAAGGATATGCCTACTACGTCATGCAGTATGTTGAAGGAGTCAGCCTGGCAAACGTCATCCGCCTGCTCGAACAGAAAGAGTCCGTCGTCTTTTCAACGGTGATCAACCAGGCTGCGGAAGTCGGTGCTGGTGATTCTGCAAAGCCGTCTCTGCGGTCGGGGGCTCCTCGACGTGGCCTTCGACGCGACTCATGGAAGAGCTGTGCCCGTATCGGAATGCAGGTTGCCCAGGCTCTGCGATACTCACACGCCGAGGGAGTGCTGCACAACGATGTGAAACCGGCCAACCTGCTGATCGACGCGACGGGCAAGGTCTGTGTGACCGATTTCGGTCTGGCCGCCGAAGTCAATCCTGCCCCGGAAGACGGGGACGGCAGCGTGGCAGGGACGGTTCGCTACATGGCTCCCGAGCGATTTAACGGTGAGTCAGATCAGACCAGCGATCTGTATTCTGTCGGAGTCACTCTGTACGAACTGGTCTCACGCAGAGCGGCGTTCGGCACGGAAGACCGTACGGAACTGATTGAAAAAATCACTCGCGGAAATCTTGAGCCGTTGCTGACACTCGACCGGACGATTCCGCAGAGTCTCGCGCTGATCATCGAGAAAGCCTGCGCCCCGATTCCGGGCGATCGCTACCAGTCGGCCGCCGAACTTGGCATGGACCTGCAACGGTTCATTAATGACGAGCCGATCAGCATCAAACCGGAAGCCGGCGGGTTGAGTCGCTGGCTCCCCTGGCGACGGTGATCCGCCAGACGGGTCGTTTCGAAACGACTTCTGGAAAACGCTGTTGAAACCCAAATGCCATCGGCGTTTCAAGAACAGAAGACACGCCGTCTGAAATTACACCGGTTCTCGGGGGCACCCGACACCCGACAGGCCGGACTCCATGCGAAGTTTCGAAGCTCAGCTCGCTGAGCAATCTCCCAAAGCGTCTACCTCGTGACCGGGGCGGGGTTCTGATTCACGTCAGGCCCCGTCCTGCTCCACGATTCCGTTGAGGGATTTCAAGACGGCCAACACTGCTGGCCGCCGTCGACCCGCAATGCCTGCCCCGTCACGAACGCGCCGAGTGGTCCGGTGAAAAATTCGACGACCCGCGCGACTTCATCGACGAGTGCAATTCGCTCCAGCGTGCCCTGATCCGCCATCCGGTTCTGATCGACTTCCCGCGTGCCCAGGAAGCGCCCCGTCCGAGTATCTCCGGGGGCCAGGCTGTTGACGGTGATGTCGTACGGCCGAAGCTGCATGGCCAGGCAGCGTGTGTATTCGACGACGGCCGCCTTCGCCGTTGAGTAGATCGCCGAGTTCGCACTTCCCTGAAAAGCGGCGATCGAGCTGATCGTCACTATGCGGCCGGACTTGCGTTCCATCATCCGCCGCGCCGCCTGCTGGCAAACATAAATCGTGCTCAGAAGGTTGCGGTCGAGCACTGCCTGGACGTCTTCCACTTTGATATTCACAGCGTCGTTCGGATTCGGCTTTCCGCCTTTCGCTGCGACGTCGCCGCCTGCGTTGTGAACAAGAAAATCGATCGGCCCCAACTCCCGCGAGACAGTCTCGACGACATTTTCGACCTGATCCATCTTTGTGAGATCGCCGAGCACGCGGACGGTCTTGACTCCAAAGTCCTCACCGATCTGACGAGCCGTCTCGGTCAGCGTCGTTCCTTCCCCGTATTCGGAAGGCCCATCTTCCCGCATGCCGTGCACACCGATGTTGCAGCCGAGCCGAGCCAGCGTCTCCGCAAACGCCCGCCCCAGCCCTCGACCAGATCCGGTGACGAGTGCCGTTTTCCCTTCGAGTGTCCGCTGTGAGTCATCCGCCATTGAGCTCTTTCTTTTTAGCTGGTCACGAAAGCGTGCCGCATGAGAGGCGCGTGCTGCGGCAGGGTTTTAGCGAATCCTGCAGGAGGCAGCCAGGCGGAGCCGCTCAGGCCGCTTCAATCTGGTTCGGGTTCTGACGCCCTCGAATCGCGCCAATGACGCCGACCAGGATCAGCATTGTCAGCATGACCCCGCCGAGAATCATGCCGGCCTTCTGTCCCGGGCACTCGTAGTGGAAGACGACTTCGTGATCTCCCGCCGCCAGCGGCACGGCCCGGAACGACAGGTTTGCGGGAAGCACTTTCGTTTCTTCACCGTCGACGGTCGCACTCCAGCCGGGATGAAAGAGATCGGTCAGCACAAGGTAGCCCGGCGCCGAATTGCTCACTCGAATCGTGACGCGATCGGGAAGAGCTTCCACAATTTCCGCGGGCTGATACTTCGCCCGTTCGCCTTCCGACAGAACGTCTCGATCAAGCATGACTGCGGTTCGCGCGTCGAGCTGTTCCAGTCCCTCGATGGCCACCTGGGGCGCGACACCCGAAACTTCAACAACATCTCCCACGACAAAAGCACGCGGCATGACGTCGAGGTTTTCATAGATGCCGAAGTTGACCGGCTTTGCTTCGCTGCCAGGAAGGTGAATCCACGGGGCGACTTTTCCCGTTTTCACCAGTCGCCAGTCGTCCGGCACATCCTGCCTCAAAGAGGTGATCAGATAGCGCATGCCGACAAGGTCGGCCACTTTTCCGTTGAGATCACGGATCCGCGTCTCACGAAAACCGCCGAAATCGAGCTGCGAATCTGGCCCGGAGCTAATCGCGTCGAGCATCCAGGCGAGCCGAATCTGCACAACGGGTTCGTAGCCGCGAACCCGCTGCACGTCGTCGCGAAGAGCCTCCAGGTCGGAGTACAGAACATAAGTCGTTTGAACTCGATGAAGCCCCGCATTCTGTTTGAGAAAGCGGCTGACCTCGGAGTCACTTCGAAGTGCCTCGGGCCTTGCCACTTCGACCACACTCGTCGCGTGCCAGCCGATTTCGCCAACTGACGCGATCAGCGCAACAACTCCGACAAGCCAGCCAACTCGGGAGATTCGCGGGCGAGAATTCTCGGCTTCATCAACTGCGCCGGCCTCACCCGATTTCTCTTGAGGCGTTTTTACGATCAGCGACTCCAGGCCAACCGCCGCGAGAATCGCGACTCCGTAAGAAACGATGAAGAGAATGCGGGCGGGAATCCGGAACGAGCCGATCATCGGCACAAACCGATAGCAGAATTCGTAGAGGGGTGTCAGCGTTCCCAACGCAAACACAAGCCCGACCAGGGTGATCAGCATGATCCGCCGCGAAAACGGACGACGGAACGACACCAGCGCCCCCAGAATTGCCAGCAGCAGCGGGACCACACCGAAGTAAAACAGTCTCGTCCAGTAAAACGAATTGACGGCGTCGCCGGTCTCACCTGGTCGGCCCAGAGCAAACGGGTTGACCAGCTGCCGGAGGTTTTCGAATTGCAGACCGAATCCGGCCTCTTCCAGAGGTAACCGCATCGCACGGCCGGTCCCGAGAGAATTCAAGTAAACGGGAATGACGTCGACCGAGACAACCGCCAGTGCCACCACTCCCGCGACGGCCCAGTGAGCCAGCAGCGAGAACGCGCCGGGCTCACCTTTCCTCATTCGAGACAGCGCCGACAGCACGACAGCCCCGGAAAGCAGAAGCGACAGGTAGTACGGTTCCTGAACATGCCCGGCGAGGAAGCTCATCATCAGGCAGACAGAAACCGCTTTCCAATGGCGACCGTCCGACGCGAGAAACCGCTCGAACGAAAACAGAATCCAGGGCACCCACGAGACCGCAGCGATTTGAGCAACGTGCCCCTCAGCGAGATGAGCGACGCAATAAGGCGCGGCAATGGCAATCGAACCAGCCAGCAGACTGCTCAACGCACTGAGCCCGGCGGACCTCGCCAGCACCCACGTCCCGAGTCCGGCGAAAAACATGTGAGCCACCAGCAACCAGCTGACAGTCCTCGCCGCACCAAACGCAAAGCACAGCCAGTTGGGAGGATAAAACAACGCCATCTGGGGATTGCCGTGGACCGGCATGCCAAGTCCCAGATGCGGATCCCAGTTCGCAGCCCTGAAATCGCCACTCTGTCGCGTGAGCCCCGCCGGAGTATCCCGAAACCTCAGAAACTGCAGTGTCAGATCGTTGTGGCCGTCGGCGTGGACACCCACCAGCAGTCCGTCCGGCTGCATCACGAGTTCGTGAAAAACTCCCGCCGTGACGAAGGCAAGAAAAACAGCTCCGGCGCAGAACGTGAGCACTCGACGCAAAGGGGAATTCACGATTGCAACTTCTCCAGACGGGGAGTCTGCTGGTTTGGCAGCGGGTTCTGACATGGAACTTCCGGCTTGCAGCCCGTTGAAAAGTCAAATTGATCTGAATTGATCCAGCGGAGCGGCGCGAGCCGACCGGTTTTCACGGAAAAGACACAACCCGACCGGACGGCTTGCGCCCAATGACCCC
>JAQBVJ010000154.1 GCA_027623235.1 Planctomycetota bacterium
GGTCGATTCCGGACAACGAAAACGCTCTAAAGCGTGGCAGTTCAAGGACTAAGTGTGCGCTGGCCCTGGAGATGACCCCAGTGCGAAGAACAGGTCGGACTCCGATGCCCATTCGATCGCCGTTTGCAGTGTTTCTCGAGGGAGAGACTGACCAAACGAAATGGTCGCGTGTTTCAATCGTCCGCCGCAGTCGGGGCACGGAGGAACCTGATCGTGCTCAACGAAAAATCGCACCCACGCATCGGCCGGTTCCTGCCAGTCGCAGTCCCTGCACGCGATTTCTCTCGCCGTCCCGTGAAGCTCCAGCACGTTTCGGCTGCCCGCGTCCTGATGCAGGCCGTCGATATTCTGTGTCACGATCCCGCGCAGCCGCCCGTGCGATTCCCATCTGGCAAGAGATTCGTGAGTGCAGTTCGGCTTCGCATTTGTAAAGTCGCCATGCGCTTCGGATTTCTGCCGCCAGTACTCGTACCGTGACTCCGGATAGCGCATAAAGTCGTCGTAGTAGACGGGCTCGTTTTCTTCCCAGACTCCGCCGGGCGAGCGGAAATCCGGGATGCCGCTTTCCGTACTGATTCCTGCACCGGTGAATGCGACGGTGCTGGTCGATTCCTGGAGCCACTGGAAGATCAGCTTTGCGGCCTCATCAATTTCGTCGGATGTGAATCGAACTGTCATCTGTCCCATTTCGGCAGATCATCCGGCGGCGTCTTAGAGTTCGGCCGGATCGAGGACGACATGGCGGACCCGCGTTCGCTTCCAGGTGTAGGTCACATGGACGAGTCCGTCGGAAGTCTGAATGACTGCGGGGTAGGAATACTCACCGGGCTGATCCTCGAGAGTCAAAACGGTTTTCCATTTTTCCCCGTCGCTCGACACCGCAACGTTCAGAGGACTTCTGCCGCGTGGCGTGTTGTTGAAGATGAGCAGCCCGCGACCGTCTTTCAGCCCGACGGCATCAATTCCACTGTTGGGATTGGGAAGGTCCAGCAGCCGGAATCGGCTCCAGGTCTTTCCTTCATCCTTTGAGGTTGCCGAGGCAAGTTTCCCCTGCTGACTGCGACAGAGAATCTGAATGGTCTGCCCGAATTGAATGATCGCGGGCTGAATGACTCCCAGTTCGTCCTTCGTGTTGAGGGGTTCCGTCGCCCGCCAGGAAGTCCCCTGGCTGGGGCCAATCTCCATGTGGACACGCCACCCGTCGTGCTCGGTGCTCGATCCGCTCAGGATTGTCCCGTCGGCCAGCTCGATCGGCTTGTTCTTAATCGGCCCCAGAATTCCGTCCGGCAGCCGTTTCGGCTCCGACCACGATTTTCCGCCATCGGCCGACGTCAACTGCATTCCCCACCAGTTGCGCGGGCTTGGCCCCATCTTGTAATAGAGAATCAGCGGTCCCTTCGACGGTTGAAACAGCACGGGGTTCCATGTGGGAAATCGCTGTTGCGGATTCACGACGCCGTTGGCCACTTCCACCGGGGCAGACCATTTCCCTTTGACATGCCGCGACACCCAGATGCCGACATCGGGATCCTTCTCGCGCGTTCCCCCGAACCAGGCCGCCACGAGTCCAGACTTTGTCTCAACAATCGTCGACGCATGACATTGCGGAAACGGAGCCGTTTCGTAAATGAACTCGGATTTGACATAACCCGGTTGACTGCTCAGATCGCCGCCAGACGCGACGGCGGTGGCCGCAAGAACCACCGACGAAATCACCACAAATCGACTCCGCATGAATTCGCTCCTCTGAAGATTAATTTTCCGCACAGATTATGTTGGGCGGCTCAAGCTGAACAGCGACTGTTGGCCGGCATTCTGTACGGTCTACGACTCTGCATTCTCGGGCTACAATTCGGAAATGACTGCCGCGTCGAAAACACGACTGATTGTTGAGGGCACCGGATCCACGGGTTCGTGGAATATGGCCGTTGATGAGCATCTTTTGCTGAGAGCCCTCAACGCGAACGAGCTCGCCATTCGAATTTACAGCTGGGAGACGCCAACCATCTCGCTGGGTTACTTCCAGGATTCTGCGGAGTTTCTTGAGACCGGCCGCTTTGCCACGCTGCCCGTTGTGCGGCGGCTATCTGGTGGCGGCGCGATCCTGCACGACCGCGAGATCACCTATTCCATTTCCGTCCCGGCGACGCACCCACTGATTGCCGATCCGGTCCGGCTTTATGAGGCGGCTCACGCCGGGATCATCCGGGCGTTGAAACCGGCCGGCGTTCACCTCGTCCCGCGCGGCGAGAACCACAAACACGAGCAGGAACCGTTTTTGTGTTTCTCCCGCGGTGACAGGAACGACCTTGTTTTGAACGGAGTCAAAGTCGTTGGCAGTGCGCAGCGGCGTCGCAAGGGCGCGGTTCTACAGCACGGGAGCATCCTGCTCGAAGCATCGCCTCACGCCGAAGGACTCCCGGGAATTCGAAATCTTGTGCCGTCGTTTCAACCGGAATCCAGCCTGCCTCACGCAATCGGGGAAGCGATCGTTCAGGAAGTTGCATCCGCCGGTGGCACGCTCGATCCCGATTCGGCGATCGCCGAGACTGCCTTCTCCGATGTCGAGCTGATCGAAGTGCGGGACATCGAGGAATCGCACTACAGTCACCTCGACCAGTTGCGGCCTCGATCTGCAGGGCGGAATTCTCAGTGAAACTTTCTGTCATCATTCCTGCCCTGAATGAGGCGGCAAATATCGGGAATGCCGTTCGGCATGCCATCGAACTTGCTCCGCACGAGGTTCTCGTCGTGGACGGAGGCAGCACGGACGGGACACGGGAACTGGTCGCGAAACTGCAGTGCCGGTTGATCGAGTCTCCGCGAGGCCGTTCGTTTCAGCAGAATCTCGGGGCACGCGAGTCGACAGGCGACACGCTGCTGTTTCTCCACGCCGACTGCTGGCTTTCGTCAATCGCGGCGCAACAGATGGAGCAGGCCCTTCGGTCGAGCTGCATTCCTGGCGGGGTGTTCTGCCAGCGGATCGAAGCTCGCGGGTCGACGTTTCGATTTCTGGAAGCCGGGAATGCGCTGCGAGTCTGCTTCACACGCCTTGCATTCGGAGACCAGGGCATCTTCCTGCGGCGGGAAGTCTTCGAGTCGCTTGGTGGATTCCCACAGACACGTCTGATGGAAGACCTCCTCTTGATGCGGAAGCTCCGCGATTCTGGCCGCCTCGCGCTGCTGCCCGGCCCGCTGCACGTTGACGCGCGACGCTGGCAGATGCACGGCCCGGTTCGACAGACACTCAGGAACTGGGTTCTGCTCGCTGCCGAGCAGCTGGGAGTGTCCCCTGATCGGCTCGCCAGTTTCTACCTGCCGCACTGGCAAAAACTTTCACGCTGAGTTGATCTGATCACAGCGTCCCGTTCCGGCAGTGGCTACTGCACTCGCCGGATGCTCACCAGCGTGAGGTCATCACTCAGTCCAGGATGCTCAGGACACCGGGCTCATTCGGCAACATGACGATGCCACGTTCCGCTTGAGTAAACACTTCAAACAGGCAATTGAGCATTCCCTGGAGAATCTCATCCAGCGACCGCGATCGGGTCAGACGATGAGAGATGTCCAGCAGGGCGTGCAGTTTGGCTTCAGCACTCCCCGACGGAGCGACTCCGGTGAGCGAATCGACAAGGACTGACCCGATGACTTCCGACGCGCGATCGATCAACGCCGCCGGATCACCCTCGTGAAAAACAAACCGGGTCCGCCCGATGAGAATCTCGTCACAATCTTCGAGCACCTCGGCCAGTTCGAGCCGACGACCGTTGAACTGCGTCCCGTTGCGACTTTTCAAATCCTCGACGAAGTAGCGACCACTCTCGCAGCGGAATCGCGCGTGGTGGCGCGAGACTCGGTCACCATCAATGACGATCGCGCAGGTGCGGTGCCGCCCGACAATGACCTCTCCCTCAGTGAGATCGAAGTACGAGCCGCCTTCATGGGACGTCCATTCGAGTACCGGCTTCACTGCCCCACTTTCGCCGGCGGATCAATGCCGCCGGAAAGGCCCAGCCCCAAAGAAAACGCCCGTCCGGAACAATCCGAACGGGCGTTGATTCTGCGAAGTGCTCTCGCGTTACGCAAACAGCTGGCCGACCGCTTCGGCTTTCACCAGCTCGCGTGGCTGATTGAGGTGGTTGTAGACGATCGTTTCCGGATTGATTCCGATCGAGTGATAAATCGAGGCGAGCAGCTGACCGGGATGGACGGGGTCGTCCACTGGAGCCGATGCCGTCTTATCGGACTTGCCGTGAACGTGGCCGCGCTTGACACCGGCTCCCGCGACAACACCCGTGTAACAGTATGGCCAGTGATCCCGACCGTCGTCGTTGTTGCTGTTGCCGGAGGTGCTGACACCTCGCTCCGGACTACGTCCGAATTCGCCGATCACTACGACGAGCGTTTCGTCGAGCATTCCACGCTGATCCAGATCGGAGATCAGCCCCGAGACGCCACCATCGAGCATCGGTCCAGACTGATTTTTCATGCGGCTACTGAGTCCGACATGATGGTCCCAGGAATGGTTGTCCGAGTTGGCGACCTTCGGCCAGACGACTTCGACCACTCGCGTCCCGGCTTCGACCAGACGCCGGGCGAGCAGGCAGCTGTCGCCAAACGTGTTGCGGCCGTACAGCTCTCGCGTCGCGTGTGGCTCCGACTGGAAGTCAAACGCGTCTCGGGCGCGGCCCGACACGATGAGGTCAAGAGCTTTCTCGTAGTACCCGTTGAGGTTCAAATCTTTGACCGCGTTATCGATCGTCGGCAGGCCGGCGTTGATCGTCGTGCGGAGCTTCGCGCGTCGCTGCAGACGCACAGAAAACACTTCGGGCCTCAGCTTGAGGTCGTCGATCTTGATCCTCGTCATTTTGCTCATGTCGAGGTCGTCGCCCGCCGGGTACAGCGTGTACGGGTCGTAAGCTTTACCAAGAAACCCGGCCGTGCCGCCTTTGCCGACCACATTACTTTCCTGCAGCGGGCGAGGCAGCATCACGAACGGCAGCATCGGAACTTCAGCCGGCTTGAGCCGGATGATGTTGGAGCCGAAGTTGGGAAAGTCCTTCGGGCTTGGCGGCTCAAGCTGACCGGACGGGCTGACTTTGTCTGTCGTGTAGCCGGTCATCATCTGATAGATCGCGGCCGTGTGATTGAAGAGCCCGTTCGGCGTGTAGCTCATTGAGCGGATCATCGTGAACTTGTCGTTGATCGCCGCGAGCTTTGGAAGATTCTCAGTGAACTTCGTGCCAGGCAGTTTCGTGGAGATGTTGCTGAAAACGCTCTGCACGTTTGCGGGCACGTTCTCTTTGGGATCCCACAGGTCCAGATGTGATGGTCCACCTTGCAGGTAGAGCATGATTACGCTTTTGGCCTTGCCCCACCCGGGACCACCTGAGATGCCTTCTTTTGCACTGGCGTCCTGAAGTTCCAGCACGGAACCGAGTGACAGCCCGAGCATTCCGGAGCCGCCGACTCGAAGCAGATCGCGACGAGTCACGCCGAGGTTGCTGTCGCACAAATCTTTTCCAGCCTGGCCTTTAATCGAAAGCATCTCAGTCTCCTTGTTCCGTAGGTCAAGTTCAGCCTGACGTAAGCGGAATCGGCTATGAATCAGTATTCGTTAGAGAGTCGAGCACAACCTGCCACGCGATCAGAGTTTCGGCAGTTCCAGGATCAGTGATTAAACAGAAACGCGGGGTTGTTAATCAATGCCCAGGTAATGTCCTGAGCCATTGTCAGTCGTTTATCCTGCTGTTGCTTCGCGCTGAAGTCCACATCATTCCGGAGTCGCAACAGTCGTTCGTCTTCGGAGATCGGCTGACTGACGAACGCAATCAGTTCTTTCAGCTTTGTGACGCCCGGGTCAACCGGCAACGGGGCATTCGCCGCCGCGAGTGCCTGCTGCTTCGCGGTCAGGGTTCCGTCGGATTTGTCGAACCAGGTCAGAAGCGTCGTCTTCTGGTCTTCACTTCTCTGATCGGGATTGGTGAGAGCAATTGCCCGAAGGCTTTCGGGAAGACTGAGACCGATGGGGCCTGGCGATGTGGTTGCGGATATCCGGAACCCGGCCAGAAGATGCTCTTTCGCCGTGTGGTTCTGGTGAATCACAATTTTGATCAGCGTTTCTTCATCGAAGCTGACTGCCTGCGCTGTTTCGAAAGTCGCCCAGTGAACAACACCGCCAGCATTGGCGATCGCCCACGCGTTCTGGTTGCCGGCATTCCCGTCAATCGCCAGGGCAATGTTGAAACCTGCCTGGAGGAAGTCCGCCTTCGCGTTCTGGAGTGTCACCTTTTTCAATTCGGCCGGCTTGCTGGAAGGGGCTGCCTGAACTTCAAATTCCGTCACGACGAAGTTGCCATTTTCCGGGATGCCAGGACCATTCCCCTTCCTGCCCGGGACCGGGACGGCCTCAATTCGGAATCCCGTGATTCCCTTCAGCGAAGTTCGGAATGTCAGAGTATAGTCTCCTTGATCCGCTTTTCCGGCCGCAATGATGGACTGGTCCGCCTGCGGTTGCAGCGTGACACCTTTCACTGCGGCCAGTGTCTCGGCTTCAAGCGGATGCCACTCGACTTTGCCGATGTTCTTTGTCAGGTAGTCGGAAGCGTGCTTCGGCTTTGCCGAGTCGTAAGCCGTCAGGTCGGCTTGAGCAGCGGCGATTCCGGCTTGCCGTTTCGCTTCAGCCTCGGCAACCTGCGGAGCGATCTTCGCCTCGTACGTCTTCAGATCCGCATCAGCTTGTGCAATGGAATCGGCCCGAGTCTTTTCGAGCTTTGGCTTCTCCACGGTCCAGAACGTTTCTCGTTCGGCGAGGAGCCCCTGCAGCTTCACGTGGTCAGCGTCAATTTCGTTGATTGAGGCGATCGTCGCGTCGATTTCGGCGTCGGTTGCCGGTCGGTTGAGAACTCGCAGAAAGACTTCGTTAATGAGAGCTCGATCGTCCTTGACTTCGTTGACAAGTTTCGCGATCGCATTGCCGGGATCAGCGATCGCACTTCCGACCGTGGGGCCACCGATCAGCGCCATGATCGGTCCGAGCTGAATGTCCGCACTGCGCTCGCATTCGCAGGCACTTTCGCGAACAGGGCGGCCGAGATTCGCCAGGAATCCGTCTGTCAGTCCGATGCCGGAATCTGGAATCGCCGCTGCGCGGGTGCCTTCCGGAACTCCGGGGATTTTCGTCGTGGAGCCGGTCACTCGATGGATGGCATCGAAGAGAACTTCCGCCGGCAGCCGTCGCGTCGTCGCGTGCGAATAATTCTGGGAGTCGTCTTCGTTCCACTTGTTCGTGGCGATCGACAGTTGATACGACCGCGACTTGCAGATCAGCTGCACGATGTGCCGTACGTTGAATTTGTTCTGAATGAACTCGTCAGTGAGGTAGGCAAGCAGTTCGGGATTCGTCGGCGGATTGCCCGCCCGGATGTCATCGATCGGCTCCATAATGCCGACCCCCAGCAGGTAACCCCACAGGCGGTTCACGTAGCTCCTTGCGAAGTACTGGTTATCCGGAGCGGTAATCCAGGCGGCCAGTTGCTGGCGACGGTTCGATCCTTCCTGGATGGCGAATGTGCTTTCGTAAGGAAAAGTCGGGACGGCGACCTGATTTGTGCGGATGTGAGTCACGTCACCCGCAGGCTTTTCGAACACGATTTCATAGAACGGCTTGGCACCTTCGACGGCCGTTCCACCGATCTTCCGATTGCCACTCGCCGGGTCCGCCTTCAGACCAACGCGGGCAAAGTAGGCGGCTGTTTCGTAATACTGGTCCTGAGTCCAACGCTCAAACGGGTGGTCGTGGCATTTGTTGCAGTTAAAGCGAACGGCCAGGAAGAGGTGCGTTGTGTTCTCCATGATGTCTTCGGGGTCGCGAAGAATTTTATAATACGACGCGGCAGGATTCTCTTTGTTCGAACCATCAGCTGTGATGACTTTCCGGACGAATTCGTCGTAAGGCGTGTTGGCATCAACCTCAGCGCGAATCCAGTCGCGAAACGATTTCGCGCCTTCCGGACCGAGGAATTTTCCATTGACCTGAAGCAGGTCGGCCCACTTGTTCGTCCAGTACTCGACAAAGTCCGGGCTGCCGATGAGCTTGTCGACGACTTCGGCACGTTTGGCCCGCATGTCCCGGTTGTCAGCGAGGAATGCTTTGACGTCGTCCGATGTCGGCGGGAGGCCGGTCAAGTCGAGATACACTCGGCGAAGAAATTCCGCGTCGGTGCAAATCTCAGACGGCTCGATCTTCATTCGTTCCCACTTCCTGGCGACGAGATTGTCGATTTCGGTCCAGGTTTCCGGCTGCTTCCAGACGAAGCCCGTGCGATCGCCCATGACGGTCAGCGTCGTTGAGGCGTAGGCTCCCTCATAGCGGGCAAGAATCGGCGATTCGCCACGACGCATGGCGGTCATCAGGCTCCAGCGGTCCACCTCGGCGGTGTCTGTGTTGCCGCTGACGATGAAGGCTTCGCGAGTGACGTCTCTCGTCTTCCCGTCTGCAAAAGTCGCGACGATGCGAATCTGCTGTTTCGCCCCGATCTGCTGAATGACCGGGTTCTTCGGCAGGATGTCGATGCTGGCAACCCGGTTCGCAGTCAGGTCGAGTTTCGCTCCGCCGGCAATCCAGTTGCGGACGATTTCGTAATACGGCTCTCCGGAATCGAACACGAGCGAGCCGACATGAGGGACGCTGCCGGTCGCCTTGAGCAGCATCAGGCTGTCGTCTGGCGAGGCGATATTCGTCCGGCGAGATGCCAGATCGTCGGTCAGCGTCCGCACGTCAAAGATCGGGTCGTAACCTCGCAGTGACAGTTTGAAGCCGTTCTTGCCGTTTGCCGATCCGTGACAGGTTCCCTGGTTGCAGCCGACTCGCGAAAGCACGGGGTTCACGTCCCGGATGAAGTCTGATTCGAACGGCTCGCCAAAACCGGCGACCGTGACGGGAATTTCGATCGACTTCCCACCAGTTTCGCAGCGGATCGTGGCTTCGCCATTTTTCAACGGTCTCACAAATCCTGTGTCCGACACAGCGACGACTGGAGCGGAAACGGAAACCGACATTTGACGTGTCACATCGACGCTGTTGCCAGTGTTGAGTTTTCCAGAAATTAAAAGTTGCGAGTACTCGAATGGACTCCCCAGCGACACGGACGCGATCTGCGATGTCAGCTCAACAACGGCAGAGCCTTGCGGAAGCGTTTCTTTGTTGATGACGCCGGGATCGTCCCACTTCATCGACGCAAAACGAGTTCCCTGAACCGAAGGCGACTCAGCAGTGACAGGAGCGGCGGCAAACTCGCGCGACGTTTTGCCGGTTTCGGTTTCAATCAGTCGAATCAGTCCGTCGCTGCCGGCTGCGGCGACGATCGAGTTGTTCGGGTGAAAAGCGACTGTGTAGAGAGCCGTCGAGTCTGTTTTGACCTGCGCGATCTGTTTGATGTCTTTCGTCCGGTAAGCGTCGAGTTTCTGCTGCTCTGCGGTGTTCCGGTCCTGCCTTCGCTTCGCGCTGATTGCCTTGAGGTCCGCCGGCAGAGCCGTGTCAAACTCGTACGAGTAAACGGTCAGCTCGCCCTTTCCGTCGAGGGCGCTCACGGCGGCGATCCGCTTTGCGTTCGGGCTCACTGCGACGCCGAACACTCGCCCGGTCATCGGATTCAGATTTCGGACGAGGTTTGAGTCATCGCCAATTTTTCGAGCGGTGATTCGGAAGACGCGATAAATCTTCGGCACGCCGTCCGCTCCGCCGACGACGATCTCGTCCCGTTCCGGATGCCGCACGACAGCGTTGACGCCCCCTTTGAGAGCGTTCGGCGTGATCGATGTGACGTTGTCGATGAATCTGTTTGTTGCAACCTCTGTCAGCTTGACGGTCATGTCTCGCGCCACGGACAGAACGTGAGAGCCGTCGACTGTGAATGCGGTGTCGCGAACCCAGTCGCTGTGAGCTCCCTGGTACATCACCTGCTCGCCGGTTTCGGAATTGATCGCTCGCACGGTGTTGTCCGAACAGCCGAACGAAATCAGTTTGCCATCGGGAGACCAGCTCGCCCCGTAAACCGTGTCATAAGTCACTGAGTGAGACAGTGTCAGCTCGCGTTTTTCGACATCCCAGACCTGAACTTCGCCGACGCGTCCTGGCTGACCACCCGTGACGGCGAGTCGTTTTCCGTCGGGAGAGAACCGGACGGACTCAATCCGTTCCGACAGGCCGATGAGACGATCGACGAGGCCGGAGCCATCCGCGTTGTGCAGCAGCACTTCGTGAAAACCGGCGACGGCCAGCAGCTTGCCATCGGGAGAGAAATCGAGCGACGCGATCACCGGCGGCAGTGAGTAGACCGGCGGGTTGTCTTTGTTGATCGGCTTGCGGGTGCTCGGCGGTGTGTCGTCCGTGGCTCCCTGCGCGATCCAGTTTCGCACGAGTTCAATCTCAACCGGGCTCAGCGGCTTCTTCCCTTTCGGCATGGAAGCCTCACCGTTTTCCGGTGTGATCAGAGAGACGAGATAACTCTCATCCGGTTTGCCAGGAACGATGGCTTTTTCTTCGCTCTCTCCGCCGACGGCGAGCGTCGCGAAGTCCGTCATGACGTACTTGCCGCTCGGCTTGGCCGGCTGGTGGCAACCCTGGCAGTGAACCTGAAACAGCCGCCGAATCTGCTTGTGGTAGCTGACCTTGCCACCTTCAGCCGGAGCGTCGTCGGCGGTCGTCAGACCAGCTGTGAGGCAGAACAGAAATGTCAGCGCGGAGCGAAGAATCATCGACTTCATCGGGTTCACCATGGATGAAAGATGAGATTGAGAAACGGAGTCAACTGTTCGTGATCGTCCGTGATCGAGTCGACGGCAGGTGTCGGGGCGGGGCGATTCGGAGTGCAGCCAGGCAGGACGTCCCTTGTCCTCGCAACAGAAAAAAAAATAAACACGGACTGATGCGACTCAGGATACCCGTGAGAAATCGGCCAATCAAGCAGGACTCAGTCTGGCCTTAAGCGGATGGGCACATCTGCGGCAAAGAGCAGGCAGTTGATCGACCAGCGAAACGGGCGAAATCGGCGGCGGCAGGAAACTGTACGAGCAGGCCGTTACTTCTGCTGGCGCCTGATCATCCCGGGACGGGACTGGCCAGGCTATCGGGCTGTCATCGTCTGTTCGACTTCCGCCAGCTGCTCTTTCGTGTTGACTCCCATTGCCTCGGCGATATCGAGCTTCGCCGCCGCCAGCACGATCTTGCCGTGACTCTGCAGAATCTTCGGGCAATCGGTCAGGTAATACTCGCCCTGACTGTTGAGCGGGCGGACTTCGCGGAGCGATTCAAACAGGCCTCGCGAATCGAAGGCGTAGCAGCCGGTGTTGATCTCCTGAATCTGCTTCTGATCCTCCGTCGCGTCTTTCTCTTCGACGATCGCTGCGAAGGAGCCATCGTCCCGCCGCACGATCCGGCCGAGTCCCGTGTTGTTTTCTGTGATCGCTGACCCGACGACGCAGCTTGCCCCGGCGTCACGCAGTTCTTCGAGCAACCTGGTCAGTGAGCTCGCCTTCAGCAGAGGTGTGTCGCCCGCCAGGACCAGCACCGGGCCGTCGTGATCGGCCAGCGATTCTGCGGTCATCTGCACGGCGTGTCCTGTTCCGTTCTGCTCGGTCTGCAGGACGAATTCGACATCGCCATGCCCGGACAGCGACTTACGCATCAGGTCCGCTTCGTGCCCGATGACGCAGACGATTCGGGTCACTCCGGCGCCGCGGACCGCGTCGAACACGTGCTCGACCATCGACTTCCCGCAAACCTGATGCAGCACTTTCGGCAGGTCAGATTTCATGCGGGTGCCTTTTCCCGCAGCAAGCACGATCGCGACCGGGTCAGCCATGTTGGAGTCCTTTCCAGCAGATTGTCTTCATCGAAACGGCGTCGTCTTAAAGGTCGCATCGTCTCAAGGCAGCATTGGCGGCCGTCAGAGTTCTGTCGATCGGCTACTCGTGCGATCTACTTCAGCCGCGATGTTCGATCGCGCCAGTCGTAGTTGACGCCTTTCAGCTCCTTCAGATGCTTTCTAAAGAATGCCAGGCCCAGTTTCGCGGGAGACGGCTCTCCGAGTTGCAGTCTCAACAGAGCTGTCCCGCGGGCATTCGTTTGAAATTCACGCTCGTACATCCGGCGGGTTTCGTCGTCCTGTCGTTCTCCGCCGAGAGCGGTGAAGATCTTGACGGCCGCTCGCTTATCGGTCGAATTCTTACCGCCGTACAGCAGCATTGACGCCATGCCGGTCCCGCGCAAAAGGGGCAGTGCTTTTACGACATTCAGGCCGCTCACGTTTTCTGCCGGCGAGAGCAGCAGCATGGCCTGCACATCCTGACCTCTGGGAGTGCGGGCATTCAACGTCGGGGCGTCGTCGTACGGAGTTTGGATCCAGTCGGCCGCGGCCCAGTTGGCAGCAATGACCGTGCTGAAATCTGCCGCAATGAGACCGGTTTTTCGAATGTTCAGCCGCTCGCCTTCGTGTTCGTCGTAGAGGAACTTTTTGACCGCGTCCAGGTCGAATTCGGTCATCGCGATGTAATCGAATTTCGTGACTTTGTCGCTTCGAGCTGCTGCGGAGGCCGTCTCCGGTGCTGTGCTCTCGCCGTGCTTCCGCAGGTCCACGGTGACGATGGCGAATTTGTCCTGATGGAGCAGCGTGATCAGTTGCGTCTGCTTCCAGACAAGCCGGCTTTCTTTCTGGCCGTGAAACATGACGATGATCGGAGTCTCTTTGCCGGCGTCCACTGCCTCGTAATAAGTGATGTGGATCGGCCAGCCGTCTTTCGCGGTGAGGATTTTCGCCTCACCTTCCGGAGCTCCCTGAGCCATGACTGAACTGACGACAGGACCGGCTGCGACTGCAAGAGCCGCAATCAGAAACTTCGCCAGGCCGCAGGGCAGCGACGATTTCAAACGTGCGAAGGAATGACGCATGGGGAACTCATTTCGAAGAAAGTCAGAGTGTGTGTGTCGATCCGGTTCAAGCTGCGCCGGCCGCAAAAGTACCCACAGTCTCAAGGCCGGAGTGTCCTCAGTGTAGGATCGTTGTGGCGTGGTGATCAACCCGCAGTCTCAACGTCAACGTCGAGACACAGGTCTCGTTCTGGGCGGTGTATCGCAGCTTTCCTGTCTTGACGCCTTTACGACCAGTATGACGCTTCGGGCGAGACCATTCTGGCGAAACCAGGCCGCTTGTCCGCATATCAGACTGCTTGCCTCCGCAAAGTCAGTCTGCAAGACTCCCGCCGCCCAGCCAGTTGCCCCCCAATCCGTGATACCCCGCTCGCTCGACCGAGACCAAAGGATCCCCAGATGGCCAATCCGAGTATTCTGCTGAGTGCCTTTGCTGACGAAGCTGCGAACCGCAAGACGGCTCTGGAACAGTTCTCGGCCCTGGCAGCCATCGGCCTGCGATATTACAGCCCGCGGTTCATCGATCTGTATTCAACCGGCGAGGTCAAACACGTTGTCGACCTTGCGGCAAAAGACTGGAAGGAACTCGTCAAGCTGCAGGATGAGTTCGGTCTCAGCGTGACGAGCATCGGGGCGCGGCTTGGCAAGGTGAAACTGATCGACACCGACGACGGGTCGCACAACGCCTTTATCCCGATGCAGAAATACCTGAAGGGCGAGGTGGCTCAGTCGATTCGTGCCGCACAGGCGCTCGGCACAAAACTGCTGCGAGGTTTCTCGTTCTACCATCCGCGAGGCACCGACC
This sequence comes from Planctomycetota bacterium, assembly GCA_027623235.1. Classification (GTDB taxonomy): domain Bacteria; phylum Planctomycetota; class Planctomycetia; order Planctomycetales; family Planctomycetaceae; genus JAQBVJ01. Next base: position 13,734 of record JAQBVJ010000154.1, read on the forward strand.
CGAACGACCACGTCGCTCAGGCCGCCGATCAGATCGGCCAGATTGCCGACGCATGCCTGGCGGGCGGAGTCGTCTTCGGGCTGGAGATTGAACCGAACCTCGTCGGCGAGACGGGACCGCTGCTGGCGAAGATCGCGAAGAAGCTCAATCATCCGAACATGGTTCTGATCTATGACGGCGGAAACATCGCCGCTCAGAATAAAAACGGACTGCAGTGCTACTCCGAGTTCCTCGACATGCTGCCTTATCTCGGCTGGATGCACATCAAGGATTATTCCATTGACCCGAGCCTGACGTGGGACGGAGCCGTCAACGAAGAACGTCTCAAGAATTTTGTCCCCTGCAACTACGGCGACGCCGGCCACGAGATCGTGCTTCGCGAACTGCGAAAGTACCTCCCGAAACTCGAGAAGCGAATGAAGAAACTCGGCGTACCCGGCTTCTTCCTGGAAACCGAACCGCACTTGAAAGGCGGCGGCCAGTTCGGCGGTTTCAGCGGCCCGGACGGAATGGGAGTGGCCGTGCGAGGCCTGTGCTCGACGCTGGACTACGTCGGCATCGACTACAACCTGCGAGGCTTCGAAGACATCCGCGCAGCCCGCGGCTTTTAGTCGCCCTCCGAATCCATCCCCTCTCCCTTGAGGGAGAGGGTGCCCGAAGGGCGGGTGAGGGTGGGGCACTCAATCCATCTGCCGCCGAATCCACCTGCCACCCAGCCTCGCCCGACGACCCACTCCTCGACACTCCCGAATGCCGATCGACCCAACCACCATCTTTCGTTGCCCGAAGTGCGCTGCCGAAGTCGTCTTCGACTCGGATTCCGCCCTGTGCCGCAACGAGACCTGCCGGCTCGCCTACCCGATCTTTCGCGGCATCCCGGAAATGCTCCTGGACCACTCGCAGGAACTGTCCGAGGCAGACTGGACACGCCGCATCGCCGCCGCGAAGTAAACCTCGTTTCGTGAGCTCGACGACAGCACACCGTAACCGCGAGGCTGCCACCCAGAGACAGAGACCAACCAGGGCCACCCCGCGTCTCGCGTCGTCAGGCAATCCGTCACGGGAACAGCCGCAAGGGCGACTGCCACATGGCAAAGACCATTGCCAGCGGAGCGGCCTGACGACCAAGTGGCTGCAGCAGCACGGACTGGTGAGCCCGAAAAGTCTCTGGCCGTCACTTGCTCCCCCGCGCGATCATCCCAACGCGGGCCGAACCGCCTGGTGGGCGAGTAGGCTGAGTCTCGGGGCAGTCACGAGAAATCCCGCCAGCCAGGCGGTATCCGGTCAGCCAGCGCAAGCTTTC
>JAQBVJ010000027.1 GCA_027623235.1 Planctomycetota bacterium
ACGGCAGTGCCATTCGAGTCGGGCACAATTTTTCCGACGGCATCAAACAGCCCGAAGGAAAAGGGTACACTGCAGGCTTTTCGCAGGGTGGTCTATCAGGAGCACCCGGGTGTCAGTAGAAGCTCTGCAAGGCGAAATCGCGGGCAGTGGGACTCTCAATGAACTCCGACCGGGAAAATCTGATCGACTCGTTCGTCGGCAGTAGTCCCGCGATGCGCAAAGTGTTCTCGACCATCCGTCGTGTCGCGAACGCTAATGTCGATGTCCTGATCATTGGCGAGACCGGAACCGGCAAGGAACTCGTCGCGCGGTCTGTCCACGATCTGAGTGATCGGCATTCCGGCCCGTTTGTTCCGGTCGATTGTGGAGCCATTCCGGAGAGCCTGCTGGAGAGCGAATTTTTCGGATACGAAAAAGGCGCGTTCACGGGCGCGGAGCGGCAGCGGACTGGTCTGCTTGAGATGGCAAATGGTGGCACGTTTTTCCTCGACGAATTAGGAGACCTTCCGCTGGTGCTGCAGGCGAAGCTGCTGAGGACTCTGCAGGAGCGCAAGCTGCGTCGCGTCGGCGGCAACGAGGAAGTTGATGTCGACGTTCGCATTGTCGCCGCAACATCGCGTGATCTCGACCGGATGGTCAGAGAGCGAACTTTTCGTGACGACCTGTTTTATCGAATCAACGTCGTGCGGATCGACCTGCCTCCGCTCCGCGAGCGAGGCGACGATCTCGGGCTGCTCGCCGAGTGGATGGTCGAGAAAATCAGCCGCGAGAATTCGGTACCGATTCCAGCCATCTCAACAGAAGCGTGGTCGATCCTCTCCCGGTACAAGTGGCCGGGCAACGTTCGGGAATTGCAGAATGTGATCCGACGGGCTCTTGCGCTGTCTGATAACGACAAGATCGAACCGGAAGACCTGCCGATTCCGCTCGTTGCGGCGGCCAGTGCGGCTCGAGGAAACTTTGCGCAAACGTTTTTCGAACTGCGTGACGAGCACCTGGCACGGTTCGAGCGGGAATACTTCAAAAGTCTGCTCGAACGCCACTCCGGCAACTGCAAGGAAGCGGCGAAAGAGGCCAGGCTGCCTCGCGGAACACTCTATCGCCACCTGAAAAATCACAATATCCAGCCTGCGGATTTCCGCCGTCGGTCTCGCGGATTACCCGACGAGAGGCGAAATCGCTGAAACCGTCTGTTGAATTTCACCGGGCAAACCGTAGAAACAAGACGAGACCGACCTCCCGTGACGCAATCTGAGGCGGTCCCGTGAGATAACTGGCAACCCCGCGCCGGCACCTCTTATACTCAACGAGAAGTTTTTTATACTCAACGAGAAGTTTTGCCTCACGCGGCGCGTCGCTTTTGCACCGCCGTCCGTTTCTCGATTGCTGCCGGAACCCTGCATGACGCCCGGAACAAAGAAAATGCTGATCGGCTCGATGGCCGTCGCAGTCCTCGTCGCCGTTGCCGCTCTGGCGGACATCGTCACGGGAGCACCGTTCGCGGGGCAGGTGATGTTCGATGTGATGTTCCTGATCAGTGCCGGCATCGTCGGGTACATGGGCTGGGACACCTGGCGGGAATTGACGTAACGATCGGGATTGACAGTTAAGCCTGCCGCGGCGACTTCGCAAACACGCCTGCCCTGGACTGCGTGGCGGAATTCAAGGTTGAGGCTGTTTTGAACGCGAGGACGCGAGCGTGAATCAGCCTTCTGCGTCGCCGGACGAAACTCAACCCGAGTCGCAGAGCCGGTCGATGCCGCAATCGCCGCTCCGCCAACTGCTGAGCTGGCTCAAATGGCCGATCGCCCTTTCGCTGATTGCCTGGCTGGGCTACCAGAACCGTGAGCAGTTTGAGCGGATTCTTTCCGGCGAGCAGGAAGTTCACTGGCAATTCCTCGCGGCGGCCTTCGCGCTGTGCATGAGCTCGATCGTCCTCACATTTTTTCGATGGTACCTGCTCGTTGTGGCCCTCGATTTTCCGTTTCTGTTTCGAGACGCGCTGCGGCTCGGATTTCTGGGTTACCTTTTCAACTACGTCGCGCCGGGAGCTGTCGGTGGAGACGCCGTCAAGGCCCTCGTGCTGGCCAACGAGCAGACGTCGCGGCGTGCGGTTGCCGTTGCCACAATCCTTCTGGACCGAATTCTCGGTCTGCTTGCGCTCTTGATGGTGGGAGCCGGAGCGGCGCTGGTCGTTTCGGCGGACATCGAACATCGTGCGAAAATTGTTGCCGTCCTGTGGGGAGGCGCATCGGCCGGCCTGCTTGGACTGACGGTGATGCTGTCTCCCGCCGCGAGGTCGCGCCCTGTGGTGGCTCTGACAAGGCTGCCGAAAGTGGGAGGCCTCTTCGCCGATCTTCTCGATGCCGTCGCGCTTTATCAGTCACGGCGGGGAGTCATCGTCCTCACCGTTCTGATCAGCGTCGTGGGTCATTTCGGAGTCATCTCTTCGTTCTACCTGTGCGCGCTTGCTGTATCGAACTCGCAAATGGTGCCTGGCTATGTAGCTCACCTGTTCCTGATTCCGCTGGCGGAGATTGTCGGCGTGATCGTGCCGCTGCCCGGCGGAGTCGGGGCACTGGAAGGAGCCGTGCAGAAGTCCTACGAGATGGCGGGGGCCAACCCGCAGGTCGGCTTCCTCGCCGCGGGCGTGTATCGCCTCACGACAATTGTCATTGCCATCGTTGGAGCGGCGTTTTACGTCCTGCAGAAAAGACGGATCGCAACGCTCCTCGCCAGCGCCTCAGACCCGGATGGCGATGTCCCGTCGGCTGACACCGGATCGATCGATGACGACCTCGCAAAGTCCTGATGAGGCATTCGCCCTGGCAGGCGGCTGGCTTGTGAGTCCGGTTCGCCCGGCTGCCTCATTGACGCCGATTCACCGGTTTTAAGGCGAATTTCAGTCCCGCTGCTTCTGCCGGTTGAGTATTTCCGGTTGAGTCTCCGAGCTTGCTCGCCACCGAAATGTCATCGAGTCGCGACTCCCGTGACGTACGGTTGAGCCCACCGTGACGTGACACCAGATGATCCACGCGAAGTCGGCCTGCAGGAAGCGGGCCAGGAGTCTGATCGGATCGTATTTACTGGTTGAAGGAGCTCTGCCAGAAGCAGGGCGCAACAAGGAGCCTTGTGATGAAGACGTCTCTGGAATGCGGCTCTCTGTACCTGATGCTGGCGATCGTTCCGCTGTTGCCAACGGTGGACGACGAATTGGCTCAGTCCGGCGTTTTCCTGGCGACCGCCTGGTGCCTGGCGGCTGCGTTCGGTGGCTGGCTCCTGCTCAGACGCCGGTATGACAATCACGGCGGGCAGCACGCCGCCCTTTGATCGGAAACTCATCGTGACGATCGAACGACACGAATTTGCAGAAGACGACCGCCACGAAACTCGGACGGCCAGTCGCGTCGTCTACGTCACATTCGTCGAAGTCAGCCCGCGCGCCGACTGCCGCATCCTGAACGCCAACGAGTGCTGCGGTGCGCTCACGATGTGTTTTCTGCCGGCGACTTCGCCGGATGACGCGCTCGCCCGACTTCAGGATAGGCTCGACAAAGAGCGACTGGACATTGTCTCGGTCGAATACTGCCTCGACGCGTCGACGATGGACGAACTGGATGAAGACGACATGGAGCTGGCGCGAGTCGCTGGTCTCGAAGACCGAGTCCTCTTCGGCAACATCGTCGCCTGGGGAAACGAAGGCCCGGCTTTCGAGTAGGCACGCGTCCGAATCAACCTCGCGAGATTGACGTCCTGAATAATGAAGGCAGAAAAACAGGAATCCAATACTCGGACTTCCTTTTTTCCTGAGTTCCTTATTCCTCGTCCCCGGCACTCCCCGTTTTCATCGCGGCTTTGTGCCTTCGCGTAAGGCCGCTCTGCGAAGCCGCGCCGTCCGGCAACGGCCCTCAATGCTGCAAGAGAAACTCCTGCGTATTGACGACCGCCCAGACGAGATCGCGAATCGCCTGCTGCCGGTCACGACCTTTCAGATAATCCGTCGCCGTTTTCAACTCACCGTCTCGCGGGATGCGGCAGAGTGCCGCAAGGTAAAGCTCTTCCACGAGCTTCTGATCGCTGAGTGGTTCGAACCGGCTTTGACTGCGGTTCACCCGGTCGAGCACCGTCGAGCCGTTCAGCATCTGCAGCGCCTGATCGAGCGTCGGTTCCGCAGACCGCTCGCAGGCGCACGGGCTTTCGCGCTTCGGCTGCCCGAACGCCTTCAGGAAATCCGTCTGCTGAGGCACGGTTCGCTGAGTGGCATACTCCTCACGGCTCTGAAGTGTCTTCAGCTTCGCACGCAACAACTGCACGAGCTTTGACGACTCCTGCTTCCAGGTGAGCAATTTCGCGCGGTCCTCTGCGGACCGTTCGCCCGCTGGCTGCGAGGCAATCTGCAGAATCTCTGGCGGTGAATTCGGGACCGCGATCGGCTTGTCGTTCGCGTCGAGCAACTCGTACTGAAACGCGCACTCGCCGCCGGAGTTCGCGACCCTGAGGAGCAGCTCGTTGCGTCCTTTGCGGAGCGAGACCTGGATTCTGTCCTCGCCCGGCTGAACTCCCCGGGCCTCAGAGACGTCGTGAATCTGCTGACCATTCAGCCAGACCCGCACGCCGTCATCCGTCCCAAGCGACACGGTCGCCGTCGTTTCTTCCCGTGCGATGAGCGATCGGACAAGCAACGTCGCTCCAACGGCCTTGTTGAGCAGGTGCTTCTTCCCGTCGTTCCAGCCAGGCTGCTGCTGCCATTTCAACTTGCCAGAGGCCGCGGACAGATCGACAGCCGGTTCGTTGAAAAACGTTTTGACGACGGCCTCGTTGTACGACTTCGTGGGGAACGGGCCGATGCTGTGCCACGAGTCCTGCCAGATCGAAAGCCGATTCACCTCTTCCTGGAGAGCCTCTTCCCAGCGTGGCTGATCGGACTCGATCTGAGCAAGCAGTTTGCCGAGTTCCGCATTTGTCTCGGCTTCCGCCTGCGCGATCACCGCGACCGACTGCTGAGTGGACGCTACCTGACCCACCGCGTCGAGAATCTGCTCCGCGGAAAGGAGTCGCGGCCAGACGCGGGAAAACAGCAGCTCGTCGTTCTCGTTTGTCGAGTTCGGCTCGGTGGACCGCTGGTAGGTGATGCTGTTGCAGATTGTTCGGATGATGTGACGCCGGTCGAATCCGCTGCGAAGAAATTCGTCGGACAGCGCATCGAGCAGCTCGACATTCGACGGCGGATTTGACGATCGGAAATCGTCAACCGGATTGACGATGCCCTTTCCGAAGAGGTGCGACCAGATCCGGTTGACCTCGACCCTGGCGAAAAACGGGTTGTCTTTCGATGTGAGCCAGGACGCAAACGCGATCCGCCGGTCTTCCTTGAGCGAACTCGGATCGACGTTCTTCGGCAACCCCCAGGGACGCATCACCTTGCCGGATGTCGGATGCGACATTTCTCCGGAGTCCGAGACGCTGATCAGGTCACCGTCCTTTTTGACTCGCGCGAAGACGGCACCGATGCTGTAGTAATCTTCCTGAGTCCAGTTTTCGAACGGGTGGTTGTGGCATTTCGCGCAGTTGATTCGCGACCCCATGAAAACCTGCGAGGTCGTTTCGGTCACGTCGTTGGTCGATTCGATGGCGAAAAAGTAATTCGCCGGAGCATTCTGTTTCGTGTTGCCGCTTGCCGTGACGACCTGCCGGGCAAACTCGTCAAACGGCTGGTTCTTTCGAAACGAATCGATAATCCACGAGCCGAGCAGGTCTGCCCGCCCATCCGGAAGTAGCTGCGAGTTGACCCGCATCAGGTCGGCCTGTTTCTGAGCCCAGAACCTCGCGTGCTCTTCCGAGTTCAGCAGCCTGTCGATCAGTTCTGCTCGTCTGGTTTTCGAGTCGTCCTGCAGAAACGCCCGAGTGGCTTCGACGGTCGGCAGCAGACCGGTCAGGTCGAGCGACACGCGCCGAACGAAAACTTCGTCGGAGCAGACCGCAGACGGAAGAACGCTCATCTGCTGCAACTTCGAGTTCACGTGAGTGTCGACAAAGCTGGCCTCTGGCAGTTCGGTCCACACGAATCCGTCGACCGGCCGAATCGCTGTGAAGTAAACCGACTCGAGCCGCTCCAGATAACGGATCGTCACCGCGCTCAGTCCGGCTTCATGAGCGGTCACGAGCCCGCTGGCTCCGACGGTCGCGACCTCGTCGTGCGATGTTCCGTACGTTGCAATGCGGGTCACGTCACGGACCGAGCCATCACTGAAGTGAGCCAGCACGGACAACTGCTGAGTCGCCTCACCATTGCGTGACAGGTCGAGCACGCGTGAGGACTTCGGGTAGACCTCAACGCGAACACAGTCGGGCTCGTTCTGGGAGTTGCCGCGTGCTCCTTCGAGAATCCACTGATGAAGAATCCGGTAAGCCTCATCGGATTTGCGCAGCTTCTTGCCACCGACATGCGGAATGCGCAGCATCGGTTTGCGGATCATCAGGCTCGCGTCCGGGTCCTGAGGATTCGTCCGCCGCCCCAGGCCGTCTCGGATCAGTGCTTCCTCATCGATTTCCGGCGAGTACGCGAACAGCGAAAGCGAAAATCCGCCCTTGCCTTTGGGCGACCCATGACACGAACCCGCGTTGCAGCCCTGCTTCGTCAGCACGGCAAGGGTCTCGTAGCGGAATCGGATCGGGTCGTCGTTTTCGTGATTTGAAACGCGAATCGGAATGGACGCGCGAAGCCCCGCGGCATTCACCGTGACGGTGGTCTCACCGTTTTTCCTGGGTGAGGCGATTCCGTTTTCCACAATGGCAATCGTCTTGTCGCTCGACTGAAACTGCGCGATCCGAGTCAGGTCGACAGCCTCACCGGTTTCCGACAGACCCGTCACCACGATCTGCACGCGGGCGCGCTTTGACGAAAGCTCAATCGACTCGGGCCAGACCTCAAGGCGCGTGACGCTGAAATCGGCGAAGCTGGTCTGCGTCACCAGGAACAGAATTGTGGCGGCGAGAATTCGCATTTCAATTTCGAGCAGAAGAGTGCGGAATCCGGACTCGACAGAGTCCGATCGTCATTACGCAAAGAGGCTTTGAGTTTTTCAGATGGATCAAGCGCAGCGCCGCTCCGGCAGCATTGCTGTCATGGACCGTTCCACTTGCCGGAACGTCGCTGCACTTGGTTCGGCCTGCGCCTTTCGAATTGAAAACTCACAACCTCGCTCACGCTTCAAGTTTGCGACATTCGTCACATTTCTCACGATTGAGCGTCGTCTCGTGGCCGAGGGGGGCCAATTCAATCTGTGTAGATTCAGTGAATAGTTCAAGGGCTTGAAAAAATTACACACTCTTCGGGTTACGGAAAACGCGGCTCGGCAGGAGCCTCGCCCTCCCGCTCCGGTTGAAGAGGGCTGTCAGGATCGCTGACTTGTAGAAGCCGAGCGCCGTCGTAAGGCTCGGTGGGTCCCGCTGTTTTTGCCAGAGAGGGCCGCTTGAAAATCGACGAGTCAGCCGAGACGAACGTCAGACAACCGCAAGGTTCGCTGGCTGACGAACGCGCGGAGACGATTCTTGCCAGCGAGCCGCGGAATCTTTTCTCGCTGGCAATTCTTAACGTGATTCAGCGGGCGTCGTGGGTTTTCAAAACAGAGAGCGTCATCATTCCGCGATTCCTTGACGTGATCGCCGGGTCCGGAGCGATGCGTGGCTGGCTGCCGATTCTCAATCGAGCCGGACAGAGTCTGCCGCCGCTGTTTCTCGCCGATAAGTTGAGACAGACGCCGCTCAAGAGAAAGCCGCTGGTCATCACGGCAACGGCGATGGGAGTGTCGATGCTCAGTCTCGCCGCGCTTTGGCTGGCGCTGGGCGAGTCGACTCGGCCCTGGCTGCCTTATGCATTCCTGGGGATTTACGTTTCGTTCTTCGTGGCGAACGGATTCAACCAGCTTATTCAGGGCACTCTGTCGGGAAAGCTGATTCGAGCTCACCGGCGAGGACGACTGCTGGCAATCGCAGGACTTGTCGGGGCGGCTGTGTCGTCGACGCTCGCCTGGTTCCTGATGCAGAAGTGGCTGCAGGACGGACTGACGTTCCCGGCCGGTGGCTACGTGATGATCTTCGGGTTTGCCGGCTGCGGCTTCCTTATTGCCGGCCTGATGAGTTTCGCCTTGAAAGAGCCGCCTGATGATCCGTCGGCGTCGCCGGTTCGCAATCCGAAGCACGCTTTGAAAGACGCCTGGCAGGTATTCCGCAGCGACCGTTCATTCCGGCGGGCTGCGGTTGTGGCAATGTTGTTTATTTCGGTTCAGTTTCTGTTTCCGCATTTTCAGGCGTTCAGTCGGCACCGCTGGGGCAGTCATGATGAGAGTTTTCATCTGATGATCTGGGTGATCGCTCAGAACCTGTCGGTCGGGGGGCTCAGCTGGATGTCCGGCACGATTGCCGATCGATATGGCAATCGACTGGCGATCCGCATCCAGGTATTTCTGTGCAGCCTGACTCCGATCCTGACGCTTGCGCTGACTCACGAGGACCTGTTCGATGACGGTCGGCGCTGGTTCTGGATTGCGTTCGTCTTTCTGGGGCTCGTCCCGGTCACAATGAAAACGTTCATCAATTACACGCTGGAGCTGACGACTCCGGAGAACCACCCGCGCTACGTCAGTACGATGAGTGTCTGCTTTGCCGTGCCGTTCGTGCTCTCGCCGGCGGTCGGCTGGCTGATCGATCAGATCGGGTTCGAGCCGATTTTCGCGGCCATCGCTGGAAGCATTTTTATCGGCTTTCTGCTGACGTTCCGGATGTCCGAGCCCCGTGGGCTGAGTGCATGCGATGTCGTTGAAGTAGAACTTTGACCGTCTCGAATTTCCCGGATTCCGAGTGTTGGGAACCGTCGACGACCCCCGAGGATTCGCTACCAATTCCGGCTCCAGCCGATAAGATTCCGGCCTAAAACTACAGAATTCTCTGCGCAAGGATTCCTTACAGCCATGTTGCGGATCACCCGCGGGCTCGACCTGCCGATTACAAATGCCCCTGAGCAAAAGATTTACGACGGGCCTCCGATCCGGTCGGTCGCCCTGCTCAGCGCGGACTATTTCGGCATGAAACCGACGATGGCGGTCGCAATTGGTGATACGGTCAAACGCGGACAGTTGCTATTTGAGGATAAGAAGAATGCGGGGGTGAGGTTCACCTCGCCGGTCGCCGGCAGGGTGGCGGATGTTATCCGCGGGGCCAAGCGAGCCTTTCATTCGGTCGTCGTTGAGGTCGACGGAGACGATGAAGTCACCTTTGCCTCGTACCCCGATGTGACGGCCCTGACTCGCGAACAGGTTGTCGCGAATCTCAATGAATCCGGTTTTTGGACGGCACTTCGCACGCGGCCGTTCAGCCGGGTTCCGGGGCTCGATGAGAAGCCGCATTCTCTTTTCATTACTGCGACAGATACGAACCCGCTGTGTGCCCGACCGGAAGTGATTATTACTGAACGTGGCGACGAGTTTCGGGCCGGAGTCCAGGTGTTATCGCATCTGACAGACGGGAAAGTCTTCCTTGTCTCCTGCCCGGGTGTGACACTGCCGGGGGAAGAGCTGCCGGGAATCGACGCGATCGAAGTGGAAGGTCCACATCCGGCCGGGCTCCCCGGGACGCACATTCATTTGCTGGATCCGGTCAGCGAATCGAAAACGGTCTGGCACATTGGCTATCAGGACGTCATCGCGATCGGCCATCTGTTCCGGACGGGCAAACTGGATTCATCACGAGTCATTTCCCTCGCCGGCCCCGGTGTGAAAAATCCGCGGCTTGTGCGAACAGTTACGGGAGCGGCTGCGTCGGATCTCACGGACGACCAGCTCAATACGGGCGAAATGCGAGTCATTTCCGGCTCGGTCCTTTCTGGTCGGACGATGGACGCCCCGAACAATTTCCTGGGCCGATACCACGTGCAGGTTTCCGCGCTGGTGGAAGGCCGGGAACGGGAATTCCTCGGCTGGCAGAAGCCGGGATTCGATAAGTTTTCGATCAAGAGAGTTTTCGCTTCGAGCATTTTCGGGCGGAATCAGAAATACAACTTTACGACGTCGACAGGTGGCAGTCGCCGCGCGATGGTCCCGATCGGCATGTACGAAGACGTCATGCCACTCGACATTCTGCCGACGTTTCTGCTGCGTGCCCTGATCATGGGGGACACGGAACAGGCGGCCGCGCTGGGGGCTCTGGAACTCGATGAAGAGGACCTGGCCTTATGCACGTTCGTGTGTCCTGGCAAGTACGATTACGGACCACTTCTTCGTGACAACCTCACGATGATTGAGAAGGACGGATAGCCCGGACGGGATTCAGACGGCTCGGGGGCACCTGGACTCGCCTCCGGTCCACAGACATTGCTGAGTGTTTTTCGATCATTCAACCAGATTCCGAGCGACAGCTCGAATAAACCGCACGTGCGGTTCGAAAGACAGACATGAAGCCGCTGAGACGGTTACTCGACAGCATTCATCCTCACGTTGCTGAGGGAGGGAAGCTGCGCGTCGCCTATCCGCTCTACGAGGCACTGGATACGTTCCTGTACTCGCCGGGCGACGTGACGAAAGGTCCCTCGCACATTCGCGATGCGATGGATCTGAAGCGAATGATGGGCACGGTCGTGCTGGCTCTGGGCCCCTGCATTCTGATGGCGATGTGGAATACCGGTTATCAGGCCAACCTGGCGATCGAACATCTCCGTATCGACACAGCCGGCCTGGATAACTGGCGATACCCGATTATCGAAGCGCTGGGTGTCGGCTTTGCCTCGACGAGCATGATTGCGAATTTCGTCCACGGTGCTCTGTACTTCCTGCCTGTCTTTCTGGTGACTCAGATCGCCGGCGGGTTCTGGGAAGTCGTCTTCGCGACAATTCGCAAACACGAAGTCAACGAGGGATTTCTTGTTACTGGGATGCTGTTTCCTCTCACACTACCCCCGGATATTCCGCTGTGGCAGGTCGCGATCGGGATCAGCTTTGGCGTTGTCATCGGCAAGGAAGTGTTTGGGGGCACCGGCCGAAACTTCCTGAATCCCGCTTTGACAGCCCGAGCATTTCTGTACTTCGCCTACCCGATCAGTATGTCGGGTGCCTCTGTCTGGACGGCTGGCTTTACTGCGGAGGGCCACAGCCAGGCGACTCCACTCGGAGCCATTCCCGACGCAAGCATTGCCAGCGTTCAGGAACTGGGGATGGGGGTCTTGAAAGAGACCTGGTTTGACTCGTTCCTTGGATGTGTGCAGGGTTCGATGGGAGAAACGTCGACTCTGGCGTGCCTCATCGGTGCGGCCATTCTGATCGGAACCGGCATCGGTTCGTGGCGGATCATGGCCGGAGTTCTCATTGGTGCTATCGGATTCGGATTCATTCTCAATGTGATCGGCAGCGACACCAACCCGATGATGCTGATGCCCTGGTACTGGCACCTGGTCGTGGGCGGGTTTGCGTTTGGCACAGTCTTCATGGCGACCGATCCGGTTTCTGCCGCGATGACTGAAACCGGCAAGTGGATTTACGGCATCCTGATTGGCTTTGTGACGATTCTGATTCGCGTGCTGAATCCGGCTTATGCCGAGGGAATCATGCTGGCGATTCTGTTTGGCAATGTGTTTGCTCCTCTGATCGACTACTACGTCGTGCAGGCCAACATTAAACGAAGGCAGGCCCGCAATGCAGAATGACGCCAGAAGGACGTTCATGGTTGCCGGCACGCTGTGCCTGGTCTGCTCGGTGCTGGTCTCGACGGCCGCTGTGATGCTGCGTCCGGCTCAGCAGGAAAACCAGCGGCTCGACGTGCAGAAAAATATTCTGGAAGTCGCCGGAATCTACGATGAAGCCAGGCCGATCGGAGCTCAGTTTGACGAAAACTGGAAGAAGCTCGTCGTCCTCGGTCACATGCCTGGCGGAAAACCCAACGGCGAGTATCTCAACAGAAAAGAGGCCGCCGAGGCAGGCATCGACTTTGCGACGTTCGACTCACGCAAGGCCGTCAAAAGCGAAAAACTGAGCACGGAAATCAAAGGCGGAGCCCTGCCTCAGATCGCGAGACGCTCGCACTACATGTTCGTTTACGAAATCCGTGGCGACGGTAAAGACGCTCCGCTCGACACGATCATCCTGCCGATTTATGGCAAGGGACTGTGGTCAACGCTGTACGGCTTCATTTCTCTTGAGCCGGACTGTGAGACAATTTCCGGAATCACTTTCTACGAGCATGGTGAGACGCCAGGGCTTGGCGGCGAGGTCGAAAACAAAGCCTGGAAAGCTTCCTGGATCGGGAAAAAGGCCTTCCAGGACGGTGATTACTCAACGCCAGCGATTTCCGTCGTTAAAGGGAAAGCCAGTGACGATAGTCAGATCGACGGACTCAGCGGCGCGACGATCACCTCCAAAGGGGTCAATGATCTCGTGAAATACTGGCTTGGTCCCGACGCGTTTGGTCCGTACCTCGACCGGGTTCGCGCTCAGCAGAACCCGCAGGCAGAGTGAACCAGCATGGCGAAAGAAACCAACAAAGATGTTTTCCTTGAGCCGATCTTTCGGAAGAATCCGATCGGTCTGCTGGTGCTTGGGATCTGCTCGGCGCTCGCAGTCACGACGAAACTTGAGACGGCGGTCGCTATGTCGATTGCTGTCACTCTTGTGACCGGCCTGTCGAGTTTCGCAATCTCGCAGATTCGAACGACGATTCCCTACAGCATTCGAATTATCGTTCAGATGACGGTGATCGCGACGCTGGTGATCCTCGTCGATCAGTTTCTCAAAGCGTACTTTTTCGACGTCAGCAAGCAGATGTCTGTCTTTGTCGGGCTGATCATTACGAACTGCATCGTCATGGGTCGGGCCGAGGGTTATGCAATGAGCAACGACCCCGCAAAAAGTTTCTGGGACGGTGTTGGTAACGGTGTCGGGTACAGCGTTGTGCTGCTGCTCGTGGCGTTTTTCCGCGAACTGTTGGGCAGTGGCAGAATCTACGGCATCGAGGTACTTAAAACCGGCGCGGATGGCTGGTATGTACCGAACGGCCTGATGCTGCTTCCGCCAAGTGCGTTTTTCCTGATCGCCTTTTTTATCTGGGGTGTTCGGACCTGGGACAAGAAACAGGTTGGGAAGTAACCCGGTCGACTGAGATCACAGATTCGTTCGTTTTCGAGTTAACTACAAAGCGAGGATGCCTGGATGGGTGGCAGCTTCAGCATATTCATGACGTCCTGCTTCAGCGAGAACATGGCTCTCGCCTTCTTTCTGGGCATGTGCACGTTCTTAGCCATGTCAAAGGAAGTCAAAGCCGCTGTCGGGCTGGGAGCGGCCGTGATCGTGATTCAGCTGATCACGATTCCGGTCAACAATTTGATCTATCAGTACCTGCTGAACGAAGGGGCTCTCAGCCAGTTTCTGGGGGCGAGCTTCTCCAGCGTTGATTTGCGATTTGTCGGCCTGATCAGCTACATCGGGACGATCGCCGCGATGGTTCAGATTCTGGAAATGGCCCTCGAAAAATACGTCCCGGCTCTGCACGCTCAACTCGGTATCTTCCTGCCGCTCATCACAGTGAACTGCGCGATCCTGGGTGGAACGCTGTTTATGGTTGAGCGGGACTACAACTTCAGCCAGAGCGTCGTTTTCGCACTGGGATCGGGAATCGGCTGGGCTCTGGCGATCGCCGCCCTGGCCGGTATTCGAGAGAAACTGCGGTACAGCGACGTCCCCGAAGGGCTACGTGGGCTGGGGATCACATTCATCGTGACAGGTCTGATGGCGATGGCCTTCATGGGCCTTGGCGGAATGTGACCCTGCCAGAAGAACTCACCGCAGAACGTCAAACTGACGGTTAAGACAGACGGACTCAGTTATGGAAATTCTCCTTGGCGTTTCGATGTTCACGGGCATTGTGCTGGCCCTTGTGTTCGTCATTCTGAAGGCCCGGGAAGTTCTCGTTCCCACCGGCAATGTGACAATCGTCGTTAACGAGCAGAAAACGATTCAGGTTCCCGCCGGCGGAAAGCTTCTCGGGGCACTGGCCAGCGAAGGCATCTTTGTGAGCTCAGCCTGCGGCGGCGGTGGCACGTGTGCTCAGTGCAAAGTCAACGTCCACTCGGGTGGCGGCGAGATCCTTCAGACCGAACGCGGACACATCTCCAAACGTGAGGCCCGCAGTGGCAGCCGTTTGTCGTGTCAGGTTCCTGTCAAGCAGGACATGACCGTCGAGGTGCCTGAAGAGGCACTCGAAACGAAGAAATGGGAATGCGAAGTCATTTCCAACCACAACGTCGCGACGTTCATTAAAGAATTCAAACTGGGACTACCGGAAGGCGAGCAGGTTAACTTCAAATCCGGCGGCTTCATTCAGATTGAGGTGCCTCCTCACGAAATTCACTACAAGGATTTCGACATTGAGGAAAAGTTCCACGAGGACTGGGACAAATTCAACATCTGGCAGTACGTGTCCAAGGTCGATGAGGAAGTCGTGCGAGCGTACTCGATGGCCAACTACCCGGGCGAAAAGGGCATCATCATGCTCAACGTGCGGGTTGCTTCGCCACCGCCCAGGGCTCCCGAAGGCACGCCGCCTGGAAAGGTTTCCTCGTACATCTTCAGTAAGAAACCGGGCGACAAAGTCACGATCTCCGGTCCGTACGGCGAGTTCTTCATCAACGACAGCGATGCCGAGATGGTCTACATCGGTGGTGGAGCCGGCATGGCTCCGCTTCGGTCACACATCTTTGAGCTGTTTAAAAACCGCAAGACCGACCGCAAGGTCTCTTACTGGTACGGTGGCCGCAGCGCCCGAGAGTTGTTTTATATCGACCACTTTCGGGACATCGAAAAGGACTTCCCGAACTTCAAGTTCAACATCGCTCTGTCCGACGCGCTGCCGGAAGACAACTGGACCGGCTACACGGGCTTCATTCATCAGGTCGTGCTTGACAACTACCTGAAGGACCATCCGGCTCCGGAAGACATTGAGTATTATCTCTGCGGCCCGCCGATGATGAACTCGGCCGTGTTCAAAATGCTCGACGATCTTGGTGTTGAGCCTGGGAATATTCGCTTCGACGATTTTGGCTGATCGCGTCCGGGTCACGACCAGCTTCGCGGGTGGCTTCGGGCAAAGCACGGCTGTCTCACGAAAGTCGTTCGCCCTTGCGATTGGTTCGAGTTAATTTGGCGATTCCAGACCTGTCGTGTCAGCAGGCCTGGCGGCTCCTGTCAGTTTCTCCCGCTGTTTCCGGTATCGAGAATCTTCAGGTGACCTGTTCGAATCAAAGGTGCTCACGATGAATCGACTGCTCCTTCTGCTTCCCGTTCTGCTGATCACTTCCCCGGTCGCTGCAGAGGAACTTTCCCGAGAGGCGATGAATCTGATCTTCCGCCTTGAGACAGCGCGGGCGTGGACGGCTCATGTTGCGATTCTTAAGCCGATTGCTGAGGCGCGGCAGAAAGCGTCCTACGCCGCACCGGCTCTTCGACGGTACATAAAGGACACGAAAGGGCGAACGTGCGGCTCCGGAATCGCACATTACTACGCAGTCATGGCGCTGGCATCGGTCGAAAACGGAAACGACGGACTGCAGACGTACGTCGATTCCGCAAAGAAGACCGGCATCACAAATCCCGCTCGCGTTTTTGCCGTCAAGCTCATCGACGAAAAGGGCTTCGTACCGCTGTTTGACGGAACATCGCTGAAAGGCTGGGAGGGCAAGGAGAGCGTCTTTCGTGTCCAGGACAAAGCGATCGTGGCGGGAAACCTCAAATCGAAAATCCCCAACAACGAATTTCTCTGTACCGAAAAGACGTATTCGAATTTCGAACTGCGGCTCCAGGCAAAGCTCATCGGCGAGGGGAAAAACGCCGGCATCCAGTTCCGCTCGAAACGGATTCCCGATCACCACGAAGTCATCGGCTATCAGGCTGACATTGGCGTTTCAGGAACAGACCACTCGATCTGGGGAGCTCTCTATGATGAGTCCCGCCGGCGGAAGTTCCTTGCGGAGGGCGATCAGGAACCGCTGAAGAAGGCCGTCAAAGTCGGGGACTGGAACGACTTCGTGATTCGTTGCGAGGGTGCTCATATTCAAATCTGGGTCAACAAGATTCAGACCGTCGACTACACCGAACAGGAAGCCGACATTGCCGACAGCGGAATTATCGGCGTGCAGATTCACAGCGGTCCGCCAGCCGAGGCCTGGTACCGAAACATCCGGATTCGCGAGCTGAAGCCCGCCGCCTCGAAATGAGCCGCGAAAACATCGCACGGAAGGAAGCCTGGCTTTTTCTTCTTGTCTGTGATTTGAGTGGCCCGTCGAACCTGCACCAACTGGCTGGACGCTTTGAACTCAGGCATTGGCCATGACCGACCAGGACAAGATGCCGACGCCTGATGCACCGATTGTTGATCTCGATTCCAGTGCGGCAGCACTCGCTCGCGACATTCAGCAGTTTCAACGTCGAGGCCCGTCTGATCTGGCGGATCAGCTCGCGATGCTGGTCGATCTTGAAGAGCGGGCGATCGACCTGACATCGATGTCAGAAGATGGCGAGCTGAAAACGCTTTCGGCCGGTGCCATCCTCGCCGTCCTGGATCACTGGGAGCGGCTTTGCCGACGACTTGGCGGCGACGAATCGGCCAACGAATGTCGTGTGGTGGTTCGGTCCGCAGTCGAGGAAGCCGCCGCCGAGTGGGATCGTTCGATCGTCCGGTCGACGGAGACGACAGCGGTTGAAGACCTCTTCCGCAGTCAACTGCAGAGTGTGCAGTTGCAGCTGGACATCAACCGCCGGATCGGTCGGTCGGAGGCCGCAGAGCAGCAGCTTGGCGAGGCGCGGGCCTGGCTGCGGGAAGAAATCCTCAGACAGTCCGACAGAAACATGCCGAGGAACGAGCAGCTCGACGTGTGGTCGCGTTTTGTCGCGGATCAGTGCGACTCGGTGGTCACTTCGATCGATGACCTCGCACCGGAAGTGGCCATCCGCCAGATCGACACCGTGAGTGAGGCAGCAAAGTGGTACCTCGCCAAAGTCGATAAACGACGTTGTGCCGAGACGAAGCGGATTAAACGCAAGCTTGCGCGACTGCGGGCCGAGCGGCAGGAGCGACAGGTTCTGGCGCGAATGGAAGCGAAGTTCGGACGACGCTTTGCCGGCTTCGTCGAGCGGCTTGTGCTGGTGCTCATTCTTTTCGTGCTCGTACTGATGACGATCGAGTGGACGGTCAAACTTTCCGAAACGACGCTTTACTGGTTTGCCATCGCCGACGGTGCCGCATGTGCCGTTTTCCTCATGGAGTTCTTCACGAAGTTCTCGCTGGTCGAAGGCCGCTGGGCCTGGTTTCGTCGGCACCTGTTTGTCGATCTGATTCCGTCGATTCCGATTGGCCTGCTGACAGCGGGTCTGGCAGATTCAGGCGACGTGATTCGCGCCGGGCGGCTGGCGCGGTTTCTGCGGCTGCCACGACTCGCGCGATACGTGAAACTTCTTCGGCCGCTGATTCGCATTTTTCGAGCTCTGGGCCTGATGGCTCGCGGCATCGACCGGGTCGTGCGTCAGTTCGGGCGAACGCTCAACTGCAACGTCATCCTGTATCCCAACCAGGCCGAGCTGGCACAGTACGAACGGCGGCGGCCGGAACCCGACGCGGAACATTCGCGTCTGTGGCGACGGGTGAGGGAAGAGTGGGGACGGCTGCTTGCGGACGCGAGCGACGACGATCGCAAACTCATCGCCTCCGCGCGGATCGATGTTCTCCGCAGTGCCGTCGACATCAAGTCGATTGAGTTTGAGGAAGGCTCCGGCGCGAAGGCGGGAGTCCACGACATCCCGGCAGAGGCACTCCTCGACAACTTCGAATCGCTCGACGCCGAGTCTGCTGAGGCAACGCTCGGCGAGTCGATTGTTGCTCAGCTGGGCAGCATCATTAAAACGCTCTCAATGGGACCGATCCGGATCCTGCCGATCATTCGACAGTGCATCCCGAAGGGAGCCCGCGGGATGACCGATGCGGAAGCCGTCGCACAATCGTCGCGGATGACCGCGGCCTTTCTGCGGAAGTTTCACGATATCTGGTTCTGGTTTGCTGATCTGTACGGCACCGTGACTCCGTCGCAGTTCATCGACCGAATCGGCGGCATGCTCGTCAAGAGTTCCTCACGGCCGGCGTACCGGCTCGTCATGTTCGGCGGCCTGTTGTTGCTGATGGAGGGCGTTCTGACGGTCATCCGATTCGACGCACTGGCGAATGTTCGTGAGACGATCGCCGGCTATGTCGGGACGACGGTCATGATTCTGGGAAGCGTCTGCTTCCTGGTGCTTGGCCTGGGGATCTGGCTGCAGCGGGTTGCCAAGGAGTCAACCGATTTTTATCGACGCTCTGTGCAGGCTCAGTTTCTTTCGCTGACCGACTCGATTCGCGCCGGCCATCTGGCCCGTGATGCAGGGATTCTCTATGAGCGGGTCCTCAAGGCCGACTGGCCGGAAGAAGACTCTCGGCCTGACGAAGAGAAGATTTCCGACGTGGTGGCGAGGCTGCAGCGATCGATCGTCCGCTCGCCCGAAACCGATGACGCGATCGCTCGGCACCCGTTCCTCGACCGGCTGATGCTGCTTTATCGAGACTGGCTTGACGGCGGCATGTTCACGGACAGCGACACACGAACGACGAATCAGCTGCTGGGAAATACGGCGCTGCGGCAACTGCTGCTGACCTCGAACCGGGTTTCGAAGAAGCAGTTGAAGAAGCTTCAAGTTCTCGATCTGGAGCAGCAGAAATCCCTGCTCAAAGGGCCGTATCTGTGGTTCAGTTTCGTGTCGCAGTCGGTCGCCCATTCGGTTGCGTACCTCCTGGTCAACTACAACCGCAAAGCGATCCCGGTTCACGAACGGGAGTATTCGCCGAAAGAAGCTCGGCAGGCATTTCACGGCTGGCTGTCTCAGTCAGACACGTTGGACGTTGAGAAAAAACGCGTTTCGATCGACGAATCGAAATACGTCACGACAGCGTTCACGGCGATGCATTTTCTTGACACCGACCCGGTTCGCGATCGCGGAGTCGAACAACAGTTCGGACAGGAAGTGTTTGAGCGGCTCGAACATGACCGCAGTCTGCTGATCCGTCGCGTCTTCGGCTCGCTGCCGATGCACGAGCAGCCACGCAGTCGGCGCGTCGTGAATCTGTATTCGGTTTACGAGGACTGGATTGCTCACGGGCGAGTCTTCCTGATTCCGTGGTTCCTGTTTTTGCTCACGCTGAAAGGGTTCTGGCGGCTGATCGGCTGGATTTATCGAGCCGTGCAGGAGATCCGGAATCCGGAGCGGCGCACCGCGCGGCTCGACGCCACTCACGCGGACTTCCGTGTCGCGGTGAGAAAGATCGAGCGGATCCGCGGGCCAGTCGCGCAGGCGTGCGGCCGCTTGCGATCGATGTTCGACCCGGCCTGGCTCGGAACGCCCCTTCCCAATGAGACGGACACTCAACTTCGCGGCGCGGACATGCGTGCGGATCTGCCGTTTCTTGATGCGGGACCTCACTTCGAACGGGCGCTGCAGAAAGAGCGGCGGCGATCGGAAGAAAGCATGTGGCGACTGGAGAAAGTCATTGAAGGGGGCCTGCTGGAGCGGCTCGCACGGCAACGGAATCTCGACGCGGGCGCGTTCACATCGAGGCAGCATCTTCGAGTGGCCGCGATCGCCATCCACGGCGACCTGAATCGAGTCCGCAGCCAGCTCTTCGCGCGGGCACTGCTGTCAGAGGTCTTTCAAACGACTCAAGCGGAACCGACCTGGCTCGACCGGTTCAACTGCCGGCTGCCGCTCCGGCGGGCATTCGCTCGCTACTGGCAGACGCACAGCAGCGAAGACGAAGCCGCGCGCCGCTCGGCCTGGCGTTCAACTCTGCTCAATGAAAACGGAGTCGCCGACGCGCTGCGAGCCTGGGGTGAACACGGCGACGACGTTGAACGCGAAGGCGAACGCTGCCTGGGCGAACTGCTCATCCACCCCGACCGGATCACCGAGCAACTGCTGACGCTGCGGATGGTGCAGACGCTGACGCTGCTCGACATCCTGCACTACCGCCAGCAGATTCACTCGCTGGGGCAGTACGGCGAGGCCGAGAACGAGCCAACCCTGCGCTGGGGCGAGACGGCCTCGGAAAGCGAGTGAGGAAGCTTCGCCCTCCCGTAACGCGTTTTTCGTTACGACGACTGATGTTCGGTCGGATCCAGATCGTGCTACACTGATCGCCCGCCTCATTGACTCGCTCCCGAATCTCCGCCTCGGAGCCACCGATGCCTCGCCGTTTTCTCAGCCGCCGCAGCTTCGTCGGACTCGGCGTGTGCGGGTTGAGTTCTCTGACCGCGTTCCGGCCGGCGAGCGGTCAACAGAAATCGTTCGACGGACCGGCGAAGCAGGTTCTGGTGCTGTTTGAACAGGGAGGCGTTTCGCACACGGATACCTGGGATCCGAAACCCGACGCACCCGAGGAACACCGCAGCCCGTTCAAGCCGATACAGACAAAGCTGCCTGGAGTTCGCCTCACTGAACTGCTCACGAAGACCGCCGAGCATCTCGACAAACTGACTATCGTGAGGTGCATGACGCAGCCGACGCCTGGCATCGGAAACTCGCACCCGAAAGGTTCTCAGTACATCTTCAGCGGTGAGGCACCCGGTGGTCCGGTCGAGATGCCCGACATCAGTTCGGTCGCGTCGTACGTGATGGGCAGCCCGGCCCGGCATCTTCCGTCAAACATCATGGTGCCGGGGACGAGCGAGCAGCAGCAGAACACGCGAATCGGATTTCTGCCGCCGGCTCACACCGTGTTCAAGACGGGCGGGCGACCTCATCAGCCTGGCTGGAAAGTGCCGAACCTCGGCCTCGTGGGCGTTTCCGAAGATCAGTTTAAAGATCGGACGAGCCTGCTCAGTAACCTGGATGTCGGAGTCCCTGGTCTGGCGGCGGCGAAAGACGCGAAGGCACTCGCCTCGTTGAAGTCCCAGGCCGAGGACATGCTCACCAATCCGGCCACGCGAAAAGCCTTCGACCTGGAAGCCGAGCCACTGAAACTTCGCGAGCAGTACGGGCCTGGCCATCGCGGTCAGTGTTACCTGCTGGGTCGCAAGTTGATCGAGTCCGGAGTCCGCTTCGTCACGATCGACTGCCGGGAACCACCCGATGCCAGATACCCCGGCGGCGGCAACATGAACTGGGACCACCACGACCACATCTATTCGAAAAAGGACACCGCGATCAAAGGGGGCGGCGCCGGAGCCGGTCGCTGGGGGATCGGCACCGAGCCGATGATGCCGTCCACCGATCGAGCGTTCGCCGCACTTTTATCCGACATGTCGGACCGGGGACTTCTCGAAGAAACGCTCGTCTGCTTCGTCACCGAGTTCGGCCGGACTCCGAAAATCAACGAACGACTCGGCCGCGACCACTGGACTCACGCTTTCAGTTTCGCCTTTGCCGGAGCGAAAGTGCCGGGCGGGCAGGTCGTCGGCTCAACGGACAAGGACGGCGGCTACATCACCAGTTCGAAGGCGTACACGATTGAGGATTACGGCGCGACAATTTTTGAGAAGCTGGGCATCGATCGCGAAGAGCCGCTCTACACGCCATCCGACCGTCCGATTTTCCTGGCCAGAGAAGGCCAGCCGATTCCCGAACTGTTCTGACTGCCCCTCTGTCATGACCTCTGCGGGTTGATAAAAAAGAAAGCCCGGTCGAGGAGTCTCGACCGGGCTTTTGAGTTTTGCTCTGGTGGCTGACCAGAATTGTGGCTTACCAGAACTTTCGCATCACATAGACCTTCGGGTCGTCAACGATCCACTTTGTCGACCACGTTTGACCGTCGTCCATGTTCACGACGTTGTAGAAGAACGTCACAAGCTTCTCGGCCTTCGCACCGTAAGGGAAGTTCGATGTCAGGTAGTCGGCCTGCGTGAGGTTGTCGACGCCTGGGCTGGCGTAGTAGTGAACTCGACCATCCGGAGTGAAGGACATGCCGAAGGTCCACCAGCCGGGCTTACTGATGAACGGGCCGAAGAGGTCCTGGCCTTTTTCGTCGCTGCGGATGAGCACGATGGCCGAGTCACGATCGTATTTCGGATCGGTCTTCGAGTTGAACTGAATGAAGAAGCCCGGCCAGTACGCATCCTGCTTTTTTGTCTTTTTGATACGGGTACCGAAGAGGGTTCGCTTTGTTTCTTCCTTTTCCATGATTCCTTCAACGTCCGCTCGGAATCCGAACGAAGCACCGGTGCGGTCTTCCCATTCGTCGAACGGTGGCAGGTAGACTCGCGTCACGACGCTTGGCGTGTAATTGACCGTGATGGCCCCGGTGATGCCGTTGACGTTGGCGAGGAAGTCGTCCTGCTGCATTTTCCGAGTGATCATTTCAGGGATGCCGGAAAACCTGGTCTGCAGGAGAAGAGCTCCCTTGCTCCCAGGCAGGCCACCGAGCGGCGTTTCGACGCGACGCACGATATCCGGCTGGCCGCGGTAGCCGCTTTCGTACCAGCGGCCGTTGTTGGATTCGCCGGTCGGGTGCCGCTGCTGGCTGTCCAGGTTCTGGCTCGCCTTCGGCCAGTTGGGGATGTACTCCCATTCTTCGTCTTCGAACTGGTCGCCGACGCTTGTTATTTCGTAACCACTGCCGGGGATCACCTGAGCATTCGCCGGTGCCGCTGCCGTCGCGATCGCTGCCGCGACAGCCAGGGCGGAAGTCAATCCTTGTTTCCAGTCGAATCGCATGCCTGTCTCCACATCTCGGTTGAAAGGGGCGCCGGGAAAGCTGAACGCAACCGCGGTTTGCAAAAAATGCCGCGGGAAAATCGCACAGGTCGAAAAGCGATAGAGAGACCGGAAGCAACTCGCGCAAGCCGGTCCAACCGAAACTATCGGACAACCGTCAAAAGCCACGTCAGTCCGAACGATTGGAAAATACGGTCCGGCCGATTCTGGACGGAAAGAGACCGGAAAGTTTCTCCTTTGCGTACCGCTGCGAAATTCGGCGTGTCCGTAGAGCTTTGCCACACCCGGCGAATCGATGGAAACCGCACGACCGGAACAGTCGGCACGGCTTGACAATCTGTACCCGCTTTACAAGCTGACGGAGTCGCCTCAACACGAGTGGTAATTGTCATTGTTCGACCGTCTGTTCCTCGATTTGAGCGGGATTGCCACAGGGCTGCCCTATGGTTTGCTCGCACCACCGACTGGCCTCAACGGGCTGTTCACACAACGACAGGCGAAACAACATGCCGGGACCACTCCGAATTGTTCTGGCGATCCTTGCCGTTTCGATCACCGCATCCGTTGCCCAGGCCGCGAAGAATACTGGCCTGATTGAACTGCGGGTCGGAACGGACCGACACGAGGGTCGCGTTCTTTCACGAGACAGCCAGAGCGTGCTTCTGCTGGATCGAGCCGGCAGGATTACGGAACTGCCGCTCAAAGAAGTCACTTCTTTCCGAACGGTCTCGCCGCGTTTTGCACCGCTGACGTCGACGACACTGAATTCGACGCTGCTCAAGGAACTCGGGCGAGGATACGAAGTCAAATCGACGCGGCACTACGTCGTCGCTGCCTCGCGAGGCCGGGCTCAGAAGTACGTCGATCTGTTCGAGGAGATCTACCGGGCCTTTCACATGCACTTTTCCGTGCGAGGCTTCGAGATCGACCGTCCTGAATTTCCGATGGTGGCCATCGTCTTTCCGGATCACACGGCGTTCTCAAAGTACGCCAAAGGCGACAAGGTCATCGCCCGGCCGGGACTGATGGGCTACTACATGCCGACGACAAATCGCGTCGCACTTTTTGAAGGCAGTTCGACGGCGAACCGGCCACAGGGGAACTGGCACAATCCCGCCGACGGACCGCTCAGAAAATGGTCGCAGCCGGAAAACTGGCTGAAGACGCCGGCACCGAATCTGGAATCGCTCGCACGACCGGCAGCCTCGCTGCTTCCGGGGCCGTATGCAGCGATTCAGGCGGACCTGCGGGACACGATGATTCACGAGGCGACTCATCAGGTCGCGTTTAATGTCGGCCTTCACAGCCGCACGCGGGAGAATCCGCACTGGGTGGTCGAGGGGCTGGCGACGGCCTTTGAACCGGAGGGAATGCGCGACAGCTCGCAGGGCCGCGACGTGAAATATCGAATCAATCGCGAGCGTTTCGTGTGGTTTCAGAATTACGTCAAACGCCGACCGGAAAACTCGCTGGGCGAATTTATTGAAAACGACGACCTGTTCAAAAAGGCGACGCTCGATGCGTACTCGCAGGCCTGGGCCTTGTCGTTCTTTCTGATTGAAACCCGGCCCAGGAAGTACGCGACGTATCTGAAACGACTGGCTGCCGGGTCGGGCGACGATCGGACGAAGCTCTTTGCCGAGGTGTTTGGAGCCAACACGCGCATGCTCGATGCCGAGATGCTGCGGTTCTTCCAGCGGCTCAGGTAAACACGCAACCTTGACGCCGCATTACACGCTCAGGCCGCGTCTGCCTGCGGAGACGACTGGCCGTCCGTCTCTCGCTCAATGACCTGTCGGGCCACCGATGTCAGCTGGTAAACCACTCCGGTCGATCGATCGGCCAGGTCACACTTCAGCAACCCGTACGCGATCAGCCCGCCGTGAGTTCTCGAAAGTTCTTCCGGCTGGATGTCATCCAGACTCGTCAGGCGAGGCAGCCAGATGGACTTGCGCGGACGTCCGGCAAACGCGTCTTCGGAAGTAGCCTCCTCGTCTTCGGCTTGTTCATCCTCGGCCGAAGTGTCTTCAACCGGAGGCGTGGCACTCGCCTGAGTCGTCTGCTGAGCGAGCTCGTCGTGAGCCGCCTGATAAGCTCGCAGAACCGTCAGCCAGTGAGGGTTCTCGCGGACAAGTTGAAGTTCCAGTTCGATCATGCCCCACGTATCGACCGGTCGAGGCGGCTCTTTCAGTGGATCTGCCTCGACCGGAACAACCGGTTCTTCGGCCGTCTCAGCTGCCAGGAATCTCACGCGGCAACGGGATTTCTCTCAAGCGGCGCGGCTGGGTTCGGCAAATTCACGCGATACGAATCAGATCGCGTCCCCGAGTCGCCGCCTACCAGTCCACGGTCTGCCCGAGTGAAAGCAGCTTCGCGTTCTGAAGAGCGACCGCGGCCGCGACCGAGTCCTGCACGGCGACGCCGACCGACTTGAACAAAGTGACGCCGCTTTCGCCGGAAACAAGTTCGCCGCGCGACGCCTGCTCGATCAGCTCACCCAATTCGGCGAGCACGTGGTCTTTCGTGATCAGCCCGGCTTCGAGCGGCTGGATGAGGTCTCCCGCTTCGTCCCACGCGGCTTCTCGACTGTCGACGAAAACGCGAGCCCGGCAAACTGTCTCGGCAGGAATTTCCACGACGTGAGGTTTGAACGATCCGACCGCGTTGATGTGAACTCGACTGGCCAGGTCGTCGTCCGAAAAAACCGGAGTCGTCGACGTTGTCACAGTACAGACAACGTCCGCGTTTCGAACGGCTTCGGCGGGACTGTCGGCCGCCGTGATCGTTGCCGAGACGGTCTCGTCGCGGGAGAGTTCGTCGATCAGCTGTTCGACGTTGCTTCTTGTCGGCGAGTAAACCCGGACCGCTTCGATCGGACGCACGGCACAGATTGCGCGAATGTGAGTCCGGGCCTCGACACCGGCTCCCAGAATCGCGAGCTGATGCGCGTCCGGTCGCGCGAGCAGGTCCGTCGCCGCGCCGCTTGCGGCCGCAGTGCGGATCGCGGTCAGAGTCGCACCTTCGAGCATCGCGATGGGAACTCCCGTTTCCGGATCGAGGACAAGAACGGCCGCGTTGATCCGCCGCACTCCGCGTTCCGGGTTCCGAGTGAACACCGAAACGACCTTCACCGTGAGTGCGGCCCGGCTCTTCCCGGAAGCCGATACGACATCGCCGATCAGAAGGTCGTCCACCCTCGCCGGCATGACGAGCGTGATGCCGCTCTGCGCGGCCGACTCCAGATGCCCTCGCGGTGGGACGATCGCGCGGCCACTGTGCAGCGCGGCGAACGCCTCTTTCATCGCGGAAACTGCCTGCGGCATGGGAAGAGACCGTTGAACTTCTGCGGCGTTGAGAATCAGCATCTGCGGATTCTACCTGGCTCATCCCGGACGCGATAGAATCTGACGTCATCCACCACCTGTCACGGAGCCATCCCATGCCGCGTTACTTCCTTGTCCTTGCCTTGACGCTCGCCGGAACTCAGTGCCGGGCCGACGATCTGAAACCGCTTTCGAATGTAAAGTACGGCGAGCATCCTCGACAGGTGCTCGACTTCTACCCGGCGACTTCCGACAAGCCGACGCCTGTGGTGCTCTACATTCACGGTGGCGGCTGGCGAGGTGGCGACAAAAAGACCAACCCGAAGGCGTTCCTTGACAAGGGCATCTCGGTCGTCGCCATCAATTACCGCTACGTCCAGAATGCGAAAGACGACAACACCGAGCCACCAGTCAAGGCGCCGCTGAGCGACGCCGCGCGAGCGCTTCAGTTCGTTCGGTCGATGGCGGCCGAGTGGAATCTCGACAAGAAACGGATCGGAGCAACCGGAGGCTCGGCCGGCGCCTGCTCGTCGCTGTGGCTCGCCTTTCACGACGACATGGCGGACCCGAAAAGTGATGACCCGATTTCTCACGAGTCGACGCGGCTTTACTGCGCCGCCGTCAACGGAGCGCAGGTGTCGCTCGACCCGAAGGAACTTCGCGAGTGGATGCCGAACTACGGTTACGGCGCTCACGCCTTCGGTCTGCCGAACTTTCAGAGTTTGATCGACAACCGGGAAAAGGTCCTGCCATTGATCAAGGCCTATTCGCCAATCGAACACGTCTCGAAAGACGACCCGCCCATCGCGCTGATCTACGGCGGCGAGGTGCCCGTTGTCGGCGCGTCGCCCAAAGATCCCACCCACTCCGGAATCATGGGCGTCAAGCTGGAAGAGCGACTCAAAGACGTCGGCGTGGACGTGGTCCTCATCCACCCCGGCCGAACACATCCAAAGTACAAGAGCTCTACGGACTACCTGATCGATCGCCTGCTGAATTAGATGGCCCCGAAACCGCATCGACGAAGTCGAGCGTCACGCAACGGCTGTTCGACGAAACCAGCGTCACGTTGACCGGGTGGTCTCGGTTGCTCGCAACCGAGACGGCGTAAGCCGCAAGACGTGACGCAGATCCGACGACGACCTCTTGTGCCTCCGGCACACTGGTTGCAAGCAACCAGTGCCACCCCGCGTTCCGGCATGGATGCCAGAGTCTGCGGGCATGCTTTGTTGGCCTACCCCTAGAAGTCGGCCGGATCTGACCAACAGAACTGTGTTTCGGGGAGATCGTCGGAGTCGGTAACGGAATTCACGAAACCATTGATTGCGTCTTGTAGAGCCATTTCTGACGAATCACCGAGGGATCCGCCCGATTGTCAAGAGCCGTTTCCGAGGTCGCTCCTCTGTCGAAGACGCCGTCAGCGTGTCTTCACCGGCCCGGTCACGACGCATTCCAGGTCTCGGCCTTTCACGCGTTTCAGTGTGGCCAGGTCGTCGTCGTTCCATCTGCGGTCCGGGACGCCGGAGATAAACCAGTCGCCGCCGTTATCGGCCAGCAGCATGCCGTATTGCTTCAGGGCCGTCAGGATGACCTGGACACTCTTCGGGTACGGCGAGATGTCGAAGTCCTTTCGCAGTCGCACTCGGAGACCCATCGGCGGCAGGCTGCGGTCGCTGGATCGGCTGGCGAAGTGGCGAGCGGGGAAGATGTAACCGCGCTGAGTTTTCTCGACAGTGAACCGCAGCGCGTGGCGGATGGCTCCGGCAGCGACTTCGTCATAGCGGACCAGGCCGGGAAAGATCGGCAGCCCGGCGGCGTCGGCACTCGTCCAGCCGTCGGGGCGAACGCGGTTGGTGCCCAGGTCGAAGATCGCGCCCGAGCCCGCTCGCCATCCACCCTGCCCGTTCGGCAGGACCTGAAACAGTTCGTAGAGCAGCTTCTTTTTCGGATCGATCATGAGGATGTGGCGGTCGCTGTCCGGATCGGCGTTCGGCCCGCCTTCGATGGGCGGGTTCGGCGGAATCGGGTACGGCCCGGCATCGCTCTCGTCGGCGTACTCAAACGCGACGGAGACCTTCGGCTGGTCCGACGGCACGACGACGTACGGAATGCCGATCGGAGCACCTCGCCAGACGGTCCCGAAATCCGGATGCAGTTTCGTGCCGAGCCCGATCGAGTCGATCCAGCAGCCGGACTCAGGATGCACCGGCAGATCGTCGATGCGCGTGTTCCAGGGGTTGTCGGCCGGAAAGATCTCGACGTCGCCAAGTCGCGTCTTGAGGATCGGTCCGTGCCCTGCCGGTGTTTGGGGAACGGTCGTTTCTTTACCGTCGTTCGCAGACTCGGCGACGACCGTTGCGGGTTCGCTGATTCGCGCGTCGGCCGCAACCTCGGCGGGATTCTTGACGGATTCCGGATCACGTTCATCGGCCGGTTCCGCAGAACTGACTTCCTCGGCGGCGAGCGATTGTGAGAACCACTCGGGCGAACTCGGCGGACCGTTGTCCTGCCTCGTACCGAAGACGGTTGCCCCCAGGACAAACGAGCTCACGGCCACCAGGGCATAAATCGGCGGGTGAATTGACTTCATCGAAACGTCTCTCTTAACCGAACCAGAATCGCGAGCCTGCCAATCGTGACTCACGTGACTTCTCTGCGCACCGTGACAGCAAAACGGCCGCAAAGGCCTTGCAGAAATGTATGTCACGATGAGCGTCCGGTGAGCAATTCCGACCCCGCAACACCGAGGATTCTGCCACGTTGAGAGGGAACGAGCCGGCTTCGCAACCGGCTGATTTCTGAGCGGCCGTTTTAGACGGAACGAGCCAGGTCTTTGTTGCCGTCGTTTTCTTCCCTGAAAGAGACCGTGCAGCGTCTCGCCGCTGCCTTGCTCCTGCTGCCTCCCGAAGTGAGCCTGTATTCCGTAGCCTGTCTCCCCATGCGCCGGTGCGTCCATCATCCATTGAACGGCCAACAGGCCTGCTCTGTTTTGGAAAGTTCTCTCATGACCAGAATGCTGCTCGCCGCTTTGTTCTTCGGACTCACCGTTCTGCAGTCCGCCTCACCGGCGGTCGCTCAGCAGACTTCCACGCTCGGGGCGTTCGAGATTCAGGAGATCACTTTCACCGGTGGCGAGTACAAAGATGAGCCGTTCCGCTACCTGGTCCTCGCTCCGGAAGGCGGCTACGAGAGCGGCGAGAAGTACCCTCTGATTTTCTTCCTGCACGGCGCCGGTGAGCGGGGCAACGATCCGAAGAAACTGCTGCCTCACTTTCCGACTCAGATGGCGAAGCCCGAGTGGCGGAAGAAATTTCCGTGTGTCGTTGTGGTCCCTCAGTGCCGGGACGGGAAGCAATGGGTCAACGCTCCCTGGGGCGACAAAACGTCAACACCATTGGCCGACAAGCCTTCAGACAACCTGCAGATGGCGATCGCCATTCTGGAAACATCCATCAAGACGCTGCCCGTCGATAAAGATCGCGTCTACCTGACCGGGCTCTCCATGGGCGGTTACGGAAGCTGGGAACTGGCGATGCGACGCCCGGAACTGTTCGCGGCCGTCGCCCCGGTCTGCGGAGGCGGCGACGACACTCAGGCGGCAAAGCTGAAGGACATCCCGATCTGGGCGGCTCACGGAGACGCCGACCGAGTCGTCTGGCCCGTCCGCTCCCGCACGATGTGCGAGGCCATCACAAAAGCTGGCGGCAATATCAAGTACACCGAGTACACCGGAGTCGGCCACAATTCCTGGACACAGTTCTATGCCGATGCCCAGGGCGTTGTGCCGTGGATGCTTGAGCAAAAGCGAAAACCCGATTAGTCAGCGGAGCGGCGCGAGCCGCCCGGTCTTGCATCGGAAAACGCGCTTTGACCTGTCGGCTTGCGCCGTGCCGCTCCCTTATTCAACGAGCAGAGATCGGCGTGAACCGGTGCGTTCGACGTTAACGGGCGGCCGCTCGCTGGTTTCGCGCCTTGCCTCAGCGCGAGTCAGCATTGCACATTCCTCGTCCGAGAAGCTCAACAGATATCCCAGGTTGAACAGCGTCGGCATGACCCATGCTCCGCCCGCCACCGAGAAACTCCAGAGCCAGCTGTCGTAGCTCTCGGCAAATAGTCCGTGCAGCGGCTGGTACAGCAGCACGCCCATGAATGCTGAGCCAGCTCCGGCAAAACACAGGACGAGAAACCACAGCCAGCCCGCTTCCGGCAGTGTCTTCTGACTGAGCCCCGCGACGAACATCAGATAGATCGGCCCTGCAACAAACGGCACGATCACAATCGCTCCCCAGCCCAGCGTCGCGAAAGTGGCCACAGTCGTCACCGCGAAGACAGGAACGGTCACGCTCAGCCACAACGCGGTGCTCCGCAGATTTCGAAGGATCAGGTCGCGACGCGTCAGTGGCTGGCTCATAACGAACTCCCAGGGTGTTTTGACTTTCGCTCAACCGCAGTCTTTGTGAGGTATTAACACTCCTGATCGAAAAGTTCTGAGATTCCCCGGCAGTCCGTCGGGAAGCTTCGCCACGTGAACGACGCTTCTCCGGACAGGTTCACGAACAGGAAACAGACGGGCGATCGGAGCTCAGTCGGTGCTTGCCGCACAGTTGCTTTGATGAATGTGCCTTGATGAATTCCGCTGGCCACCAGCGAACCGGCGAGATCGACGAATTGCATCTCGAAATCGACAGCCTGGCTGATCGGATTCAGATTTCTCTCAGCGAAGCCACATGACTGTTACGAGGAGCTGAGGGAACGCACGGATCGTTCTGGTTGCTCTGCATGCTCCGACGAAGCGTCCGATGGCGTCCGCAAGAGAGACGAAGTGTGCAGGGGGTGCTTCCAACGCTCCCGCAAAGTCGTCACGCACGGATCGACCGGTCGACAAACTCATCGCAGACAAAGCAATTGTCCTACGGGAACGATCGTTCTGAGACAGACTTGGTGCAGCAGCTTCCGGCGGGCCTTCTGGATTCTTTGGCTGCAGATCTCTCCGTTACGATCCGGCAGAAAGACGGCGCTATGCCCAGCCGCTCCGCATCCCACAGAACAACGGTCAATCTCGACGAATCGCTCCACGACCTGGGGCTGGACCGCCTGACCGCGCCCGAAGTTGAAAAAACAACGGTCCCTGTCATCGACGATTTCATTCGCAACGCGAAAGTCATGATCGTTGACGATGAGGCGTACAACCTGCTCGTTGTGCGAAGATTTCTTCAGAACAGCGGCTACCAGAATTTCGTCACGACGACCGATGGTCGGCAGGTCCTTGACCTGCTGAAACAGGAATTACCCGACATCGTCCTGCTGGACGTGATGACGCCTGAAGTGAGTGGCCTGGAAATCCTCCGTTTCATGAAATCGGACGCAGTTCTCTCGACGATTCCCGTCATCATCCTGACGGCGGCTCCCGAGGTGAGTGTCAAGACGCAGGCTCTCGAATCCGGAGCCACCGACTGCCTTTCCAAACCGATTGAGCCCACGGAACTTGTACTTCGAGTTCGCAACGTGCTGGCCGCGAAGTCTCACTTTGACAACCTCGCCAACTACTCGGTCAGGCTGGAACGGGAAGTCGAAGCGCGGACTATGGAACTCGTGCGGTCGCGTCGACAGGTCATCTTCTCGCTCGCCCGAACCGCGGAATTTCGCGACAACGAAACCGGCCACCACGTCATTCGAGTCGGAAAATACGCCCGACTGATCGCGTTGAAGCTCGGCTTTTC
The DNA here is from genome assembly GCA_027623235.1 of Planctomycetota bacterium. Classification (GTDB taxonomy): domain Bacteria; phylum Planctomycetota; class Planctomycetia; order Planctomycetales; family Planctomycetaceae; genus JAQBVJ01. The sequence goes on from JAQBVJ010000027.1 coordinate 31,804, forward strand.
TCAAGACCAGGCGGAAGCGATTGAACTGGCCGCTCAGCTTCACGACGTCGGCAAGATTGGAATTCCGGATCGCATCCTGCACAAGCCGGACAAGCTGGATTACGACGAATTTGAGTTCATGAAAAAGCACTGCGGCTTCGGCCGGCAGATCATCGACTGCATGCCCGAACCGGAATGGAACGCCCTGAAGCGGCACACCGAACTGGGCAGCGTCATGCTCGATGTCCGCTCATCGCCGATCATGCGACTGGCCTCACGCGTCGCCCTGACACATCACGAACGCTGGGATGGCTCCGGTTATCCTCTTGGTCTTGCCGGCGAGGATATTCCGATCGAAGGTCGCATCACGTCCGTGGCGGACGTTTTCGACGCCCTCAGCAGCAAGCGTTCCTACAAGGAACCGTTCCCGCGCGAGCGAAGTTTCGCGATCCTGGAAGAGGGACGCGGCGTCCGCTTCGATCCGGCTGTGCTCGATGCCTTTTTCTCGCTCAGTGAAGAAATCGTCGAAATTCAAATGAGGTACGCCGATGTCGTTTGAGGGACGTATCCGAATCTTCCCTCGGACCAGCCATCGCGGCGGACGGAATTCCCACTGACCCGGCTTCCAGCGAACTGTACCGCGCACTTTCCCCAGGTCGTGCAAACGGGGAAGGAACCGCGACGTGGCCATGCCTGAGCTGAAACCCGCCGCGAAACTGATCGCAATCGGCGCTCTCTGTGCTGCTGTCGGGCTTTGCGTCGGACTCTTCGTGCGTGCGGACGGTCTTTTTCGAGTCGTCGCCGCACGCTTCCCGCAGCACTTCAGGAATCGAACTAAATTCGATTACTCAGCCGCGTGACGGATTTCTCCGCTGACGAAGACTGTTTTTGCGCGGCCTTTGACTTTTCGCCCGCCGAACGGAGTGTTGCGGCTCCGTGATTTGAACTTTGTCGGGTCGATTTGCCATTCGATGTCCGGGTCGATGATCGTTACGTCGGCGTCGGCTCCGGCTTTGAGTGTGCCCTTCTGGATGCCGAGCAGCGCGGCCGGGCCGGTTGTCAGTTTGCTGATCAGCTGCGGCCAGCTCAGATGGCCGGGCTCAACGAGCGTCTGAATGCAGATCGGTAGAAGCGTCTCCAACCCGACGATGCCGAAGGGAACGAGATCGAGCTCGCGGTCTTTTTTCTCGATCGCGTACGGCTGGTGGTCCGAGGAAATGATGTCGATCGTACCGTCTTTCAGTCCTTCGATCAGAGACTGGATGTGGTCTTTCGGACGGAGCGGCGGGTCGACTTTGAAGCACGACTCGAACGACTGCAGTTCAGCATCGGTGAGTGCCAGGTGATGCGGAGTGACGTCGCAACTGACCTGAACTCCGCGTTCCCGTGCGCGGCGGATGAGATCGACGCTGACCGTTGTGGAGACACACATCAAGTGGAGCCGGCCCTCGGTGCGGGCGGCGAGGGCGATGTCTCGGCTGACCATGATACTCTCCGCAGCGGCCGGAATGCCGGGCAGGCCGAGCAGCATCGAGTAGTAGCCTTCGTGCATCACTCCGTCTTTGACGAGTTCCGGAACCTGTGGCGAGTTGAATATCGGGCAATTAAACATGCGGGCGTACTCGAGGACTCGCCACATGATTTCCGCGTTGGCGATCGGTCGTTTTCCGTCAGTCAGCGCGACCGCACCGCCTTCGACCAGTTGCCCGATTTCGGCGAGTTCTTCGCCGGCGTTTCGCTTCGTCGCGGCGCCCAGCGGAAAGACGTTGCAGTTCTTCGCGCGGGCTGCCAGCAGGAAAACGAACTCGGCGGCACCTCGATTATCGATCGACGGATTCGTGTCTGGAAAGCAGGCGATGCTGGTGAAGCCGCCGGCGAGGGCAGCAGCCGTTCCTGTTGCTGTCGTCTCATCTTCTTCGTTGCCGGGTTCCCGCAGAGCCACGTGAATGTCAATCAGCCCCGGACAGACAATCATGCCGGTCGCGTCGATGACGTTGTCGGCGACTGTTGTGCCTGGATCAATGCCGACGATTCGATCGTCTCTCAACAGAAGATGCCCGACTCGGTCGATGTCCTGGCTGGGGTCGATGAGGCGGCCACCGCGGATCAGTGTCGTCGTCATCGCGCACCTCCTGCTGTCTGCTGCCGTCGCTCGTTCAGCAGGTACAGAACTGCCATCCGTACGAGCAGTCCGTTTTCGACCTGATCGAGAATCACCGAGTGTCGTCCGTCGGCCACCTCAGGCGTGAGTTCGACGCCGCGATTGATTGGTCCCGGGGCGAGGATCAGCACGTCTTTTTTCGCTTTCCGAATTCGGTCGCCGTTCATTCCGAAAAAGTGAGCGTACTCGCGAAGAGAGGGGAAGTACGCACTGCGCTGCCGCTCGAACTGAATACGCAGCAGGTTGATGCAGTCGGTTTCGGACAGGACTTCGTCGAGACTGTTGGAAACTTCGACGCCGAGCTTTTCGATGTGTGGCGGGATGAGTGTCGACGGCCCGCAGACGATCACGCGGGCCCCGAGCTTTTTCAGACCCCAGATATTTGACCGTGCGACGCGACTGTGCAGGATGTCCCCGACCAGGGTCACGGTGAGCCCTTCCAGGGTGCCGCGGTGTTCGCGGATTGTGAACAGGTCGAGCAGCGCCTGCGTCGGGTGCTCGTGCATGCCGTCCCCGGCATTGATCACACTCGCTTTCAGACTCTTTGCGAGCAGTTGCGGAGCGCCTGAAGTCTGGTGGCGAACGACGACCAGATCGACTCCCATCGCCTCGATATTTCGTGCTGTGTCGACGAACGTTTCGCCCTTGGACAGGCTGCTGGCCGACGCCGTGAAATCGATGGTGTCCGCGCTGAGTCGTTTTGCGGCGAGGCTGAAGCTGGTTCGGGTTCGGGTCGAGGGTTCAAAAAAGAGGTTGGCGACAACAGTTCCGTTGAGGGCGCTGATTTTCGATTCGCCCCGCGCGGCCATCGCTTTGAATTCGGCGGCCTGATCCAGAATCATCGTGATCTCGGCGGCAGAAAGATCCTGCAGTCCCAGCAGATCGTGCCGTGTCCACTGCGTCTCGGGGGAGTCGCTGTCAGTCGTCATACGCCATCTCACGGGCCAGTGGCTCTCGGTGAATGAGGAGCCAGTCACGTTGGCAAAGTCGAGCCAAATCCCGCGGAGTTTAACGGCCTCAGCCTGCAGCATCAAACCGGATGAATTCTGTCAGGACCGACAGAACCTCGTCAGTTTTTTTTCAGGGCGGATCGTGTTCCTGTCGGCGCATAGAAAAACCGTCGCGAGGCACCGGCATCAGTGCAACTCGCGACGGCTTGAGAGTTCAGCGGCTGCCGACGGCAGCACCGGCCTTCTTCTACGGTATCCGTGAAAGAAGATGGTTGCAGGTCGAAGCCCGATTAGGTGAGGGCGTCTTTGACCTTGCCGAATTTCGTGTTGGCGTTGGTGCCGATCGTGGTGATCGTGCCAATGCAGACGACGATGATCAGAGCCATCATGACGGCGTACTCAACAGCCGTCGGGCCGTCTTCAGAAACCAGAAAATTCTTGACGCTTGCTGCAAAGTTTTTCATTTCGTCTTCTCCGAAAATGCGAGTCCGGGTGCGAAACCGAAGCTCAGTTCCTGCCTGCGGTCGTGCACACGCACAATCCCGCCCGCATGGCAGAGTGATTGCCAGTCAGAACCAAAGGACCTCACTCGTAGAACTGTCTGTTGTCCGGAAAACTCGTACAGAAACCACGGTGCCGTCTGGCGACACTGGAAAAGTAGGTCACAGCAACAGCGAGTCAATTTCATCAGGAGTCGATTGCCGCTTTGGCTTGCGACTGAGCACGAAACTGGCAGTTTGGCAGTTGATTCAGTTGCTCACCGGGTTGCGGGGGAGGTGACTACCGCAACCGTGAGAAACGAATATCACAGGTTCCATATTTCCTCTGGAAGAAGTCGGGCAACGGCGGGTAGATCGACAAACACCGTAAGGGTGCGTTCGTAGCGAAGTGTTCCGCGTTAACACTGGGGAACATTTCCAAACGCGCACAGTCGCGAATTGTGGTCGCGGAGTTTCGTTCCGGGACTGATCTCGGCAACAGCCTGGAAAAATGCCGAGAGACAAACCGGCCGACTGCGGAAGCGGGCTTAAAGGACCAGGAATGGAATTCAACGAACCAGTTTCTCAAGATCGCGGCGTCGTGATTCTTGAGAGTCACCTTGGAGTGCGGTCGTTTCTGCGCCGCGTGGTCACTGACACTGCGGGAGTCTCCGTTGTCGGTGAGGCGGGCGATGGCGGATCGGCCAGGCGACTACTTGAACAGACTCCGAATTCCATCATCGTGACCGATCCCCTGCTTCGGCCGTTCGGAGCGTTTGACCTCGTTGATTCGATGAAAGAGAACCTGTCCGGTAGCCGCGTCGTCGTCTACTCCCGCGACAAGCCGGTGTCCACGATCATCGACCAGTCGCTCAGGCTGAACGCCAGCATTGTTTCTGGCGAGGATTCTCCTGAGGAAATTCAAGCCGCCATTGAGGCCGCGCGGGATGGTGAGGCGTTTTACTCGGCATCTGTTCGCAAGGAACTGATCACTTCCGATGGCGGAAAACTTCGAGTTGCAGTTTCTGACACGTTAAAAACGCTGACCCCAAAGCGGCTCGCGCTGCTGCTGCTGATGGCCTGGGGGTACAGCGTCAAAGAACCGTCGCTCGAACTGAAAGTCTCGGTGAAGGCGGTGGACTCGCAGCTCGATCGGCTCCGCAAAGGTCTGGGGATTCGCAATCGGGTCGACCTGGCGATGCTCTGCCTGCGCGAGGGACTGATTAACGGGCATGTGGAATGCTTCACGACCAGTTGCCCGCGATGCCTCGCTCAGATTCATCTGGGGATCGCCCAGTGGATTCAGGCCGGACGAAAACGCCTGGAGGTTTCGTGCCGCGAATGCGCCTTCAGCTGGTCGTGCCAGCGGGAGCAGATTCAGCGACGACCGTTCGACGGGGAAACTGGTCGTTACGAATCGGAGATCCCGCGGTCAGACTTCTCTCCGCCCCCAGCACACTTCGATTTGACGCTGACTCAGCCATCGAGTCAGGATCAGAAGACAGAGTAGCAATCCTCAACGCTGATAAATCGGCAGGTAGCCGTTATCGAGCTGCAGAATCGTGGCGTTAATGGCTGTCGTGTAGATTGGCCCGACGTGGCCTTCTTTCCAGGACCCGTTCGCGGACTGCTTCCGCATGATTTCCGGGCCGATTGAGTCGAAGTATTTGTTCCACTCTTCGTCGCCGAGCCGGTACTTCACCTGGGCGTAGTAATAATGGGTGTAGTGCCAGTGCCCGAACATGCTCGCCCCGCTGGCCCCTGTGTCGAGGTTACGTTTGCAGTACGCCATCAGTTTTTTGACGACGTCTGATTCGTAGTCGCCAGCGTTGAACATCGCCGCGACGGCCGCCGCGGAAATCGGCGGACGAGCGCCTCCGCCACGGATGCTGTACTGAACCCCGCCGTCAGGAGTCATGCAGTCTTCGATGTATTTTTTCGCCTTGTCGATGATTTCTTTCGGCACGGAAATGCCTGCGTTCCGGCAGGCTCGCAGACCCTGAACCTGAGTAATACAGGTTGAGCCTTCATCGAAGTTCGGCTGGTCTTTCGCGGAGACATAACCCCATCCGCCGCGCTGCGTCTGAGCCTGGGCGGAGAACTCAACCGCGTTCTTGAGCACTTTTTTCAGTCGCTCACGACGGACCCGGTCTTCTTCCTCACCGAAGACCTGCGACAGAAACAGCATCGAAAAGCCGTGCCCGTAGGTGTAGTGGTAATCCTGCTTGAAACCGATCAGACCGTTGGGCTGCGACATGTCGACCAGGTAGTCGACGGCCCGGCGAATGTTTTCCGCGTACTTGCCGCGAGTCGTCGTCGACCCCTCAGCCAGCATTGCGTTCGCGGCGAGTGCTGTCATCGCGACTCGATATTGCCCACCGTTGGCTTCCCAGTAGCCCTGTCGCCGCTGCTCTTTCGCGAGGTAATCCAGCCCTCGCGTCGCCGCTTTGACGACCTTCGGATCCTTTTTGCGTTTCGCGGCTTCGGAGGTCTGCAGTGCGGTTGTCAGAACGGCTGCCGCCATCACACACACGAAAATGCGTCGCAAGGAAACTGACATGCCGATCTCCCGATTGCAAAACCAGCGGAAACGTGCGAATTCACGCCGCTGAAACGACTGCGTCGGGTTCGAGCGTACCGCCGGACCGGGGACCAGACAACCTTGAATATCGAGCTGGTGGGAGACGGGCGACTCGCCGGGAATGCTGCTACCCTTTTCGGTTCTCACGGCCGCCCGCTTTCCCTGGGGTGCCGACGACCGTTCCCGCCTCGATCGCTCCGCTGAAATGTCCACAGACGCCACGCCTGCTGAAACTCCTGAGAAGCCGCCCGGTCCACTGATGACCTGGGCGCAGCTGGTCCGACTGCCGACCGTGTTTACGGCGATGGCCGACATCTTCCTCGGATATCTGCTGACGAAGCCGCAGGTTGATCTTCACACCGAGTGGATGTTTTTCGTGCTGCTCGCTGTTTCGGTCTGCCATTACTGGACCGGGATGATCATGAACGACGTCTTTGACCAGGACGTCGACGGCAGGGAACGCCCCGGCCGTCCGATTCCGTCGGGGAGGATCCCCGCGACAAAAGCGATTCGAACCGCGGTGATTCTCAACGCGGCGGGACTGGGGCTGGCGGGGATCGTTGGTGAGAAGGCGATGCTGACCGCCGCGTGTCTGACGCTCGCCATCTGGCTTTACGACGGAGTTCTCAAGTCGACTCCGCTCGCGCCGATCGCGATGGGCAGCTGCCGATTTTTCAACGTGATGCTCGGCGCCAGTTCCGGTTCGATGGAGCATCTCTGGTGCCCGCAGGTCCAGGTGGCGCTGGGACTCGGCGTTTTCGTCTGCGGGCTGACGATCTACGCGCGGCAGGAGGCGAACGAAAGCAGCCGGCCTCAACTGACTCTCGCCACCGCCGTCGTCGCGGCCGGGCTGACGATCCTTGCCTGGTTCATCATCGACAAACAGCAGGCCCAGCTCGCCGTCCCGGAGAACGGCAACTCCGCGCTCATCCTGCTGGCGGTGATTTCCCTGACAATTTTCAGACGGCTTCTCGCCGGCATTTCGGATCCCTCGCCCGAGCGGGTTCAACTGGCGGTCAAGGTGATGCTGCTGTCCCTCGTGACGCTCGACGCCACAATCGTCCTGTTTGTGACTTCCAACCGGACCTATGCGATTCTGACTGCCGCTCTGATTATTCCCGCCCGACTCCTCGCCCGCCGAATTCCGATGACGTGACGAGCCGGCTCGCGTCGTTGGACGGCCATGCCCAGTCCGTGTAATTTCTCTGGGTTCCCGTCTTCTCCGCTTTTTGACCGTGAGGCTTCCCGCCGAGCGGCCGAAGAAAATAGACACTCATGCCTCATCTGATTCGTTATGTCATGGTCGGCGGCTTCCTCGGAGCTGGAAAGACCACCACGCTCGCTCGCCTGGCGAGCCACTACACCGCACAAGGCCTTCGTGTCGGCATCGTCACGAACGACCAGGCGGCCGACCTGGTCGACACCAACTCGCTGCGGTCCCAGGGCTTCGAAGTGGGCGAAGTGGCGGGAGCCTGCTTCTGCTGCAACTTCGACGAGCTCATATCGACGATGGAATCGCTGAGTGAGTCTCAGCGGCCGGACGTGATTCTCGCCGAGCCTGTCGGAAGCTGCACCGACCTGGTCGCGACCGTCATTCAGCCGATCAAGAAGCTTTACGACGCGACATTTCAGATCGCTCCGTATTCGGTGATCCTGAAGCCGAGTCACGGCGGGCGAATCCTGCGCAACGAAAAGCGAGCCGGCTTTTCTCCCAAGGCCGCTTACATTCTGAAGAAGCAACTGGAAGAGGCCGACGCGATTCTCATCAACCGTTGCGACGAACTGTCCGAAGAAGAAGCGGAAGAGCTCTCGCGACTGCTGAGCGAACAGCACCCCGGCGTTCCTGTTCTGCGAGTCTCCGCGAAAACGGGAGACGGGTTTGAGGCGCTGACGCAATTCCTCGCCCAGGACGGAGACTTCGGCCGCCGCATCCTCGACATCGACTACGACACCTACGCCGACGGCGAAGCGGAACTCGGCTGGCTCAACAGCAGTGTCCACGTGAAGGCCGAAGCGAATTTTCCGCTCGACGAACTTCTGCTGGACATCGTCGCGCGGCTGCAGAAGAGCCTCGCCGAAATCGAAGCTGAGACGGCTCATCTGAAAACGATCGGCCTGTGGGAGGGCTTCTTCGGAGTCGCCAACCTGGTCAGCAGCGATTCCGCGGCCGAGCTTTCTCTGCCGTCCAACTGCCAGGTCCGAGACGTTGACGTCATCGTCAACGCGCGAGTCGCGTGCGACCCGGCGCAGCTGGAAGTCCTCGTCAGGGAATGTGTCGAGGCGGCTTGCGAATCTGTGTCGGCCACGGTCGAATTCCGCCAGACGCAAAGCTTCCGCCCCGGCCGGCCCGTTCCGACTCATCGAATTTCGGAAGTGTAGATCAGCTACCCAACGCGACACCTTTGACGGATCACCTCACGAATGACCGACACTGCACTTCGATTCGGCGCTCCCGCCAACGGCGCGGCCGAGGCCAGCGACGCGGACTTCATCGCCGCGGTTCACTGGCGATCGTCCAATCCGGGCATCGGCTCAGAACTCGGCGCGGACTCGGACGTCCGCGCGATCGGGATGTGCTGGAAACACCACTGCCTGTCTCTGGCCGCGCCGGACGGGCTGATGCTGCAGTTCCGCACGCTGGATGAACTGCCGCTGGAGGAATCAGCCGGAACGTTGTCGTTGTGCCTCGCCGCACTGCGGGACCCGTCGCTCAAGAAGAATCAGAAAGCAGCGACCGCGGAACTTCTCGATGAATGGCTTGCCGGCAACGCCGAGGCACTTGTCGATCCGCTCGCCCTGCTGGCCTGTTGCGAGCTGCTTATTCTGCGTGCCGACGCGCTGCCGGCGGCGACCGTCGGGCGTCTGTGGCGAGCGACACTCTGCGCGGCGCTCGACCTTTCCGAATCGTTTGAAAAAGCGAGCGGCACGGACGACTGGGACGAACCGGCCGTCGACATCGACGACCGGCATGCCGAATGGATTTCCGGCGGCCTGGTTCCGTGGGTCTGCGGGCTGCTGTTCGATGAAGTGAAAGGGGCACCGAAGCTGGCGCGAGCCGCTCGCGCCGCGCTGCACGATCAGCTCGTGTCGATCGCCGTCGATGGCGGTTGTCCGGATGGCACGGTTCTTGACGGCCTGCCGTTTTTTCTCAGCGTGTTTCACGATGCGGTTCTTGTCGGAGAGCTTTTTGAGCGGCGACTGTGGAAGTCGCCTCCCGAACGAACCTGGACGACGCTGCTGGAAAAGTGCTCGGCTTTTGTGGCGAACGACGGACACCTGGCCATCGAGGCAGTCGATTCGAATCGCGGTGCCGGGTTGCTGGCTTCGGCCGCGGCTCTTGCCGATGACGGTGCCGCAGTCTGGACCACACCGCTGACGAGTGTCGCTCGATCAATATCCGGCAGGAAGAAGCAGAAGAAATTGTCCGGCACGGTCGCCGGAAACTCAAAGCCAAAGAAGATTCGCAAACAGGACATCCCGTCGTGGCAGTCCGACGACGCGGACGTTGCCTGTCTGCGAACGACGTGGGACGCGGATGCCAGTCTCGCCACCGTCGCTCATCACGGCGACCTGCCGTTCCTGGAACTTGTCGCCAACGGCGTCTCTCTCTTTCGCGGTGAGTGGGGCGTGACTGTCGCGGAAGACGGCGAGTGGCTCGAATTTGAATCGGCCTGGGAAAACGTCTGCTGGTACAGCGAGCCCACCGTCGACTACTGCGAAATTCAATTTGAGTTCGAAGGCGGTCCGAGAATCTGTCGACACGTCATGCTGTCCCGTCAGCGGCAGTTCGCGATCATCTCGGACGTCTTAAGCGAGACGTCGGCGAAAGAGCTCCTGTGGGAAACCCGTCTGCCGCTCGCCGCGGGTGTCACGGTTCGCGCCGTACCCGGCACGCGCGAACACGTTTTGAAAGTCGGTTCCGAAACGGCACGCGTCTTCCCGTTGATCCTGCCGCAGGACTCTGGCGAGGGAACGGCCGGCTCCTTTGGCGTTGTTGACGACGAGTCGGGTTCGTCGCTCGCGCTGCGGCACCCGTCGACGACCGGCGCACTCTTTGCCCCGATCGTCATCGACTGGAGTCGAGAGAACCGCAAGTCCGAGGCGGAATGGAAAAAGCTGACCATAACGACTGCCGGCGAAATCGATCCCGCCAGCTCGACGGCGTACCGACTGCAGTACGGGAAGCAGCACCTGATGCTGTACCGCTCGCTGGTCGCCACCAGGCGGTACCGCGCGATGCTCGGCTACCAGACCGACAGCGAGACGGTCCTCGCCGATTTCAAGAACGGCGAAGTCGACGAGATCGTCATGGTCGAGTAGGTCAGGCACCGTCGGTCAGGTCAGGCTCCGCCGATCAATGTGGGCGCATTCGCAACAGCGGCGGCAATTCAGGCCATGTCTCAATGGGCGGCGATCAGCGCCGGCGCCGGCTTGGGTTTTGTCGCTTTGACTGTCAGACCTTCGCGAGCCCCGAACGCCAGCACTCGCAGGTTCTTCCTGGCGAGCCGTCGCGAAATGTCGTCGACCATCTGCGTCACCATTTCGTCGTTACTCTGCGGGTCGTGGTGGAACAGGCTGATCATGCCCGGCTCCACCTGCTCGCAAAGGTCGACGACGGTCGCGACGGAATTGTGACCCCAGCCAACTCGCTGGCGGTAAACCTGGTCGGTGTACTGACAGTCGATGACCACCAGGTGAGCGCCCTTGAAGAACTCCAGGACGGCCGGTTCGTACCGGCGCGGCGCGAGATGGTTTTTGGCGACCTCGTCTTTGTTGAGTGCAATCGAATCGAGCTCGCAGTCGGTCGCGAAGACAAAAACCGAATCCCCCGCCTCAAGCCGATACCCGAGTGCTCCGCCGGGGTGAGGCAGTTGCATGGTCTTGATTTTGACCGGCCCGATCTGAAATTCCTCGCTCGGCGTTTTGAACTTCAGTTCCGCCTGCATGGCGGAGATCTGGATCGGAAAATAATCGCCGGCCATCTGCCCGGACAGCAGCTCCTTCACGCCGCCAGCGGCACGTTCCTCGCCATAGATCGTGAACTTGTTGGACGGAATGTAAGTGCAAGTGAAAAACGGAAAGCCCTGGATGTGGTCCCAGTGAAGATGAGTGAACAGGAGCGATGCGTTGACCGGCTTGCCGGCGAAGCGATCCAGCAGAGACGAGCCGAGCTCGCGGATGCCGCTGCCCGCGTCGAACAGGATCAGCTCATCGCCGCAGCGTACTTCCACGCACGTGGTGTTACCGCCGTACTTTTCGGTCAGGCGGCCAGGCGTGGGGATCGAACCTCGCGTTCCCCAGAATGTGACCAGTAATTCGTCGCTCATCCGTCACTCCCGTCCGCATAATTGAAGGTTTCCCGGAGGCCTGTTATTCGTGTGCCCGCGGCAGGTTCGGCTGGATGTCAGCCTTGCGGCCTGGAGTACTCAAGGATGTGGTCAAAAAGGAAAAGATTCTTCCCGACCTGAACGCTGTCTCCCCCGTGCAGTACGCAGGAAACGATCGGTACTCCGTCGACGTAGGTACCGTTGCTGCTGTTGAGATCCTCGACGATGAATCCGGTCTTCGTCGGAGTGATCTGCGCGTGCCGGCGGGAGACGCTGTCGTCCGGCAGGACGTAATCCGATTTGGGATCGTGGCCAATCACGACCGGGGCACCGCTCACTTTGAGCTGATCTTCCGACGACGCGGCCAGAGGATTCATCACGCCAATGGTTCTCGCCCGGGTCTCGTGACGCAGAAAATCGGAAAGAACAATCTCACCGATCGTTTCGCTTTGAGACTGAAAAATGGTTTCTTCGTCTGCCATGGCTTGGCCTTCTGAAATCGAGCACCGAACTGCCCAACTCGAAATACTCGTTTGAAAATACCCGAGTGAAAATACTCAACTCAGCCGATGCGGCAATCCGTACTCCGAGACCCGGATTTGCCGCGGTTCCGTCCAGTGTCCTCGCTGGAACTGTATCATGAACACCGGTTGCCCGGCACGACAAGGACGCTGCCACCTGGACGGATCGTCGCGATTCCGACGCCGGTTCAAACTGACTCCGTCTCGAGTGAGTCCGAGACCGGGACAGGAATTGCCGCATCGATCTTTGCCGGGTATCCTGGAGCCCCACAGAAGTCTGTGGTCCCGCCTCAATCTCTCCCACCTGAACCTGAGGAATCCGCCGTGCGGTTGCCTGCCCTGCTGATACTGGCGTTCGCGTTTCTGCTGCCGATGAGTCTTCGGCCAGCCTTCTCGCAGACTGACCCCGCTTCGCTCACGGGAATCGTCATCGACGATGCCGACGCAGACCTCACGGGCGACTGGACGACCAGCGTAACCAACAAACCGTATCTGGGTGTTGGCTACATTCACGACGGAGCCGAGGGCAAAGGCGAGAAGTCGGTTCTCTTCACGTTTACGGTCCCCGAGTCCGGCAAGCGGCACGTCCTGATCGCGTACACGCAGAATTCAAACCGGTCGAAAAAAGTTCCGATTACGATTGAGCATGCCAACGGCGAGGCACTCATCTATCTCGACGAGACAAAGCGGACCGAGCTCGGTACCGGATTCACAACAGTCGGTGAGTTCGAATTCAAAGTGGGTCAGACGGCGACGGTCGTCATCGGAACCACTGGCACGACGGAGCACGTCATCGTCGACGGAATTCGTCTGCTGACTGCGGAAGAACTGGAGACTGCCAGGAAAAACGAAAAGACCGCACCGAAGCCGACCCCCGTCGCAGCGGGAGACAAGAAGCCGGCACCGCCACGACCAGCGCCGCCTGTCTATGTTCGAGCAGAAACGAAGGAGCCAGCAGCGGCCACCACGATCAAAAGTGCCGACGATCTGCAGAAGCTCCTGACCAAAGCCGGCGTGCCCGATGGCGAGCTCGTTGACGATGTGAAGTTTCTCCGGCGGGTTTCGCTCGACCTGGTCGGCCGACAACCGACCCTCGAAGAGTACCGAGCCTGCCTCGCGGACAAATCGCCGACTCGCCGCCAGACCACGATCGAACGGCTTCTCGCCTCACCCGACTTCGGCCGCAACCAGGCCAATTACTGGTGCGACGTCATCGGCTCGCGGCAGCAGGAACCGCAGCTCACGTTTCACGATTACACGCCGTTCCGGGAGTGGCTGACCGAAGAATTCAACGCGGGCAAAGGCTGGGACGAGATTGCTTTTCAGATGGTCACTTCAGTCGGCACGGTGGGCGAGCGACCTCAGAGCACGTTCATCGGCTTTCACCAGGGAGATCGAAGCCGCCTCGCTGGCGAGACGACGCGTGTGTTTCTCAGTCTGAAAATCGCGTGTGCCGAGTGCCACGACCACCCGTTTGTCGATATGCCGCAGGAGCAGTTTCACGGCATGGCGGCCTTCTTCGCCCGCACGTCCGTGACGATCACTCAAAACAACAGCGACGGCATCGACATTCAACCGGCCGAAAAGGGCGAGCACAAAATCCCCGGCAAGAAGGACGAGATTCATCCGACATTCTTCCAGGGCGATAAGATCCAGCTCGGCCTGAGCGATCTGGCCCGACGGGAACAGCTTGGCTACTGGCTCGTCAGTTCACAGAACCCGTACTTCGCGCGGTCGTTCACAAATCACGTCTGGGCGCGACTGATGGGCCGCGGTTTCTACGACCCGATCGACCACATGGGCCAGGGCGCTCAGGCGGTCCATAGTGAGGTCCTCGACGGACTGGCCGACCACTTCGTCGCGTCCGGCTTCGATCCGCGATCGGTCTTTCGAGCCATCCTCAACACACAGACCTACCAGCAGGCCGTCCGATCAGACGACGCCAAAACCAGAAAGTTCTTTACCGGAGCGACTCCCAAAAAACTGCGAGGCGACGAAGTGTTCGACTCACTGGTCGCCGCCATTGAGTTGCCAGACGTCGAACCTCCGATCGAAAAAAAGACAGCCGCCGTGCGTTTTCCGATCCCGCCGAAAAGCACTCGCGACCTGGTCAACGAAGCGTTCGGGTTTGACCCGTCGACTCAGGACGCCCTCATCACGCGGACGATGAACCAGGCCATGTTCCTCATCAATAATGTCCAGATCCGGCAACAGGTCGACGGCCATGAGGACAGCGAAACTGTCCTCGCCCGACTGCTCAAGGCCGAGCCTGACAACGACAAGGTCATCGACGTGCTTTATGCCCGGGTCCTCACCCGGTTGCCCTCCGACCGCGAGCGCGAGATCGTGGCCGGCCATGTCAAAAACATCGACAGCCGCGAAGAAGCGTTTGAGGATGTCCTCTGGAGCCTCCTCAACAGCGCCGAATTCACTACCCGAAATTAAGCAGGGTGCGTCGCGACGCACCAGACCCAATGAACGGATCTGAAATGCCAACCCCCTTTCTGCAGGCCTGGGCCGATCGACGTGGCAATGTCCACCGCCGGGACTTCATCAAGCAGCTCTCGCTCGGAGCCGGAACTCTCGGCGCCACGCAGCTTGGCTGGCGGGACTTCTTCATCGCGCAGGCGGCGGAACTTCGCAAACAGCAGCGCAGCATGATCCTCTTGTGGATGGACGGCGGGCCAAGTCAGTTTGAGTCGTTCAATCCAAAACCGGGCTCACCCAACCAGGGTCCAACGAAGACGATCGACACAAAGCTGCCAGGCATTCAGTTCGCCGACTTCTGGCCGAACGTGGCGAAAGTCGCAGACAAGATCAGCTTCATCCGCTCGATGAGTACCGGCGAGGCCGATCACTTCCGCGCGATTAAACTGACTCGGACCGGCTACCCGATCAACCCGACGATCGCCTATCCGACGTGGGGATCCGTCGTCGCTCACGAGCGCTACGACGCGTCGTTCGAACTGCCCTCGTTCGTCCGGATCGGCGAGCCGCGGATCAAGCCGCGCGACGTGAACTCGGGAGTCCTCGGCGCGAAGTACGAGTCATTCAAGATCGAGCAGCCAGGCGAGCTCCCCGATGACGTCCGGCTCGGCATGCCGACGACCGTGCTGAATCGTCGCCTCGCCCTGGCCGACGCTCTTGATGCCGAGTTCGAGAAACAGGATGCGGCCGATGTCGTGAAAGAAAAACGGGACATCTACAACCGCACCAGCCGGTTTCTGACGAGCCCCCGCCTGAACGTTTTCGATCTGGATGGCGAGCCGGCCGCTCTCCGCGACGCCTACGGCCGAACACGATTCGGCCAGGGATGCCTGCTGGCCAGGCGACTGGTCGAAACCGGCGTGAACTTTGTCGAGGTCTTCAGCTACGGCGACAAAAACGACGCCGGCTGGGACACGCACGGCAACGGATTCCGGGACACTCCCAACTTGTGTGCGGAAGCGGACCCTGGCTTCGCGACGCTCGTCACGGATCTGGAGCAGCGCGGCATGCTCGAAAATACCCTCGTCGTCTGGATGGGTGAGTTCGGCCGGACTCCGAAAATCAAAAAGGACGGCGGCCGCGACCATTACGCCAAAGGCTGGATCACGGCCTTCGCCGGCGGCGGCGTCAAACCCGGCCAGGTCATCGGAGCCACCGACAAAGACGGCGTCGACGTCACCGAACGGCCGGTCGGCGTGCAGGACCTGTTCATGACGTTCTGCCACTCGCTCGACATCAACCACGAACACGAATACGTCACCGCTGAAAACCAGCCGCTGAAGCTGGTGAAAGAAGGCGGCAAGGTGATCGAAGAGCTGTTTTAACAGCATGGCCGAATTAAGAGACGCGGCCACCTGATAACCCGAAGCGTGAGCGAGGGAGAAAGTCGATCGACTCCCGCCCTCGCTCACGCTTCGGGTTGCTTTTGTGACGACATCCTCTTGCCTGTGAAATTGCACGATGAGCAGTTCTGTCACCGAAGTTGCCATCGCTGGCCAGTCGCACCCGTTCGGTGAGGACGAAGCGTTTCCTCTTGTCCTTCAATTGGAAACGCCCGGCAACCTTGGCGAAACGGTCGACTGGCTCCACGCCAGCGCGGGCATGCTCACCGGGAAAGCCGCCCGACACGGGGCGATTCTGTTTCGTGGCTTCCCGCTCACAACAGCCGAGGACTTTGACGCCTTCGTCGCGGCGTTCGGCTTTCAGAACTTTCCGTACGAAGAGTCGCTCTCCAACGCCGTCCGAATCAGCAAGACCGAGCGGGTCTTTACGGCGAATGAGGCGCCGCCTGAGGTCAGCATTCTGCTCCACCATGAGATGGCTCAGACGCCGGTCTTTCCAAGCCGCCTGTTTTTCTTCTGCGAGCAGCCTGCCGAAACCGGCGGTGCGACTCCGATCTGCCGGTCCGACGTGCTGCTCGATCTGCTTGAGAGTCAGTGTCCGGAATTTGTGCGGAACTGTGAGTCGAAAGGGCTGCTCTACTCCAACGTCATGCCGGGTGAGAGCGATCCGAAATCCGGCATGGGCCGCAGTTGGCGCAGCACGTTTCGCGCAGAGAGCCAAGGCGACGCGGAAGCGCGGATGGCCTCTCTCGGTTACACGTGGGAGTGGCAGGCCGACGGCAGTCTCCGCGCGACGACTCCCGTTCTGCCGGCCGTTAAGGAACTGTCCACCGGACGTCGTTCGTTTTTCAATCAGCTCATCGCCGCGTCAAAGGGCTGGAAGGACGATCGCAACGACCCGTCTCGAGCGATCACGTCTGGCGATGGCACGCCGCTCGACGTCGAGGCTGTTCACACCGCTTCGGAACTCGCCGACGGGATCACCTTCGACATCCCCTGGCAGCGCGGCGACGTGGCCCTCGTCGACAATTTTGTCGTGATGCACGGCCGAAGGACGTTTACCGGAACGAGGAAAGTGCTGGCCTCGCTGGTGGCGGCCGACTGACTCGCGAGTTCCGACCAACGCCGGGTCAGATCGGACTCCGTCTCGGACAGCGTCCGCTATTCCTCGCTGCCAGTGATTTCACAATTCGACAGCAGGTCCTGCAGGTTCCGGATCTGGTCACTGGTGATTCCGGTTTCCGTGAGGTTAAGGTCTCGGAGATTCTTCAGGCTCTTCAGCCCGGCAACGCCTGCCTGGGTGACTTGCATGCCGGACAGGTCGAGCCACCCAAGATTTGAAAGACCGCTGAGATGCCGCAGACTTTGATCCGTGATCGGAGTTCCTCGCAGGTACAACTGCTCCAGCGGCAGCGCACGAATTTCGCTCAATGACTCATCCGTGATCGCCGTTCCATTCAGGCTCAGATAATTGAGATTGCCAAGTGCCCTTGAATGAATCAGTCCGGCGCCCGTGATTTTCGTATCGTCCAACACGAGCCCCGTCAGGCGAGTCAAGTGGCGGAGGTTGGAAAGCCCAGTGTCGGTGATTTTTGTGCCGCTCAGGTTCAGCGCCTCAAGACGATTCAGCTTCTGCAGATGTCGCATTCCGTTATCTGTGATGTCGCTGTGTGTAAGAAAGAGTGCCTCCAGTTGCGAAAGCTCTGCGATGTGAGACAGTCCCTTGTCGGTGAACCCACAGCCATCCATATCCAGCCATTTTAATCCGCGAAAACGGCCTGCCGCTTCGAGTACGCGATCCGGAACTGTTCCAGCCTCCAGCCTGCGGATGGCAGGCGGCGTTTCCTGACGGGACTGATCGTGTCCGGGATTTCGCTCATGACTCACCGGGAAAACTGGTTTGACTCTATTCAGGATCGTACCGATCATTCCAGCTCGCGTCCGCAATGAACCTCGCATTGAAAGCACACGCTCATGGAAATTCTGTCCTGCGATCAACTGGCCGCGAAGAAGTGCGTGCCGTGCGAAGGCGGCGTGCCGAAGTTTTCTCCGGAACAGGCCCAGGAGCAGATCAAACAGCTCGACGGCTGGGAGATCACTCGCAACCACGAGCGGATTCGCAAGTCGTGGGTCGTGAAGAATTTCCTGGCGGCGATGAGCTTCTTTGAGAAAGTCGCCCAGGTGTCTGAAGCGGAAGCTCACCATCCGGACCTCCACCTGGTGCAGTATCGAAATGTGACCGTCGAGCTGTGGACACACGCCATCGGCGGCCTCTCCGAGAACGACTTTATCTGTGCCGCGAAAATTGACGAGCTGCCGATCGATCTGAAGGCGTAGGCTCGGGACGGACTGCAAATCGGCGCTGCCTGGAAACGGAGATTCCTGGTACAACTCGGCCTGACCGAACCATGGAGGGCTACGGAATGACACGGACGAAAACTCGACAACGAGCCTCGCTGACTCTCGCCACGATCGGCGCGGCGGCGTTTGGGCTTTGCGGCTGCTTTTACGGGCCGCCGCCGAATTATCAGCAGATGCCGATGCAGCCGCAGGTGACGCCGACTCCGGTCCAGCCGAGGCCGACGTTTGCTCCGGGTGCGGGAGGAGCGACGACTTTCGAACAGATTCCTGACGCCGCGGCCAATACGGTTCTCACCGTACCTCAGCCGCGCGACCCCGGATCGTTCTACGAGGTCAAAGAGGGCGATTCGCTCTCCAGCGTCGCCCGGCAGTACGGAGTCACGGTGGACGACCTCATGCGGGCGAATTCGTTTGATCGTGAGCCCGTGCTGCAGCCGGGGTTTCAGTTGCGAATTCCGAGCAGGTAGGACTCGCCGTGACACATCAGCAGCTTTGGGCACCGTGGCGGCTGGCCTACGTCAAATCGACCGACCCGAAACCCGGCAGTTCGTCGGGGTGCTTCCTGTGCGACTACCGCGACAGTGACGCCGGGCACGATGCGGAAAATCTGGTCGTGCTGCGGGGCGAGCGGTCGCTCGTGGTGCTCAACCGGTTTCCGTACAACAACGGTCACCTGCTGATCGCACCGCGCGAGCACAAGGCCGACCTGCGGGACCTGTCGAACGAAGAGCTGCTTGAGTGCAACCAGATGCTCCAGAAAATGCTGACGTCGCTGGAGAAGACGGTTCACCCGGACGGCTTCAACGTCGGCCTGAATCTTGGTCGAGTCGCCGGAGCCGGGCTGCCCGGTCACCTTCACTGGCACATTGTCCCGCGCTGGAACGGCGATACGAACTTCATGCCGATCCTCGGCGAAGCCAAAGTGATTCCGCAGTCTCTTGAGGCTCTTTACGAACTGCTGGCCGCAGACCTGTCCTCGTCAGCCGGTCCAGCGGAATCATGAGCGACAGCAAACCCACCGTCGCGATCCTCGGAGCAAGCCGCGATCGAGCCAAGTTCGGCAACATCTCCGTGCGGGCTCACCATCGGCAGGGGTACCAGGTCTTTCCGATCAATCCGTACGCCGACGAAATCGAAGGACTCGTTGCATACGCGACTCTCGCCGACCTGCCTGTCGAATCGGTCGATCGGGTGAGCGTCTACCTGCCTCCCGAGCAGGGCATCGAGCTGCTCGAAGTAATCGCCAGGTTGAATCCCGGTGAGGTCTGGCTCAACCCAGGCAGCGTCGACGCCGACCTGCGCGAGCGAGCCCGGGAGCTCGGACTGCCAGTCATCGAAGGCTGCAGCATCGTCGACGTCGGTCTGTCGCCGTACGAGGTGTGACCGATAAACTGACGTCATCAGAAACCTCTCTTAGGAAAAGTTTCGATGGATGAAACGGGATCGACCTCTGCACCGCAAAAGAGATCGGGTCGAAGACGAAATTCACGCTGCTGATTGTCGGCCTGATCGTGGCTGGCCTGGGAGTCGGCTGGAAATACTTCGTTTACTCTCGGCCGGTCGGGAGTGGGCCCGCCGGCCCCGCCGTGTCGCGAGACGCCTTCGCGGCAGAATGGTCGCCGCGAAAAGTCGTACTGCTCGGCCTGGCCGACAGCGTGACTCAAGGCCTGGGAGCTTCGCCGGGCAAATCGTACTTCCGTCGACTCGTCAGGAATCCGGCCGATGAGTTTGCCGATCTGGAAGGCGTGAATTTGAAGAGCGTGTTGCCGAATCTGGAGGCGACCAACCTTTCAATTTCCGGCATGACGTCGATCGAGTGTGTGGATCATCAGCTGCCGAAACTCAAACCGTGGCCTGGCGACGTGTTTGGCGTCGTGGCTCTGACGATTGGCGGAAACGACGTCGTACACAATTACGGGCGGACGCCTCCGAGAGAAGGCGCGATGTACGGAGCGAAGCCGGATCAGATTGGCGAGTGGAAAAAGAACTTCAACCAGAGGCTCGAAACGATTGCCGCGAAGGTGCGTGACTCGTTTCCGGGTGGCAGCCACATTTTCGTCGCGGACATTTACGACCCGACCGACGGAGACAGTGATGTCGCAAACGCTGGCCTTCCTTCGTGGCCACAAGGGTCAGCCGTTTTAAACGTCTGGAACGACGTGCTCCGGAAATTCGCGGAGCGGCATGACGACGTGACTCTGATCGAAATGCGGGCGGAGTTTCTCGGCCACGGAATTCACTGCGTTCAGTTCTGGCATCACGCGTACCAACCGGACGACCCCTCCTACTGGTACTGGGACAACCTGGAAGATCCCAACGATCGAGGCTACGACGCCATCCGACGTCTGTTTCTGAACGAGATGGCGAAGGTGCTGCCAGGACGTCTCACTGAGTAACGACGGACTCAAAACGTCGCGATCGGATTCAGCGGTGAGCCCGTGCCGCCTTTGACCGGGAGTGGCGAGGCGGTCAGCAGGAACTCCCACTGCTTCAGCTTCGCACAGGTCTCGCCGAGGTCTTCCAGGTCGCAGTTGTCAAAAATGTGGACGCCCATCGCGTGCAGCGTCAGCACGTGAATCGGGTGCGAGACTCCCTCGATGCCCGACGGGATGACATCGGCCGCGGCGTCGCTGCCGAGCATCGCGATGTCACCCTGCTTGAGCCACGTCGCACAGGAAGCGTGCAGACCGGACATGCCGTTCACGGCGGGATCCCACGGACCGCGGTCGGCTCGACAGGCCCACCTTCCGGTGCGGATGAAGACGACATCGCCAGGCTTCACTTTCAGGCCGGTGGTCTTCTCCCACTTCTCCAGGTCGGCCGGAAAAATCGGCTCGCCCGGTTTGAGATATTTCACGCCGCGAAGTCGAGGCACGTCAACGAGCAGCCCGCGCGTGAAGATCCCCGTTTTAACGTTGTCGATACTCAGCCGCGCGGCGCCGGCCTCACCCACTTCCTCACGCGAAAACCCGTTGTACATTCGACCGCGGAAAAACAAATGGCACAACGAGTCCATGTGCGTGTGGGCCAGACCGTGGTACGAGACCTGGTAGTTGTCCATCGCCCATTGGCCTTCGACCAGGCCGGTGGCGAGCATTTTGTGGCCGAACGGTCGCGGGTTATCGAGGGCCTCTTTCGTCTCCGCTTCACGGGCGAGAGACACGGACACGCCGCGCGAAACCAGCTTCGCCGCCTCCATCCGTTTCTGCGGAGTGATCAGGTTCAGCGTGCCGAGCTGATCCTCTTTCCCCCAGCGACCCCAGTTCGAGCACTCCTTGATAAGCCGCTCGACATCCTCGGCGGTCATTTTCTTTGCGGCGTTGTCCTGAGCGAAAACGCTCGACGAAGCCAGACACGCGAAGAGTGCGAAACAGATTGTGCGATGCCGGAAAAACATGCGGAGCATGACGGTGTCCTCGGGCGTTGGTGCTGAGACAACGGAATTCTGCCGATGGATGATAACGCGGCCGGCTGCCGTGTCCGACCGGACGGGGCTGCACGGACGCGAACGGCGGTGATCCCGGTCGCGGGATTCGGTACAACGAATTCCCGATTTCCGCCTGATGAGAATCGTGTGGCAGCGTGCCCGCCCGGAGTTCCCGATGTCCGACTCGACGAACGATCAAATACTGCCGCCCGGTGGCTTTCCGATGGGCCGCCGCGAAGCGCTGCAGATCGGGGCCGGCCTGTTCGGGCTCAGTCTGCCTCAGCTTTTGAGGGCTGCCGAGTCGAAACCCGCTGCCGCGAAGCATGTCTCCTGCATTTTCATCTTTCTGGCTGGAGGAGCCTCTCACTTCGAGACCTTCGATCCAAAACCGGAAGCTCCCCCGGAAATCCGAGGACTCTGGAACCCGACCTCGACCAATGTTCCCGGCACATTCATCTGCGAGAAGATGCCGCTGATGGCTCAGCGGATGGACAAGTGCGCGATCGTTCGATCGTGGAAAGGCGCAAGCGGTTCCCACCTCACGGGATCGCAGCACGCCTCGAGCGGATTCCTGCCGCCGCCCGCCGGACAGTACTTCCCGAACTTCGGCTGCCTGGTCTCCGCGTTGAAGGGCAACCGCGTCGCAGGCGTGCCGTCGCACTTCGGCCTGCCCGTCGCGTGCCGCTACACGACTCCGCCCGGTTATCTGGGAGCCGCCTTCGACGCGTTCAACGTGAAGGGCGATCCGTCGAAGTCAGAGATTGATTTCGGAAAACCGAATCTTGAGCACGTGCGGTTTGAAGATCGGGCTTCGATGCTGACCCAGCTGGAGAACCTCTGCCGGCTCGGCGAGGTGAGCGACGGCTCGCTGGAAGCTCACGATCGATTTTCGCACGAAGCACTTTCGCTTCTGACGAGCGGCGCGATGCAGAAGGCGATGAACCTCGATGAAGAACCGCTCGCCCTGCGCGAACGATACGGCAACAACATTTACGGCCAGAGAATTCTTCTCGGCCGTCGACTGATCGAAGCCGGCTCACGATTCGTCACGATCAACCATGCTGTGCAGGGAGGGCTGTTCGGAGCCGGAACGACCAACGGGACCTGGGACAACCATCATCTTCTGTTCGAGTCGATGATGTCATTTGAAAATGAGCCGGCCGTCATCCCCAGTGGCTATCCGTGGCACAAGACGCAGGGGCCGGGGAACCTGCCGCAGCTCGACATGTCGCTGTCGACGCTGCTCGACGACCTTGGTGAGAAAGGCATGCTGGACTCGACACTCGTCGTGGTCATGGGCGAGTTCGGCCGCACGCCGCGGATCAACAAAAACGCTGGACGAGATCACTACCCCGGCGCGGGAAGCCTGCTGATGGCCGGCGGCGGAGTTCAGGGCGGCGCCGTCATCGGAGCCACCGACCGCAAAGGCGCAACGCCGATCAGTCAACCAGTCGGCCCGGAAGATGTCGGAGCCTCGATCTACCATCTGCTCGGCCTCGATCCGCACCAGACGTACTTCCCGCGTCTGACCCGCCCGACACCAATTTCCGACGGCACGCCAATCGCCGGCCTGGTTTGAGCCTGCAGGTTCGCAAAACAGACACGTCGTGATGGCGTCTGGCAGCCTTTTCCAAAGCTGCCGACCGGACTCTGGCCTTCGGTTCCGTAGGCCAAAGCAGTTAGTGCAGGCCGGACCCGGCGAGAGTGCTTTAACGTGTTTCCTGTCAGCTGGTTGCGCTGTGGTACGCTTGTCGCTCGACACGACGAGACCGTCCAGGTTTTACGGAATTTTCCACCTGATTCCATCGGAAGCGTACCACGAAGCGCACCGGCGGCGGCGACGATTGCCGTGAATTGGCAACACAAACGTCACACGCTTCCCTTTTTGCCCCGCCTACGGAACCGAAGGGCATTTGGAAGCTAAACCAGCCCGGCGATCGGGTTGGCATGGTAAACGTGGTACGGTCGTCCGGCTCCGTCGTTCCACGTCGCCTGAGGGTTGATCCCAAGCGCGTCGTAAATTGTCGCGGCGAGATTCTCCGGCGTCTGTTTTGCCTCTTTCGGGTAGCCGCCGTGGCGGTCTGACTTGCCGACGACAGCTCCGCCCTGAACTCCGCCCCCCGCGAAGAAGACGGACTGCACCGCTCCCCAGTGGTCGCGTCCGGGCAGTTCGTAGAACTGCGGCAGGCGAGTGATTTTCGGCGTCCGTCCGAATTCGCCGGCCGCTACGATCAGCGTGTCTTCCAGCAGGCCGCGGGAATCCAGGTCGTCGATCAGCGCGGCGATGGCCTGATCAGTCGGAGGCAGCATCAGGTTTTTGAGATGATCGAACGCGTTTCCATGCGTGTCAAAACCACCGCGGCCGAGATTCACCTGAACCATCCCGACTCCCAGCTCAACGAGCCGCGCTGAGAACAGCAGGGAGTAGCCAAACAGGTTGCGACCGTAGTCGTCCAGCGTTTTCGGGTCCTCGCTTTCAATGTCGAAAGCACTGCGGACCTTGCCGGATGTCAGAAGCGACAGCGCTCCGGTGCGGTAGTTGTTCATGCTGGTGACGGCATCCGTCTGGCCGAGCGTCCGCTGCCGTTGCTCGACGAGTTGCAACAGGCTTTTGCGTCGGTCGAGTCGCGGCTGCGTGATGCCGTCGGGAAGTCGCAGGTTGGGTGCCTGGAATACCGGCCAGCCGGTGTGCTGCTGCTGAGGTCGTCGCTGATGATCCCAGCAGTTCGGGCAGGCTCCCGACCACTTGCAGTCGGACGCGGCTTTCAGAAACCATGGGTCGTGTCCGGCGCCCATCATGCCCGCCTTCGTGCCCGGTGTATCGATCGAGTACGGCAGCACTGCGGCGCTCGGCAGGTTGTTTCGCGGAGGCACCATTCGCCCGGCAACAGACGTGATGCCCGGAAAGTCCGTCGACTTCGGCACGCGGCTGAAGCTCGGCGAGAGGATGCTCCTCCCTGTCAGCATCATGCTCGTTGCCTGGATGTGCTCGTTCCAGGAATGCGACAGCGAGCGGCACAGAGCCCACTTCTCACTGCGGGCAGCAAGCTTCGGCAGGTGCTCGGAGATAAACAGTCCAGGTGTCGCTGTCTCGATCGCGCCAAACTCACCTCGCACATCGGCCGATGCTTCGGGTTTTGGATCGAAGCTCTCATGCTGCGCGAGTCCACCTGTTAACACGATGTAGATTACGGATTTCGGGCGGCGCGGCGGACCACTCGAACTGCCAGATGCAGCGCGAAGAGTCGCTACGTCGGACATCGACAAGCCGCCGAGCGCGGCGAGTCCTCCCGCTTGAAGGAATTCTCTCCGATGAAAGTTCGGATGTCGGAGTTCGGAGCTACTGGATGAAGCCATCGTCGCCGTCCTCGCCGGTCGCTGAAACTGCTGACTCTGATACTATCCCAAAACGAAAACCGTCGAAACACGCTGCCGGAAATGCCATGACTGACTCGCCCCTTCCTTTCGAGCCCGCGCGCTTAGTTGCAGCTGCGATCCTCCTCCTCCTGCCGACAGTCGCAGCGGCACAAAAGCCGATCGTCCTGGAAGGCCACGAAAACGTCGTCTCAGCGCTGGCCTTCAGTGACAACGGCGAGCGACTTTATTCGGCAAGCTGGGACAAGACTGTGTGTGTCTGGAATACAGAAACCGGACAGAGTGAAAAAGTGCTGCGAGGTCACACCGACTGGGTCTTCGATCTTTTTCTACCCGTTTCACCAGAAGGCACTGTGCAATCAGTGAGCCAGAACGAACTTGTGAGCTGGTCGAAGTCGCTCGAAGAAAGCACGCGGCAGACGGGACTCGGAGGCGCGAAGGTGAATTCGGCTGCGTTCTCTCCGAATGGAAAACTGCTGGCAATCGGGGGCCGCGATGGATTCGTCCGAGTTCGATCTGTCGACGGAGATTCGCCTCCGATTGAGATCGGCGGATTCCGTAGCTGGGTCGGCAATGTCTGTTTCTCAGCCGATGCCAGGGTGCTGGCAGCCGGAACCCGAACAGGCAACGTCCGAATCTTCGAACTGCCGTCGGCGAAACAGCTTCACAGTTTAGAAGCTCATCCCGGTCGGCAGGTGCTGACTCTAAGAATCAGCCCGGATGGCAAAACGCTTGCCACCGGCGGCTTCGAACAGACAGCGCGGCTGTGGGATGTCGAAACCGGCAAGGAAACCGCAACGCTGAGCGGTCATCGCGGAGTCGTGACGTCACTCACCTGGTCTGCGGACGGACGCTTCCTTGCCACGGGAGAACGGCACGGGACATTTCACGTCTGGGATACGAGCAACAGCAACACACAGCTCACGAAGATCACGGCTCACTCGGACGGACGGCTTGGTTTCAGCGTGACGGCTTTGGCGTTTTCGCCGGATGGCAAGCGAATTGCGTCGGGCAGCTACGACAAGACCGTCAAGATCTGGACGCTCCCGATAAAGTGAGCCTTCTGGACCTTCGCCTCACGGCAGCCTACGAATGCAGGTGGGAGATGGCATTTGAATTGGAGTCCTTCTCGATAGGGCCGCCGGTTACCCGGCGTCCCCCGCACAGATCTCTGCGAGCGGAACTACCGCACTGTGACCACTGTGGAATCGGCGATGTCGCGTCATCTCGCCGCTCACAGTCGGTCAATCCCTGACTCGTGACGGGTTTGTTATGATGCAGAGATGACGCCTCATCGTCCCTTCTGCGTGACTCCTGCAATTGTCCTGTTGTGGCTGAGTGGAGCCGCGCTGCCACCGGTCTTTGGTCAGAACGAAGCAGATCAGCCAAACGCATCGCGGGCTGCCAAGCCACTTGAACCGTCCGATGCTCTGCGGTCGTTCAAGCTGCATCCGGGTTTCCGGATCGAACTGATCGCCGCCGAACCTCTGGTGCAGGACCCGGTCGCGATGGCGTTTGACGAAAGCGGTGCTCTGTTTGTCGTCGAGTATCCCGAGTTCAATCACTATCGGATTCCTCGCGGATCGCAGCGGACCGGTCGGGTAAGACGGCTCCAGGATACGGACGGCGACGGTCGCTTTGACGAGGCCACGGTCTTTGTGGAAGTGCCGTTCGCAACGGCGGTGACTTGTTACAAAGGCGGCGTGTTTATCGGCGCACCGCCTGACATCCTGTACTGTCGGGACATGGATGGCGACGGAGTCGCTGACGAAAAGCGAGTTGTGCTGACAGGTTTCGGCAGGGACTTTGCCGGTGGCGGATTGCTGAACTCGTTTCGCTGGGGCATCGATAATCGGATCCACATCGCCACTGGATTCGCTGGAGGTCGCATCCGTCGTCCCGATCAGCCCGAATCCGCGGCGATCGATATCCGAGGTCGCGGAGTGATCCTCGATCCGCGAACTCTTGATTTCGAGCTGACCAGCGGGGGAGGCCAGCACGGTCTGGCGATGGATGACCAGGGCCGCAAGTTTCTTTGCTCGAACGTCTATCCGCTGCAGCAGCTGTTGTACGACGACCGTTATGCGGCTCGGAATCCGTTCTTTGCTCCGCCGGGACCTGCACGGGACATCAACGCGGAAGATCCGCTGGCGCCGCTGAAACGAATCAGTCCACTGGAACCGTGGCGCGTTACACGATCTCTGCTCGCGGCCGACAGCGACCGCAAGGACGCTGAGGAAGCGCGAGCTGGTGGTGTCTTCACATCTGCCAGCGGGATCACGATGTATCGCGGTGACGCCTTTCCGGTCGAGTTCTACGGCAACCTGTTTGTCGGCGAAGTAGCGAACAATCTCGTCTATCGAGCCCGCCTTCAGTTGCGAGGCATCGAGCACGCTGCACTGCGAGCCGATCCGGACGCCGAATTTCTGGCATCGACGGACAATTGGTTTCGACCAGTGCAGTTTGCGAATGGCCCGGACGGCGCTCTTTACGTCGTGGACATGTATCGGCAGTTGATCGAAGGCGCGGCATTCGTCACGCCCGAGTCATTGAAGGAACTTGACCCGAGCCTCGGCACCGACCGCGGCCGGATCTACCGGATCGTTCCTCGGGAGTATCAAAGTCGACCCAGGCCAAGCTTCGACGATCTCGACACTCTTGAACTCGTCCGCCTGTTCGAACATCCAAACGGCTGGCATCGCGACACCGCAGCAAGACTACTGGCTGAGCGGCTTGATCCGGCTTCGATCCGTCCTCTGACTGAGACCGTGCAGAACTCCCAATCTTCGCGAGCCCGACTGCTGGCGTTGTCTTCTCTGCAGACACTCGACGCGCTCAGCCACGACCTGCTGCGAGACTCATTGGACGATGCCAGCCCGCTTGTGCGTGAGCATGCCATCCGGCTGGCAGAATCGTCCGTTGCAGATTCACCGCCACTGCGCGAAGCACTGTTCGAACGCGTCACCGACCCGGACCTGCGCGTGCGTTTCCAACTGGCGTTCTCACTGGGGCAGATACCCAATCCACGACGCCATGCTGCGCTCGCGGAACTCGCACGACGCGACGCGGACAATCCGTGGCTGCTGATGGCTGTGCAGAGTTCTCTGACGTCCGGCGCCGGAGACGTGTTTGCTCGACTGACCTCAGACCGCAAATCCGTTTCGAAGAAATCGATCCGCCAACTGTTGCTTGATCTAGCCTCGCAGATCGGAGTTAAGAGCGACGCGGGCGAGATCGCCACCGTCCTGC
Source organism: Planctomycetota bacterium (assembly GCA_027623235.1). Classification (GTDB taxonomy): domain Bacteria; phylum Planctomycetota; class Planctomycetia; order Planctomycetales; family Planctomycetaceae; genus JAQBVJ01. The sequence continues at coordinate 60,044 of JAQBVJ010000027.1, forward strand.
AGAGTCTGAGCACGATCGAAGAGGTTGATCCCGATTTCGCAAAAGCGATTCAACGAAGCCTGTTCGCCCGCGTCCGCCGAGAGCAGCTACGACGCCTGACTGCGGCCGGCTCGACACGGCAGATGTTTGAGCAGCTTGTCACGCAGGCTCACCTCTCGGCGATCGACGATTCCCAACCGATCGGCCGGCGTCTGGAAGCCGTCCGCACTTTGGGTCTGTCGGAATTCGACGCCGAGCTGCGACAGCTCTTCAATCGACTGCTCAGTGCCGGCCAGCCGGCACCGCTCCAGCTGGCCGTGTGCGAGACGCTGGCGAGATTCGATCAGCCGCTGGTGGTGGAACTGTTGCTCGATCACTGGCCGCACATGACTCCTTCCGTCCGACGGTCGACTGTCGAAACGCTGCTGTCGCGGCAAAAGTGGACCAGCAGTTTGCTGGATGCGATCGAGGCTGGAACCGTCTCGAAAAATGAGTTTGACCGGTCACGGATCGAGTGGCTGTTGACGCAGGCGGACAAGCCGACTGCGGCCAGGCTGCGCAAGCTGTTCCCGGCAGAACGTCATGCCGGTCGCGATCTGGTCATCGCCAGGTTTAAATCCGCGCTGATCACGAGCGGTGATGCGAAACGCGGGCGAAAGGTCTACGAGCGTGTCTGCGCGGCGTGTCACAAGCGAGGTGATCTCGGCAAGACCATCGGGCCACCTCTCAACGACACGGCGCGTCGAACGGCTGACGCTCTGCTCATCGACATCCTGGATCCGAACCGGCAGCTCAAGCCGTTGTTTCAAAACTACGTGCTGCATACGTCGGACGGGAGGGTCCACAGTGGAATGATCACTGAAGAAACGTCGAATTCTGTCAGGCTTCAGAAGGCCGACGGCACATCCAGAGAAGTGCTCCGCATTCAAATCGAAACACTGAACAGCACCGGTGTGTCCTTCATGCCGGAAGGACTTGAGAAGGCCATCAACGAGCAGGCGATGGCCGACCTCTTCAAATTTCTCGCGGTCAGACCGTGAAGTAATACCGTTGGTCCCGCCGACGGCGAAAATCTTCAACATCCGGTCCCGCGTGTTCGTGACTTCGACATTTCAGCTCTGCACATACGATTGCCGTGAGTTGATATGGATCGTGCGATGCTTCGCCTGGGGGCGACTTCCGTTGCACCTCATGAACAATTTGTGTGAGAAGTCTCAGCCGCTGACCGATTGAATGTCCCGGAGTTATCGGTTGGACAGAGTTCTTTGCCTGCTATGCAGCCTTTCTTGCGAACGTCTTGACGATCCCGCCGACATACAAATTCACCACGATCTGGTCGAGCTTCAACGTCGCGACCTCATCCGGGTTCTCTCGCACTGGTGACAGGTGGCCTCAGACCATGCTGGACCTCGCCGTGTTGTAGTATTCGGTGAACTCGGTCACCAGATAATCCAGATGCCGCTTTCCGAAGACGATGAATTTACCGAGGCATTCCAGTTTGATCGTCTGAATGAACCTCTCGCAGCGGCCGTTTACACACGCTGTCAATTGCACCGGATTGCGACGGCGGGGATGGAGTGTTTCGGGTGATTCACCCGTTTCATCCGTTGGCTGGTCGTGACCTGCAGCTTGTGACGTGCCGTCAGACCTGGGGCGAGCAGCGCGCCTACTTCTATGACGATGACGGACGGCTGGTGTCCGTTCCCCTGCTGTGGACGACGCTTGCGGCCGTTGATCCGCTCATTGAATTCGCCGGCGGACGCTCCGCCTTTCGCGTCGAAGACCTGCTGAATCTGCGCGATCTGCTGGCAGCAGTCGGGGGACAGTCATCATGAAGGCTGGTTCAGACTGTCAACCTGATTACGCCTCTACTGTAAAGGAGATATTGCCGCACAGGCACTGGGTCTCCCGTAGAAGCACAGTCATATACGGCAGATTAATCTCACTTATCGAGGCATATTTCCGACATAGTCATATTGACGCGATTCCGGATTGCGGCATAATCACCCTGACAGTCTCGCAGGGGCAATCAGGAAGGTCCGATGGGCACAGACACAACCGCCGAAGTGGCCAAGGTTCAGGCACTGCGCGAGTTGGGAGCACTGTACGCGTCGGCCGACGGGGTCTCCGACGAGCTGTTTCGGACGCAGGAGTTCTTCGATCCCCGCGATCTCGTACAGGTCAAGTACGAGATGCTCAGGCAGGTGCAGCAAGACGGAGTGTCCGTCAGCGAGGCGGCCCGGAGGTTCGGGTTTTCGCGGACGGCGTTCTATCAGACACAGACGATCTTTCAGCAGCAGGGGCTGCCCGGACTGATTCCCAAACGACCAGGTCCGAAAGACGCGCACAAGCTGAACCGCGACGTGATGGAGTTTCTGGGCGGGCAACTGCTCAGCGACAGCACGTTACGTACGGCGGATATGGTCGAGTTGATCACGCGGGAGTTCGGACTGACCGTGCATCCGCGGAGCATCGAACGGGCTTTGGCCCGACAGCGAAAAAAAGGGCGATAGACTGCGGCCACATGAGCGAGGGCCAGGGCATGTCAGCAGCCACGCTTGTCGCACGGTATGAGCAGTTGCGTGACGACGTACAGGCCGGCATGGCTCTCACGGCACGCCGCTGGGGACTGCATCTGCTGCTGGCACGCGGGCTGGCAGCATGGATGCATGCCTGGGCGGCGATGGACAGTGCAGCCCCCGAGAACGACGCGGCAGCGACCGCTCGCCGTGACTCCACTCACAGTTCATGCGGGACAGATGCTGGAGAATCCAGCGTACGCACTGTTCCGCAGACAGGCACGCCGGCCGCGCCACCGCCGGCGCAGTTCCAGCAGCAGATCACTTCGCTGGTGGTTGACTTGATTCTGAAGCGTTCGCCGATCCCGGCGTGAGCGTGTTGCCTGTTTCTACTTTCCACTTCCCGATTCCAGGAGAGAGACATGATGCCGTGCAACAACAGTCAGAAGGTGACGGCCAGTCATCTGAGTCGTCAGGCTTATCTCTACATCCGCCAGTCGACATTGCGGCAGGTCATTGAGAACACGGAGAGCACTCAGCGACAATATGCCCTGCGCCAGAAGGCGGTGGCTCTGGGCTGGCCGGTGGAGCAGGTGGTCGTCATCGACTGCGATCAGGGCGAGTCCGGAGCCTCATCGACAGACCGGGCCGGCTTCCAGCACCTGGTCAGTGAAGTCGGCCTCGGACGGGCTGGTGTTGTCATTGGCCTGGAAGTCTCGCGGCTGGCCCGCAACTGCAGCGACTGGCATCGGTTATTAGAGATCTGCGCATTAACCAGCACGCTGATCCTTGACGAGGACGGGCTGTACGATCCGAGCCACTTCAACGATCGGTTACTGCTCGGCCTGAAGGGCACGATGAGTGAAGCGGAACTGCACGTGCTGCGGGCAAGACTGCAGGGCGGGCTGATGAACAAGGCCCGTCGCGGTGAGCTGAACTTTCTACTACCCGTTGGTCTGGTACGCGATACTCAGGATCGTGTGGTCCTCGATCCGGACCAGCAGGTGCAACAGGCTTTACGACTGTTCTTCGAGACGTACGAGCGGACAGGAACCGCCACGGGTGTGGTCCGGTTCTTTCGCGAACAGAGCCTGCAGTTCCCCAGGAAGCTGCAGCGTGGTGCCCGTAAGGGAGAGAACGTATGGGGTTCCCTGGAACATTCCCGCGCACTTCAAGTGCTGCATAATCCCCGGTACTCGGGCACGTATGTGTATGGCCGGCATCGCGTCGATCAGACCGGCCGGAAGAAGACGCCTGTGGCATTGCCACCCGAGGAGTGGCAGGTTGTCATTCCTGATGCGCATCCCGGCTACATCACCTGGGAGCAGTTCCAGAAGAACCTCCGGCAACTGCGTTCGTGTGCTCAGGCGCATGGCAACGACCGCCGGAAAAGCCCCGCAGGACAGGGGCCGGCTCTGCTGCAGGGACTGGCTGTGTGCGGTCTGTGTGGTCAGCGGATGACTCTGCGTTATCACACGCGCAACGGCCGACAGGTGCCTACGTATGTCTGCCAGCGGGATGGCATCGAACATGCCGAACCCATCTGCCAGTCGATTCCCGGCCGGACACTCGATGAGGCCATCAGCACTCTGTTGCTGGAACTCATGACGCCACTGACGCTCGATATCGCGGTCACCGTGCAGCAGGAACTCGAACAGCGTCTGGCCGAAGTCGACCAGTTGCGCCGGCAGCACGTGGAACGACTGCAGTACGCAGCCGATCTCGCCCGGCAGCGCTTCATGCAGGTCGATCCCGGCAACCGACTCGTGGCGGGGTGGTGTAACTTTCGTTCTGTACTTTTGATTGCTTGATCCTTGCCTGTGTCGTTCTGTGAGCCTGCGAACGGAACGACACAGGCAAGGATCGGCGACCGCTTGAAAGAGCGGGCCAGATCGGTTTCTTTTCGAAGTTCCAACACGACGAAAAGGAAACACGATCATGACCCACCAGATTCAATCTACCGATCTTCAGAATGCTGTCCAGTTGCTGGCCGACAACGGGTTTGAAGGCATGGCCGACGCCATTCAGATTCTCTTTAACGAAGCCATGAAGATCGAACGGACTCAGTACATCGGTGCCGAGCCGTATCAACGCACCGACCAGCGAAGGTCTTATGCCAACGGATTCAAGCCGAAGACCGTTAACTCGCGAATGGGAAAGCTCGAACTGAAAGTACCGCAGACCAGAGACGGTGATTTCTATCCGTCGGCTCTCGAACGAGGAGAACGCAGCGAAAGAGCACTCAAGCTGGCCGTCGCCGAGATGTACGTCCAGGGAGTTTCGACACGAAAAGTCGCGAAGATCACGTCCGAACTCTGCGGACTGGATGTCTCCAGCACGCAGGTCAGTCGAGCCGCAAAGTTGCTCGACGACGAGCTCGAGACCTGGCGAAATCGTCCTCTCGATCAGATCGAGTACCTGATCCTGGATGCCCGCTACGAGAAAGTCCGTGTGGCCGGAAGTGTTCGAGACTGTGCCGTCCTCGTGGCGATCGGCATTCAACCCGGCGGACATCGAAGCGTGCTGGGCGTCAGCGTCTCGCTGTCAGAGGCCGAAGTTCACTGGCGCGAGTTTCTCGTCTCACTCAAGCAACGCGGCCTGCACGGAGTCAAGCTGATCGTCAGCGACGCTCATGAAGGACTCAAGGCCGCCAGACTGGCGACGTTCGCCGGAGTCACCTGGCAACGCTGCCAGTTTCACCTCGCCCAGAATGCGATGCAGCACACGCCCAAAGTGGAACTGCGAAAACAAATCGCCGACGACATCCGAAACATCTTCGCCGCAAGGAATGCTCACGACGCCACCGAAGAACTCTGCCGCTTTGTCGAGCGTTACAAAGACACCGTTCCAAAGCTGGCCGACTGGGCTGAAGCAAACATCCCCGAAGGCCTGGCGGTCTTCACACTCCCCGCAGAGCATCGAAAAAGAATGCGGACCACCAACATGCTGGAAAGGCAAAACAGAGAACTCAAACGACGCACTCGAGTCGCCACACTCTTCCCCAACGAAGCATCACTGCTCAGACTCGTCACGGCCGTTCTCGTAGAACTCAGCGACGAATGGGAAACTGGAATCAAGTACCTCACATTTAATAAATAAACCCCGAAACCGACTGGCCGAATTTACAGACACAATGTTGCTCTATCCGTGGCGGACACGCTGGAAGCCGACTGGAATCACGCGCTGCGTGCCCTGGCTGACGCGCAGGATGAATACGAACAACTCGCTTCCTCCGACCGGCAGCGACTCGATGAGGAAACGCGGCAGGAAGTCCTCGCGCTGGCCAGTGACTTCCCACGCATCTGGCGTGATGAGAAGACGCCGGACCTGCAGCGGAAGCGTATGGTCCGTCTGTTGATCGAAGACGTGACACTCGTGAAAGGCCCGCAGACGATTCAGACTCAGGTGCGGTTGCGCGGCGGCGCCACCCGCAGCCTGGACATTTTCAAACCCCTGACCGCCGGCGAAGCTCGAAAGACGGACACAGACATCGTCCATGAGATCGACCGGCTTCTGGATCAGCACACGACAGGCGAGATTGCCCTGTTACTGAATCAGCAGGGCAGAACATCCGGCGAGCACAAGCCATTCACGAACCGGATCGTTCAACGTATCTGTCGCGCCTACAATCTGAAGAGTCGTTACCAGCGGCTCCGCGACAGGGGCCTGCTCACGGTCGTCGAACTGGCCGAGCACCTGCAGGTCACACGACAGACCATAAACATCTGGCGCCGCAACGGACTGCTGGAAGGGCACTCCTACAACGACAAGCACGAATGCCTGTACGACATTCCCAACGAACACTCACCGTGCAAAAGCCAGGGCCAGAAACTCTCAGAACGAAGCCGTTTTCCACAGGTCCCACCCCAAAGTACGAATGAGGTGCAAGATGCCACATGATCCTTCAGGTTCGGGCTCTTCGGCGGCAGCACCACGGGCTGCACATCGGATTGACGCAGGATCGAGCGGAACGATTCACAGAACTTCGTATCGCGATCCATGATCAGATAGCGTTT
>JAQBVJ010000028.1 GCA_027623235.1 Planctomycetota bacterium
GCTGGGCGGAACCGTCACGGCGACGACCACCATCGACGTCAACAGTGGCGGCACGATCGTGCAGAACGGCGCGATCGCCAGCGGCACCAACCTCGACTACGACGCCGGTTCGACAATCGCGATCAACGCCGCGATCGGCGTGTCAGGCACCGTGGACATCGACGCGACGGGCGTCACCACGATCGCCGCGGCCGGCGCCATCACGGCCGGCGGGGCCGTGACCTTCGGAGCGGACAAGACCGGCACGCTGACCACGTCCGGCGACATCGACACGACTGACGACAATGTCACGTTCACCCGTGCGGTCACGCTGGGCGGCAACGTCGACATCGACACCGTGGGGACAGCCGCCGGCAACATCCTGTTCAGCTCGACGATCGCGACCGGCGGCAACAACCTGGCACTCGACGCCGGAGCGGCCGGCAACGTCACGCTCACCGGCGCGGTGACCGGCGGCGGCGACCTGACCGTGCGTGACGGTGACGTGCAGAGCTACGCGGCACTGACAGTCAACAGCCTCGACATTCTGGACGCCACCACCAGCGTGACGCTGGGCGGAACCGTCACGGCGACGACCACCATCGACGTCAACAGTGGCGGCACGATCGTGCAGAACGGCGCGATCGCCGGCGGTAATGTCAACCTGACGGCAACGGGCAATGTTTCGCTGACTGCTCTTTCCACGAGCGGTGCGGTGACGGTGACGTCGACGGCCGGTTCAATCCTCGACAATGGAAACTCAGGACGGGACATCAGCGCAGCTTCGGCGGTTCTCTCGGCGAACGGTTCCGTCGGCCAGGCCAGCGGCACGGGCAATGGTCTGCTGGAGACCACGCTGAACAATGTCGAGGCAACGGCAACGACTGGCGGGGTCTTCCTGACGAACTCCACGAACCTGATCGTCGGCGGAATCGGCGCGACAGCTGGCATTTCTGCCGGCACAGTTGTGGACCTGGACGTGACGGGCTCGTTGACGATCAACGAAGACGTTTCCGCTGGAACGTCGGCGACGATCGACACGACGAACGACGTGACGGTGAGTGCCGCGGTTCAAGCCGTGAGCGGACTGGCAATCTCGGCGGGCACAGATACGTCGGGCGGAATTTCTGTCAGCGGATCCGGTTCTCTTGAGACCACCGGTGGGGGCGCGGACATTTCTCTGACGACCGGCACGGCTTCCGGCAACGTGACGCTGGCCGGCGACGTGATGTCGAAGGACGACCTGACGATTTCGACATTCGCGAGCGGTACGGTCAACCAGACGGCCGGCACAATCACGGCCGACCTCGAACTACTCGGTGCGGCGACGGTGACTCTGAATTCCGCGATGAATGATTTCGGGACAGTTGCCGCAGATCTGGATTCAGGTTCCGTCTCACTAACCGACGCCAACAATGTGACGGTCGGGACGGTGGGTTCTGCGACGGGAATGTCGACCGGCGGAACGGGCGACGGCGGCGCGGTGACGATCAACGCGACGAATGGTCGGATCACAGTCAGTCAGCCGATCGACACGACGACGGGAACCGGTGGCGGCATCAGTCTCAGCGGAGCGGTCTCTCTCAGTGCCCCGCTCAATACCGGCGCCGGCACGATCACACTGAACGGGAATGACGACGGCGACGACGATCTCGTTGTGAGTGCCAATCTGACGACAGGCGTTTCGCTGACTCTGTCAGCTTCCCGCGACGTGATCATCGGCGCGACGGTTCAGACGACAGGTACGGGTTCGGACATCACGATCACCGCGGACAGCGAGAACAACGGGCTCGGCGGCGTTCGGGTGACGATGGCTGGCCAGGTGAACTCGGCCGACGCCGTGACGCTGACAGGTTCGGACCTCAACGCGGACGTGACCGGAACGGAAGCGGTTCAGATCGATGCCGATGGCACGACGGCTCAGGTGCTGGCCGGCGGCGATATCACGATCCGTTCGGGAGCGGGTGCTCCTGCGGCGTCTGACACGGAGATCAACGGACTTGTTCGGTCGACGGGGGCTGCCTCGACGATCGCCATCTCCGCAAACCACGACGTTTTGTTTGGAGCAAACGGCGACGTGACTCGCAACAACGCGGCAGCCAGCGGCCGGGTCAGTGTCTTCGCCGATCAGGCAACTGCTGGCAGCACCGGCGGCGTGATCACGATGGCCGACGGGACGGTCTTCAACGGTGGCGGAGGTCAGGTCGAACTGTTTGCCGACGGCCAATTGACTCTCGGTCAAGTCATCACGACGGACCTCGTCAATGTCGTCAGCCTGGCTGCAAACATCGTGGATGGGGGCAACACTGGCGGCGAGGACGTGTTTGCAGCCCGCGTCGCGTTCTTCGGTAAGACGGGCGTCGGTACCGATGCGGATTCGATTGAGACACTGTCGGCGGCTGTCGCTGGCCAGACGGATTCAGGTGACTTCCACATTGCCGGCACTGGGAACGTAACCGTCGGTACGGTGCTGCTCACGTCGAACGTCAGGGCGGCTCTTCCTGGAACGCCGGCGAGTCTCAGCGGAATCCTGATTGACGACACGGCAGGCGGCACACCGATCGGTGACAACCTCACGGTTTCGGCGACCGGCGCTGTGACGATCAATCGGTCGCTCACGAACCACGCTGCCGGAACGGTCCGAGTGGTGGCGAACAGCAATATCTTTGTGAATGCTGCAGTGACATCCAACGGCGGGACGGTCGTCCTGAATTCGGACCGCGACCAGACGACGACGCCAGGCGGCGGAATCGTCGTGACGGCCAACGTGACCTCGAACGGCGGAAACATCACGCTCGGCGGCGGCACCGATCCGTCAACGAACGCTGCGATCGGAACTGCGACTACTCTTGACGGTGTCCGGGTTGACGGAGCGACGCTCAACGCCGGAGCCGGCGACATTTCCGTTCGCGGAACGAGCTCGCGGGACGACGGCGTGCAGTTTGAAAATGGCGGAGTCGCTCGCACAACGATCGGAAACATTGAGCTGATCGGAGGCTCAACCGCGACGAACAATGCCAACGGAGTCGAGCTGGAAGACGCGGCGACTCTGGTGACGTCCGACCAGGGCGACATCACATTAATCGGAACGGCGAGCACTGGAGACGGCGTCGACATCACCGACGCGACGGTCTCTTCGACCGGCGGCGTGGTCGCCAGTGCAGGCGCCGTTTTGATTGACGGAACGACCGCCGGCAGCGATGGTGTCTTCCTGAGCGGTTCGGCGATGGTCACTGCCGTCGCCGGGATGATGACCATCGAGGGTGACGCGACAGCCGGCGGAGAAGACGGAGTTCATGTCGGTTCAGCGGCTTCGGTAACGTCGACAGGCCCGGCTCCCAACGCAACCAGCATCACGATTGACGGAACGGGCGGAACGCTGAATGCCGTCTTCCTGGAAGGCAGCATCACAACAGTCGATGCGGCCATCGTGATTTCCGGGCAGACCACAACCGGCGACGACGGAGTTCACATCGAATCCGGCATCGTTCAGGCCACCGGGACGGGCACGATCCAGATCACCGGGGACGGCCAGACCAGCGGCGTCCGGAATGTCTCCGATGTGATTTCGAATTCCGGTTCCATCACGATTACGAGCGTCGATGACGACGTGCTTCTGGCAGCCGGCTCGAACGTGACATCGACATCCGGTGCTGTCTCGATCACGGCCGACATGACCGGCGGCAGCGGCGGTGCTCTGACAATGTCTGACACCGCCGTCGTGAATGCCGGCAGCGGGCAGGTCAGCATCTCCGCCGACGGTAGCGTGACGCTCGGGCGAGTCGTCACGACAAACAACACGGGTTCGGCCATCGCCGTCACTTCAACGACCGGCCAGGTAATTGACGGAGGCGACACGGGCGGATCGGATCTTGTGGCGACCGGCGCGAACGCTGTCGTCACGGTCACGGCGGCGAACGGAATCGGCGCGGCAGGGGGACTCGCCGCAGACAATGCCATTGAGACAAACGTTGCGAATCTTGATGCGAGTGCCGGGGCGGGCAATCTTGACATTGACGAAGCCAACGGAATTACGCTGGTCAATGTTGACACGACAAACGGGTCCATCCGCGTTGATGCCGGCGGGCAGATTGTGGCGATGGATGTCGCCAGCGGTGGCGGATCGGGCGACAACGTGACGCTCAGCACGACGACCGGCGGGATTGTCGCGACCCTGGTGAGTTCGATCGACCAGGTGAAGCTCAACGCCGATGCGGGAGACATTCTGCTCGGTGCGGTCACGGCAGCATCGACAGTCACTGTCACTGCAGACACCGGTTCGATTAACGATGCCGTGGACGATTCGGGCTCACCGGTGATCGACATCACCGCGACGAAGATCAGCCTCAATGCAGCCACCGGGATTGGCAATACGGCTGCGGTCGAACTTTCCGGGACCTCGATCGGTGCGGACAACAACGGCGCTGGAGCCGTCGACATCGACAACATTTCAGCCTCGCCAGTGACGGTGACTTCGATCTCGACAGTCGGCAGTCCTGTCAATTTCGATCAGTCGGGCGGCGGATCCGTGACGTTCACCGGACCGATTACGAGCGGAACGGGTGCGACGAACGGTGGCAACATCACGCTGAATGCGACTTCCGACCTGACGATCGCTGCGAGTTCGGCGATCAGCTCGGCGGACGGCATCGGCGGAACGCTCAACATCAGCGGAGCGATTGTGCAGGGGCTGCCGACGGTCGGTGCCGGCAATATTCTGATCACCGGAGGAAGCCTGGACACGATCGTCGTGAATGACGTTTCGACGGCGGCAAGCGTGACTCTGTCGGCTCTGCGAGACGTCCTGATCGGCGTCGTGACGGCGACGGGAGCAACCTCGGACATCACGATCAATGCCGACACGGACCTCGACGGGGTTGGCGGTCTGCAGGTCGGACCGGACGGCGGACTCAATGCGGGGCGTGACGTGACTGCCACAGGCTCGGACGTCTTCGCGACGGCTGGAGACTCTGGCAGCATCGACCTGCAGCCAGGCATGGCGGTCGTGCAGAAGGTTGTCGCCGGGAACGACATTTCGCTGACGAGTCGGGCTCAGGCCCCGGCGACGGCGGACATCGTCATCGGTGGCGAGGCGGTGGCCGGTGGCATGGTCACGATTGACGCGGCCGACACAACGACGCTGTTCAGTAACGTTTCGGCAGGGAGAGATGTCAATCTGCTTGACCCGGTGATTCTGTCAGGCAACGCAACAATCAGCGGCGTCAACGTGACAGTGCAGGGCACGCTCAATGACGATGGCAATTCGATGACGGCGTCGAATCTCGTTGTGAATGCGTCCGGGACGACTCGGTTTAACGGTGCAGTCGGTGACACGGCTCCGATTGACAGCCTGACGACGGATGCCGCCGGGACAACGTTGCTGAACGGCGGAATCACCGTTGACGGTGACGTGACTCTCAACGATGCGGTCACGCTGACTGACGACTCGACCATCACCGCGACGAACGTGACGTTCGGATCGACGGTTGATGATGACGGCTTGCCGGGAACAGGTTCGAACCTCGTCGTCAACGCGGACGGCGCGACTCTGTTCCTCGGCCCGATCGGCGGCACGAATGCCCTGGAAAGTCTCACTACGGATGCGGCAGGAACGACTCAGTTTGCGTCCGTCGTCAATGTGACGACGGGGACGATCACATTTAATGATGCAGTGCTGCTGACGGAGAACATTCAGGTTAACGCCGGTGCGGGCGGATCGGTCACGTTCAAATCAACGATCGATTCGGAAGCGGGCGAGCACAACACACTGACGATTTCCGGTGGAGCGGTGACGTTCGACGGAGACATTGGAAACGGCACGAGTGGCGACCAGACGATCGGTTCGCTCGATGTCACGACCGCGACGAGTGTGACGTTTGGTACTGCGGCCGATCCGGGTGAGATCAGCTCGGTTCGAACAGACGGTGCGATCAATCTTGGCAGTGCCGCTCCCATCGCGGGCGGAGTGACGTTTGACAGTGTGGCGATTTCGATTGAAACGACGGGCGACGCAATTCGAGTCGACGGGCCGATCACTCTGGCCGGAGCTTCGATAACGCTCTCCACGGGTGCGACGGTCGGCGGAGACATCACGTTTACGAATAACGCCTCGGTCGACAGTGTCTCCGGCGAGACGAACAATCTCACGCTGACGGCCGGGACCGGTTCCGTTTTCTTTAACGAGGACCTTGGCGGAACCGTCGCCGTCGGAGCGCTCGACGTGACTCGCGCAGACGGCGGAGTTGTCTTCGGTCAGGCAGACATCGAGATGCCGGACGGCACCGGCCCGGTCGATCTGGTCAACGCGTTTGGTGGAATCAACATTGGCAGTGCGACGCCGATTGCGGGCGGCATTGTGCTCGACCCGTCGGGTGCGACGTTGATGGTGGTTTCTTCCGGCGGGCAGATTCGCTTTAACGGCGACGTCGATATTCGGGCGACGGAAGTCGCAATCGATTCGGGAGCCGCCACCGGTGGCGACATCATCTTTGAGAATGGCCTCACGCCGCAGGGCACCGAGGTGACGAACCTCACGCTGACGACGGGAGGCGGCGACGTTCTGGTCCGAGGCGATCTCGGTACGACAGTCAATCGTTTTGACGATGTGGTCATCACGCTGGCTGACGACGTCACAATCGACGGAAACTTTGAGGCGACCTCGTTCACTCAGAATGGTGGCACCGGGACGACGATTGGCGGCACGGTCAACACAAGCGGCGCGGCGGGTATCAACATCACGACGACCAGCCTCACATTGAACGGCGATCTGATGGCCGGCGGTGGTGGACCAGTGATTGTGAACGCCGGGGCGACGATCAATGCAAATGTCAGCACTCAGAACGCTCCGATTCTGTTTGGTCAGACAACGACGGGACCGACGTTTACGATGGCGGACGGTACCGAGTTCAACGTCAACGGGACGGCGGATATCCGCGTACGGGCCACCGGAGACATTTCGATCAGCCGGCTGGTGAATGATTCCTCGCAGGGAGCGGGCACGGTGATCGCCGTTGAGTCCCTGGCCGGAGGCATCATCGACAGCGGAGATATCGGTGGAGCCGACATCGTTTCGGAAACTGTCCGGCTGCAGGCCGCGACGGGAATTGGCGGCGACGGCTCTGCGACGGATGCCGCACTGTCAGAGAATCCCGGCGACCTGCCGACGGGTGGGTCGACTGCCGCCGCGAAGATTGAAAGCTCGGCGATCGACACACAAACGCGAATGGTCTCCGCGTCGAACTCGGCCGGCGGCGACATCCGCATTCACAATTCGGTCGGCGGTTTGCTGACGATCGGCACGGTCGACGGTCTGTCCGGCGTGACCAATGCGGACGCGGCGGTCGGCGGTGGCACGGTCCAGATTACGAATGAAAGTCCGATTACAGTCGGCGCGATCGGGACTCCGGGTGTCGCCGCAAGCGACGCGGAAGGCGTCTTCAACACAGCCGGCGGCAGCATCATCATCACCGCGATCGACAGTGCAGGAGCCGGCGACGATTTGACGTTGAACGCTCCCGTTCGGGCGAGTGGCGGGAACGGCAGCATTGTGCTGAACGCAGGCGATGACCTGATCGCGAACTCGCACATCCAGACCGACGCCTCGCCCAGTGGCGGGCTCACGCGAGCCGGAAACGTCGATCTGAATGCCGGTGCGACGCTCACCCTGAACAACGGGCCCGAGATGTTCGACGTTCAGACGGGCACGCCAGAGACGTCGGTCGACGTCGAAGACACCGAATTCGACAGCAACTCGTCGCGGCTGAGCAACCGGCAGATACGCTACTCCGTCGGCAGTGGAGACGAGGCGGACTTCGTACTGGCGAATGGAGCTCAGTTTGCAACGTATTCAGGGATCGTGAACGGCCTGCCTGGTCTGTACGCGATTCCGGTTGAGTTCCCAAAGGTCGGCGGTGATGGAAATACGACAGCGACTGTCACGTTCGGCCGCAGCGGCGAAACGAACTTCCGCATCCTGGTTTCGTGGGGCGACGATTCGTTCTCGTTCGACCATTTCAGCGCCGAAGACGCCATCTCGGGTGGGATAGACGTTCTCAACGACATGACCATGACAACGATGGACGGTGAGTTCGTACTCGAATTTGAGCACTTCTACGATGCTCGAAACCTGCCCGATCCGGACAACCCTGGCGATCCGATTCCAATTCGAGTGTTCGCTCAGTCTGATCCGAACGTGCTGTTTGTTCGAAGTGACGACAGCCTGATCGTACCGACGATTGACGCCGCACTCGCGACGATTCCGCAGGGCATTCTGGATAAGGTCGGGGCCGACGAGAGTGACACCAGTGCGGCCGGTGCCAAAGCGGCCAGCCCGTATCTGTCGACCAGTGCGACGATTCTGCCAAGTGATCTGTTCGCCGAACTGGAAGCCGGCGGCCGAATTGACACGCAGCGATCGGCCGTCGTGCCGAACGAAACACAGGCCTCGAAGTTTTCGAATGAGATCTTCAACAAGGAAAGTTCTTTTGCCCCCGGCCCGGGCGAACGAGCCATTCTTGATGCGACGCTGGAAGAGGTTCTCGAGACGATTCTTCCGGCGCAGAATCTTCGAACGGCCTCCGATCTGGGAAGGACGGCTGATCCCGTCGAGACGTTTAATTTCTCAGCGGCGGGA
Source organism: Planctomycetota bacterium (assembly GCA_027623235.1). Lineage (GTDB taxonomy): Bacteria > Planctomycetota > Planctomycetia > Planctomycetales > Planctomycetaceae > JAQBVJ01. The sequence continues at coordinate 8,612 of JAQBVJ010000028.1, forward strand.
GCACTGGCGCCGGTTCCGGGGACCGTGCCGAGCGGTGACCCGATCGTGTTCGAACTCGACACCTTCGTGCCTCCGGTTGAGCGGGAAGAGTCAACCGGGCTCGGTGAATCGTTCAATTTTACGACGACTGTCGTGGATCAGACCGCTTCGGTCTTTGTCGCGGTTGCTCGTGGTGAAGAAACCGCGGCCGAAGAACGGATCGTGTGGCTGGTCGTGCTGAACCCGGTTCAGCCTGGTAAGGCATTCGGCAGTAACGGCATTCGAGAAGGTGGCGAGATCAAATTAACGGAAGAGGTCCTCGACGATCTGCCAGGCCGGGTTTACAAGCGGCTACCGGACGGTGACTATCAGATCTTCCTGCAGGAGGCCGGCGAATCGAAGGAGAGCCGCAAGCTGGTGATCGAAGTCCGCATCCGCGACGGAAAGCCGGCGGACGTCGACGAGAAAACGAAAGTCTTCCGCAAGCCAAAGGCGGACGAGGAAGCTCCGAACGAAAACGGAACTCAGAAGCCAGCCGAGGCCAACGAAGGGGCCGCTCGGAATGAAACTGGCACAGAGGGTGAAAACGCTCAGGCAGCTCCGGCACCAGCAGGCCGCGAAGTTTCACAAACTCAGCCAGAATCTTCCCAGGACGAGGCATGGGCAACGTGGAGAACAAGGGAAACATCCGCAAAGTCCGAGGACGGCAAAGCGGAAGAAGGACAGGCTGAGCTGCGAACCACTGGGATGTCGAGTCTTGTCGCTCTTGCGGCCGGAGGAACACTGGTGGCTCTGAACAGGGATGGGAACTGGCGGAAGGAAATTGATGAGTCGATGGCTCAATGGGAAAAACGGCGGAAGCGTCGCCCGCGATGATTCTTTGAAATTGCGGCAGGCACGGAGGTGATCGGCGAGTTTGCCATCCTGGACGGATCGAGACGAACCGGCGTTGAAGAAGCACGAAGACGATTGATAATGGCCGCGGGTTTTGAACTGCCGGCCGACGAGGAATTTCTGATCGGCGTTTCAGTTTTGCTGACGCGTTGAACACAAGACGACACCGGGCTCAGATCGCTGAGCGGAGAGAGCGGACATGACCAACGAACGCGGCACCAACGGTCCAGACAATTCCGAATCGGAACTCATCAGGTCACTCGGTGAGCTTCCCGACGACGTCCTTAAGGAACTCGAGCAGCTCTCGCCCGATTTTCTGAAGTCGCTGGCGAGTCTTTCGCCGAGGGCACAGACCACTCTCACCCGTCTGCCGCTCGGGACGCTGATTCAACTGTCTGCTCTCTCGCCACCGACACTGGAGTGGCTCGGGTCGGTTGCTGCGAGTGGCGTGGGTGGACTGAACCCCGACGCATTGTCGCACTTCACTCGCCTGGCCCAGGAATCACCTGACGCACTCGTGAAGATGAAAAAGATTCCGCCGGTCGCGATTCAGGTGTTTGCCGCGGTGCCGGCAGACGTGTTGAAGAGTCTGGTCCAACTTCCCATGGAACTGCTTTCACAATTGCCGGCCGTTTTTCGAGCGACTGGTGAGACGATTGAGGAAGTGCCGGTCCATCTGGCGGCAACACTCGATGAGCTGCCAGCGAATCTGATGTCGACGCTTGACATGCTTTCCCCGGCGGCGCTCAGCGCGCTGGCCAGCCTCGATGCCGGGACAATGGCGTCGCTGGGCCAGCTTGACGATGCGGCTGTGGCTGCGCTGACTTCGATCCCACCGGAATTGCTCACCACTCTGGCTGAAATTCCGCCTGAGTTGCTCAGCGCGGTACTGGAGCTTCCGGTCGGGGTTGCGGGAAGCCTCAACGACATTCATCCGTCTGTTTTCGCAGACATCGCCGCCACCGGTCCGAAGTCGAGGTCGGCTGTTCCACAGACGCTGTTTATGAAGCTCGGGTCGCTCGACAGTTCCGACGGATCGATGCTCGGCCGACTGGCCCGCGAAGCACGATCGATGCGCGACATTCGCGACGACGCGTCGGCTGCTGAAGCCAGTGAACTGGGAACTCTGCCGGAGCTGACAGCCGAACAGAAAGCCGAAGTCGTCGCGGTGGCGGAAAAAGCAGAACAGGACAGGAGCAAGAAGGCTGCTGACGATCTCGCCGCATCCGCCCGGGAAGGCTTCGCACTGGAAGACGAAGGCAACACGGATGACGGAGAGCACGCGGTCTCAGGCGGCGAAACGATCGACGACGACGAAGGCAACTCGCAAACCATGGTCGTGGACAATGGCGGCCGGGAATATGACGATCCCGGCGCGACTGTTCAGAGCGACGAGTTTGCCAGTATCGACCCGGAAGGCGACAGCGACGACAGCTATGGCGCAACGGTCCAGTCCGATGAATTCGCGCCCGCCGGAGACATTTCTGACGAGAGCTTCGACCAGACCGTTCAGTCGGACGAAGGCTGGTCCGCGGACGGCATCAGCGTGTTCGACAACAGCGATCTTGAAGATGACGCCAGCGTTGATCAGGCCGCTCCACCTAACGCGAATGACGGAGGCTTAGCGACAGCTTCTGACGGTGACGAAGGCGACAGCTACGCACAGACGATGCAGTCTGACGAAGGCTGGTCCGAAGACGGCCTGAGCGCGCTGGATCGAAGTGACGAAGACGCCAGTTTCGATCAGACCGTCCAGTCCAACTCGTTCGACGGCACTCTGGACGAAGAAGGTGACAGTTATGGGGCAACCGTCCAGTCGGACTCGTTTGACGGCACGATGGGAGCCGAAGGCGACAGCTACGGGGCCACTGTTCAGTCCGATTCCTTCGACGGTCAAATGACCGACGAAGGCGACAGCTACTCACAGACCGTGCAGTCTGACTCGATTGATGGCGACCCGGACAGTTTTGGCCAGACGATTGCGTCGGGAGTTTTCGGTGCCGGTACCGGCGGCATTCTGGGTGGCCATCTGACTCAGGCCGAATCGAATATCAAGGATGCCTGGAAAGACCAGGGGCCGACTCAAACCCGGCCAGAGCCGCAACGGAGAAAGGGCTCGTCCACCTCATCAGCTCCGGGCACGCTGGTGATCACAACGCGGCAGCTCAGCACGAAGAACATCGACGACTACAACAAAGGTCGTCGTCCGCCCGAGCCACTGGAACCGGAATATGAACTGATCAAAGTGCTCGGCGAAGGCGGCATGGGAATCGTGTTTACGGCGAGGCAGCGATCGATCGACCGTGACGTCGCCCTGAAGATGCTCAAGCCGAAGACGGCTCGCGACAAAGATCAGCGAGCGAAGTTCCTTTCGGAAGCGGTTGTGACCGGCGAGCTCGATCATCCGAACATCGTTCCGATTTACGATGTCGGTGCGACCGAGGATCAGGCGCTGTTTTACTCGATGAAGAAAGTCCAGGGCACACCCTGGCTGGACGTCATCAAAGACAAATCTGTTACGGAAAATCTCGACATCCTGATGCGCAGCGCGGATGCCGTCGCGTTTGCTCATTCCCGAGGTGTCATTCATCGTGACCTGAAGCCGGAAAACACCATGCTTGGTGAATTCGGCGAAGTCCTCGTCATGGACTGGGGTCTGGCGTACACGGTGAAGGACGAATTCAGCAAGTCGGAAAGCATCACGTCCAGCACCAGCATGGGCGGAACGCCAGCATACATGGCTCCGGAAATGGCGACGGGCCCGATCAGCAAGATCGGCCCACAAAGTGACGTTTATCTGCTGGGTGCGATTCTGTTTGAAGTCGTAACGTCGCGGCCGCCCCACGCTGGCAAGAACGCGATGAAGTGTCTGATGGCTGCGGCTCTGAACCAGATTCGCGAACCGGATCCGGAAAAGTCGCTGCTCAACGATCCGACGGGCGAGCTCCAGGAAATCGCCATGAAGGCGATGGCAACGGAGCCGAAGGATCGGTACCAGACGGTTCGGGAATTTCAGACGGCGATTCGCGAATACCAGTCGCATCGTGAGAGTGTGACGCTGTCATCTCGAGCTGCTGCCGACCTGAAGAAAGCTCGCCAGACGAACGACTACCAGGATTACTCCAAGGCTCTCTTTGCGTACGAAGAAGCTCACTCAATGTGGGAGGGCAACGGCGCCGCGGCCGAAGGAGTTGTTGAAGTCAAATTCGCTTACGCAGCGGCAGCCGAAGCGAAGGGCGACTTCGACCTGGGCATGTCACTGCTCGACCAGAAGGTTCCTCAACAGCAGGAAATGTACTCCCGGTTGAAAGCGGCCGCCGACGAGAGAAACGCGCGGCAGGCCCGCATCGAGAAAATGAAGAAAGTCGGCATCGGGCTGGTCGCCTCGATCCTGGTGATCATTTCTGGCGCAACCTACGCTGTGAACGAGCAACGGAAAGAAGCTCTCTCTCAGCGAGAAATTGCGCAACAGAAAGAAAAGGAAGCAGTCAAGCAGAAAGGAATCGCTGAAGAACAGCGAGGGATAGCGCAGAAAAACTTTGAAGAAGCCGAAACTCAACGAAAGGAGGCGGTCAAGCAGACCGGCATCGCCGAGACGCAGCGTGAGGAAGCAGACAAACAGCGACTCGCTGCAGTGAAGGCTCGTGACGAAGCTGAAATGCAGCGGAAGCTGGCGGTCAAAGCCAAGGACGACGCGGTCAAAGCACAATTGGCGGAAGCGGAAGAGAGAAAGAAGGCCGAACTTGCCCAGGCGAAAGAGGCAAAGGCGAAGATCGCTGCTGTGAAGGCTAAAGACGAGGCCGTCAAGGCCAAGGATTTGGCTGTCGTGGCTCAGATGAAAGCCGAAGCAGCGGCCATCGCTGAGAAGAAAGCGAAGGATAGCGCCGTGAAAGCGCAGCTCGCAGAAGCGGAGCAGCGAAAGAAAGCCGAAGAAGCCACGGTTGCCGAGGCCAAAGCGAAAGATGCAGCCGTCATGGCGAAGGACGCGGCGGTGAAAGCTCAGCTTGCCGAAGCCGAGGAACGGAAGAAGGCCGTAGCCGCGCAGATTGCTGAAGCCAAAGCCCGCAAGGAAGCTGTCTATCAGGCTTACGTGGCGAGCATCGGTCTGGCCGATTCGCAGATTCGTGAGAACGCCTTCGATGCCGCTTTGAGTGTGCTCGAAGACCCGAACCGTTGCCCGCCGGACTTGCGGAACTGGGAGTGGGGTCGGCTGTGGCATCTCTGCAATCAGGGCAAAGGCACGTTCAATCAGAATGCTCCTGTGGATGCGATCGCGATTTCTCCAGACGGCTCACAGTTTGTGACGGGTGGCTGGGATGGCCGCGCCGTGATCTGGGATCGCTCGACCGGAAAAGAAATCCTCTCGCTGGCTCATAACGGCGAAGCCGTAACGGCCGTTGACTGGTCGCCCAATGGCGAGTGGATCGTCACCGGAAGTAACGATCGGAAAAACGGCTACGTCCAGCTCTGGAATGCGAAGACTGGCGACCGAGTCGAACGCAGCTTCGGCGCTCTCGACGGGTCGGGTGAGTCGCATGTCGGGCCAGTGCTCAGCGTCAGTTTCTCGCCGGACGGCAACTCAATCGTGACCGGTTCCGACGACACGACCGCGCGGCTCTGGGAAGCTGCGACCGGCAAACATGTGCGACTGTTCTTCCGTCATCTCGGCCCCGTGTGGGATGCCGAATTTGACCGGGAAGGCAAACGTATCGTGACTGCGAGCGGTGACGGCACCTCGATCGTGTGGGACGTCGCGACGGGAACGAGCAAGCCGCCGTTTACCGGACACGACGGTCCGGTTTACACCGCAGCGTTTTCCCCCACGGGACCGAATGTCGCGACCGGTGGTTACGACCGACGAGTACTCCTCTGGAATCCGGGGACGCTTAAGGAATTTGATTTTTCGAACCTGGAATCAAAAACGGCGAAGGTCGTCAACGATCCTCAGTACAGCCCGCTGGATGGTCATTCCGCTCCGGTCCGTGACATTCAGTTTACGGCGGACGGCAACCAGCTGGTCAGCGGCAGCGACGACAACACCGTCCGGCTGTGGAGCATGGAGACGCTCAAGGATGAAAAAACGTTCCGCGGTCACAACGGTTCGGTCCGGTCTCTCGTCCTTGCCGACCAGGATTCCATCATCCTGACGGCCAGCAAAGACAACCGAATCAAGCAGTGGAACATCGAGCAGTACGCCGAAGTGCGGGTCCTGCACAGCCACGTTCTGGATGAGCACCGTGCTGAGGTGCTTTCCGCAAGGTTCTCGAAAGACGGCCGCCGCATTGTGACGGCCAGCAAGGACCGATCGGCTCTGACATGGAATTCCGACACGGGGAAACGACTGGCACAGTTTGCGGAAGGGCATCAGTTCCTGACGTCGTCTGCGGTTGTCTTTCCCAACGGCAAGTGGATCGCCACAGCCGCGGCCGATAACTCGGTCCGCGTCTGGGATCTGGATTCGGCCACGCAGTTCTTCTCGCTGGAACCTACCGGCCGTGCAGCAGCCCTGGCCGTCTCGGCCGACAACAAGTGGCTGATGACCGGCAGTGAAGATACGAAGGTCGGCCAGGAAAGCCGCTACTCGGCAAAGGTCTGGAGTGTGGACACGCGAGAGCTGGCCTTCGAGCTGACTGGCGAAACGGCGAAAGGCTACCGGGGTCATCTCAGCGAAGTGACTGCGGTCGCGTTTTCTCCGAATGGGCAACTGGCTCTGACCGGAGACGTGCGCGGCCGCGTGATTCTCTGGGATCTGAAAACGCGGACGATCAAGCACGATCTGGAAGGCCACAGCCCTCGCTTCAAGATTTCCGCCGTCGCCTTCCTGAGCGACGGGTCGAGAGCTCTGACAGCGTCCTTCGACAAGACGGTCGCTCAGTGGGACATCGCAACCGGTCAGGAAATTCCCGGGGCGATCCTGCGTCACAACGACGCGGTCACGGATCTGAAAGTCCGCAAGGGAGACCGACACGCGGTCACGACCAGTCGTGACGGATTGATTCGTGTCTGGGACCTTGGGACCACGACACAGCCGATCGCGACTCTCAAGGTTGAAGGCCAGCCGCGGGCCGTGTCGATCTCCGCCGACGGGACTCGCGCGGTGGCGTCGACAGAACGTCCGAATTCTTTGAGTGTGATTCGCCTCGACGGGCTCGACAAAGCCGCGGCGAATGGAACGCTTCAGCTGGCGGCCGAACGAACGGTTTCGCTGGAATCGCAGCGTCAGCTGGGTGCGGCCGTGTTCACGCCGGGAGTCGGCAGCAACCGCGTTGTCGTGCTCGGCGGTGCAGAGGCTCGACTTCTGGATATCACAACCGGCAATGTCGAAGTAACGTTCAGTCCGCTGGGCATCGTTGCTTCCGCCAGCTTCTCAACGGACGGCAAGTGGCTGGTCACGGCGAGCTGGGACCGAACGGCCCGCATCTGGGATGCTGAGACCGGCACGGACATTCGCAAACTCTCTGGTCCGGACGGCCACCAGGGCGACGTTCGGTCAGCAGTCTTCTCGCCGGATCCCGACAGTCGTTATGTCCTCACTGCGGGTGAAGATGGACGTGTCATCGTCTGGGAACGGGAGTCCGGCCAGATACGAATGGTGATCGCCGGTCACAATGGTGAGGCGACCGGCGCTTCGTTTTCCACCGATGGCAGGCTGATCCTCACGTCGTCCGCAGACGGCACGGCCAGAGTCTGGGATGCGTCCGGTCTGTGGGCGGAAGGCGCTGCCAAATCCGTCGAAGCGACCCAGAAGATGATCCTGAACGGCCATCGAGCCAGCGTTCTCTCGGCCACATTCTCGACCGATTCGTCGAGCATCGTCACGACCAGTGAAGACGGTACGGCGATTGTCTGGGACGCCACTTCGGGGAACCAGCTCTACACGCTCACCGGCCACACCGCGGCCGTCACAGCCGCTGCGTTCTCGCCGGCCGGCGACCGAGTGGTCACGGCAAGTAACGATGGCACGGTGAAAATCTGGGACGCTCGCCGAGCCACGGTGGACCCGGAGCAGGTTGCTGCTGCAGACGGTGACGCAGGTGAGAAGACAGACTCGGGCCGGAAAGAGATTCTGACTCTCGCCGGCCATTCGCGAGAAGTGACGTCGGTCGCATTCTCGCCCGGCGACGGTCGTTACATCCTGACGGCGAGTGTCGACGGCAAGGCGATCCTGTGGCTCACCATGGACTGGGAACTTCCCGCGAAGGAAGCCACGGGAGTTGCTGCCGCCGTGGAATAGAGATTTCGCCAGATTCGACTGAACCTGACGCCCTGTCGCTCTTGCGGCAGGGCGTTTTTGTGTCGCTGCCACTGTCTGCGGGGAGAACCTGGCCCGACCTCTTCGGCCTGCGAGTCGCTTCCGCTTCAATAATCAGCGACGATTGATCCGTTGTCTGTCGAACCGGCCTTGCCCGTGTCTCAATTCGCGAGCTCCGTCGACAGTGATCTGCCACCGCGTTGTCTGCTGACGAGGAACTGCTGATGACCGTTCGAGCTGCTCTTTTAGTCACGACGCTTCTTTCATCGTCACTGATTCTCGCAGCGGATCCCGTCGAGCCGGCAAAGCGCGACACATCGCGAGGAGACGTGATGCTCGCCGCGTATTTCAAAGCGGAGACAAAACGGCTGACGGATCGGTCTCTGTCAAAGATCCAGACGAAGGCCGACTGGGAGAAAGCTCGGCTCACCGAACGGAAGCATCTGCTGGAGATGCTCGGCCTTGACCCGTTGCCGGACAAGACGCCGCTCAAACCGGTCATCACGGGCACTGTTGAGGAAGAAGAATTCCTGGTCGAGAACATCCACTTTCAGTCGCGGCCGGGGCTCTACGTCACCGGCAATCTTTATCGACCGAAGAAAACGGATGGAAAGAAGCTGCCTGCCATCCTTTATGTCTGCGGGCATGGGCGAGTCATGAAGGACGGCATCAGCTACGGCAACAAGACTCACTACCAGCATCACGGAGCATGGTTCGCCCGCAACGGGTATGTGTGCCTCACCATCGACACGCTCCAGCTGGGCGAGATTGAGGGCATTCACCATGGGACGTATTCGCACGATCGGTTCTGGTGGAATTCGCGGGGCTACACACCGGCCGGAGTCGAAGCCTGGAATTGTGTGAGAGCCCTGGACTATCTGCAGTCGCGGCCGGAAGTGGATGGCGAGCGTCTGGGAGTCACTGGTCGTTCCGGTGGCGGAGCATACTCGTGGTGGATCGCGGCGATTGATGAACGAATCAAAGTGGCCGTGCCGGTCGCCGGAATCACGAGCCTCCACAACCACGTCGTCGACGGGACGGTCGAAGGTCACTGCGACTGCATGTTCATGGTCAATACGTACGGCTGGGATTTCGCGCAGGTCGCGGCTCTCGTCGCACCCAGGCCGCTGCTGATTTCCAACACGGACAAAGACCGGATCTTCCCGCTGGACGGAGTCGTGGATGTCCACAAAAAGACCCGGCGGATTTACGACCTCTACGGAGCAGGAAACAACCTCGGGCTGCAGATCACCGAGGGTCCTCACAAAGACACACAGGAACTTCGAGTCCACGCGTTTCACTGGTTCAACAAGTTTCTGAAAGGCGAGGATCCGCTCATTGAAAAGACCGCGGTGAAATTCTTCGAACCGGAACAGCTCAAAGTGTTTGACACGTTGCCAGAGGGCGAACTCAACACGACGATCGACGAAACGTTCGTGGCGCAGGCATCTGAAAACGACCTGACGAATCAACCGGATTACCACCTGGACAACGGCGGAATGGCCGGGCTTCGAAAGCGGCTCCTGGCGAAGTGCTTTCAGGGATGGCCGCAACTTCACTTTCGCGGTGAGCTGAATTTGAAGCCGCAAGGCGACACGACACACGACGGCCTGCGGCTTCAGACGTTTGAGTTTGACAGCCAGGAACACGTTCCGCTGACTCTGTTTCTTCTGCACCGCGAAACGCTGACGACAGACGCAACCACTGATGTCATGCTGAATGTTCTCGATGAAGACGGATGGGGCGAGTTCGTCTCGCTGCTCAAAGAAAAGGGCTTTGCCGACGCCATCGCCGGAGAAGAAGTGGCCGCACAGCCCGCCGGAAAAGTGCCAGTTGCATCGCTCAATCCGCCGCCGTCCGAGATGGTGATGGCGTATTTCTGTCCGCGCGGGATCGGTCCCACTGCCTGGGATCAGAACAAACGCAAACAGACTCAGATTCGCCGCCGCTTCGCGCTGCTCGGCCAGACGCTCGACGGGATGCGGCTCTACGATTTGTTGAGGGCGACACGGGCCGTGACCGAAAAATACGAACTGAGCAGTTCGAAGAAACGGCTCTGGGTCCGAGCGAAAGGCTCGATGGCCGCCATTGCACTTTACGCCAACGTCTTCGGAGGTGTCGTTCGTCACCTCGAACTTCACGACCTGCCGGCTTCGTACCAGGACGGTCCTGAGTTCCTGAATGTTCTTCGCGTGACGAATATCCAGGAGGTCGTTGCTCAAAACGCCTATCGCCGGAAAGTCGTCATTTACGACAACGACCCGGAGAAATGGGCCGTCGCACGAAAACTCACGGAAATTCACAAACTGCACGGGTACGGTGGCTTCGAGATTCGTCCCGTCGTGAAATGACCGCCACAGGTTCGCAAATTCCGGCGAGAATCCGCTCGCTCTTCCGGTTTCAGACGCATATTCCATGCTGGTAGCGGACTGCCAGACACTGTTGTAGAATCCCGCGTTCGATTTCTGAACCGTTGTTTCTGCGCGCCGCCGACCGGATATCCGGGCGCGGCGCGGCCCCTCACAGTGAATGCTCCATGGCCAAATCTCCGCTGACACCCGGGAACGACGATTCCTGGGAAGACCTCGCCAAAGACCTGTTTGGCATCGAAGTCAACAAAGATGTCGTCGACGAACCGTTTGAAGTGATCGATTCTTCGTCGCTCGATCCGGAACCCGAAGTCGCTGACGAACCACCGGTCGAAATAAAACTGGTCGCAGAAGCCGCCAGCGATGAACCGGCCCCGGTGGCTCAAGCGGTTTCGAGATTCGACTTCGAAGATGACGATTCCGACGAGGACGACATCCTCTTTGAGGATGACGACATCCTCTTCGGTGAAGATGATGATGACGATGCTGTGGCTGTTGTGGCTGAAGAAGAACCGGAACCGGAGTCAGTCTCAAGAGAAGATCTTGAGCCTCTTGCCGACCCTCATGAAACAACATCCGACGATGACGAAGGCGATTCCGACGAGAGTGACTCCTACTGGGATCCGCTCGCAGACTGGGACTGGAGTGAGGGCAAGGACCGAGGCCGGAAGTTTGTGCCGAAATCTGAGGCTCGCAGCACAAGCTCTCCCCGACCCGGCAAAGAAGTCTCTGCAGAAAAAGAACCAGCTCGAAAAGAGCCCGTAAGAGACGAGCCTGCAAGAAAAGAGCCTGCAAGAAAAGAGCCAGCTGCAAAGCCTGCTCCGGAAACGACACACTCGCGAACCAGCTCGCGCCGACCGACGGCCAAAGAGAACCGACCCGCCGACGACTTTGGATTTGGCGTGGACGAAGAAGAAGTCACGGAATTCTTCGACCACAGCGCCTACGAAGCTGACGTGGACGAATCATCGACTGACGATGTCGACGACTTTGGCGCAGTCGGTGACGAGGTTGTGAAAACCGAAAGTCGGCGACGTGACGACAGTGAGGAAGAAGAAGCTCGCGGCGGATCACGAAGGCCGCGGCGGCGGCGCCGTCGAAGAGGTGGCCGTCGACCGGAGTCAGAAGAATCCCAGGACGAAAACAAACCGATCGACGAAGAGGAAGACCTCGAAGCGGCCGAGACTCAGGAAGAATCCGAATCTGGTGACGAAGAGGAATCTTCGGAACGCCGGCCTCGCCGCCGAAGAAGACGCCGTGGCCGTCGCCCTGAAGCCGCGGAGCGGGACGACGAAGACGAACCCACTGCTCAGGATGACGAGGAAGATGACGCCGAAGAGTCCGATGACGAAGAGAGCACAGAGGAAGAAGCGGCCAGTGAAGAATCCCGTCGCCCGCGTCGTCGCCGTCGAGGTCGACGCCGTCGGCCCCGAGTTGAAGCCGAAGACGAAACTGAAAACGAAAACGAAGAAGTGTCGGATGCCCTGGCGGAATCTGACGCCGACGAGGACTCGGACGACGACGAGGAAGAAGAAAAGCCACAGGGAAGTCGTCACGGTCGGTCCCGCCAAGGTCGGCGCGGTCGTGGCAGAGGCCGACCCTCCGAAGAGACAAACGACGTTCAGGATCAGGACGACGACGCGGATTTCGATGATGAAGATGACGACGACGAGGAAGAAGAACTCGTCGCCCATTCTGCCGATCGGTTTGGCGACGTGCCGACCTGGGAAGACGCGATCGCGACCATGCTGAAAAGCGGTGGCGGATCTGGTGGTGGTGGTGGTGGTGGTGGTCGATCAGGCGGAGGCGGCAGCCGCTCCGGATCGTCTGGCGATTCGCAGGGGTCAAGACGACCGCGTCGCAGTCGGCGTTCGGGAGGCCGCGATCGAGACTGACTCCAGTTCTTGATGCAGACATTCGACGATTAAGGCCCGGCTGACCTTCAGCCGGGCCTTTGAATTTGGCGACCGGAAATCGCTGATAGGCGAAAACCGCGTGCGAGCACTCGATTGGCAAAGGGAGAACATGGCTGAGCCGTCTCAAATGATCGAGCTGCTCCGCAGTCGTCGCACGATTCACAACTTCACGGCTGAGGTTCCCCCGATTCAACTCATCGAGGAAGCGGTGGAGGCGGCAAGGTGGGCTCCGAACCACCATCACACCGAGCCCTGGCATTTCTTTCTGCTCGGCCCGAATGCGATTTCCAGAATCGTGAACCTGAACGCGTCGCTTGTGGCGGCGAAAAAAGGAGAGGAAGCGGGCGAAGCCAAACGCAAACGCTGGAGCGAGGTTCCCGGCTGGCTGGTCGTTACGTGCGACCGCTCGGACGATGCCCTCCGGCAGGAGGAAGACTATGCCGCCTGCTGCTGTGCCGTGCAGAATTTATCGCTGGCACTGTGGGCTCACGGAGTCGGCGTCAAATGGACCACTGGAGATGTGACGCGGCACCCGGAGCTGTTTCAACTTCTGGGAGTCGACGCGAACCGCCATCGCTCGGTCGGAATTCTCTGGTACGGCTACCCGGCTGAAGTCCCCGTTCAGAAAAGAAAACCAGTCGATGAAATTCTCACGGCCGTGGATTAGCAGCCCGTTGAAAAACTGAAGTGGCACGACCTTCAAGGCCGTGCCTCATTCAGAGTTCCGCATGGGCAGGATGCCAATACAGTTCGGCACGGCCTCTGCGTCGGTCGTTTAACGACTCTGTGTCATCAAACTGCGTATCGCATCGTCAGCCAGGAATCGTGCCCAACACTATTGGCAGGATGCCCAGGCCACTTTTTCAAAGGGATGCTCATCTGCAGAAAAATCTTCCGAAGCGGTGAAATATTCCCGCATTCCCCACGACCACACAGGCGGACAAATGGCGATCCGGTCGTCGCCGTTCCTCGCAACCTGTTACTCGGTGGAGATTTACGATGAGCCTCAAAGTTCTCAAGTATGGCGGAGTTTCCCTGTTCAGCCTCATTCTGGTGGGCAGCCTGATCTTCGGGACGGACCTTTTCAGCTATGTCAGCACGTCCGCCGGCAATGTTCGCGAGTCGGTTCGCGACTCGGTGCCGATCGAATTTGAGCTGCAGCGGGCACGGGACATCATTGATGAAATCCTGCCGGAAATTCATGCCAGCGTTCGCGTGATCGCTCAGGATGAGATCGAAATCGCGGCCCTCGAAAAGGACCTCGATGAGTCGCAGGACCAGCTCACAAAGGATCGTCGAGCACTCGCCATTCTGCGTGACAAGATGAACGTCGAAACGGTTTCGTACCAGGTGGGGACTCGGAATGTCAGCCGGGCTCAACTGGCGGAATCCGTCAGCCACCGGTTTGACCGGCTCAAGGATGCCGAACTGGTTGTCGCCAGCAAGGAGCGCCTGCTGGACACGCGGCGTGCTTCGCTGAATGCGGCCGTGCAGCTGCTCGACAAAGCCCGCAACCGCAAGATGCAGCTCGAACAGAAAGTCGAAGCGCTCGTCGCTCAGCATCGACTCGTCCAGGCCTCGTCCGTGGGCTCGCGAGTTCACGTCAACGACACGAAACTGGCGAAGGCCGACCAGTTGCTCACCGACATTCAGAAGCGACTGATGGTTGCCGAACGCGTGCTGGAGCACGAGCAGACGGAGATCATCCTTGGTGAGAGCGAGATTCTCGACGAAGCCGGCATGCTGGCGGACATTGACGCTCACCTGGGCGAGGCCTCTTCAAAGTCGGTCGCTCAGAAGGTCACCGTTTCTGCGGAGTAAGACTGAGCTGGCTCACGCCGCCAGGTGAGGCATCCTTTTGCCACATTCGACGATGAAACCGCGTTATCTGACACCGTCGACGTGACCGGTGAGTCACAATTCAAAAGAGCACCCGACAACCTGCGCTCTATTGTCGGACGCCAGTGTGAGTCTGACAAACCAAAGGACATCCGAAATGAAAGACCGAATTGGACCATGGTTGGCAGCGATCTTCTGTGCCGTGCTCGCTCTGATTGTGACAATTGCCAACCTCTGGGGCTTACGAAATGGTGGCTCGGACGGGTCGGCCAACTCAGTGTTCATGATGTTCATGCCGATGTGTTTCATCTTTGTCGGAGGATACCTGTCGAAACTCCGCGGGGATAATTTAGAGCTTCGTCACCGCCTCGATGCCGTCAGTCCCCCAAACGCTGGATGATACATCGGGTCCTGCTTCCAGAAGGTCCATTCGATTTGTTGATGCGACGAGTTCACCTCATCGGATAACACAACAATGCACCGGAGTTTCCATCCGGGCCAAGATTGACATCGATGTCACTGGCGGCAACCCGGTAATTTCAGTCATTAACATGGCTCGTCTGCCGGAACGCTTACGAGGATTCTGCTGTGTTCAATCTTCCGCTACGACAGGCCGAAACGGCTCTTCGCGAGGGACGACTCAACGAGGCGTTTCAGCTCGCGACGCGACCGGACGTGCGCGAGCACCGCGACGGCCAGCGGTTGATCACACGCCTGTCGGAAGAGTTTCTTTCGCGGGGACGCGGGCATCTCGAAGCGGGTCGGCTGAGCGAAGCCCGCAACGACTGCGACAACGCTCGCAGGCTGAGCGGCAACCTGGATTCAATCGGCGAGCTGGCCTCACTAATTACCGAAGCCGAGCGAACTCGACTTCGCAGCACTCAACAGAAGGAGCAGTTGATCAATGCCGCGCGGATCGAGCTCGATCGAGGCGAGTGTTCGCTGGGCGGGCAGATCATCGCGAAGCTGCCGGAGGACGATTCGAGTGCCGGGCTCATCGCCGACACGATCGAAATCCGACGCGACCAGATCGAGCGAGCGGCCGAGCGGGCTCGAGCAGCCATCGAGTCCGGGCCGCTTGCGGAGTCGGTCAATGCGGTTGCAGATTTACGTCGGCTCAGCACGAAGCATCGCGAGCTGCCGCGGCTTGTCGATCAACTGACTAAGTCGGCAGAGACGGAAGTTCGGGCAGAGCTCGCAGCCGGGCGGCTTGACCGGGCCGAGTGGCTGTTGACTCGGCTGGGTGAGTTCCTCGACGAGAGTGCGGAACTGGCTGCACTTGCTCCCGTGCCGGACCAGGCAAAGCGAATTGCAAAGCTGCTGGTAACGGCGAGCTACTCGGAAGCGACCGTCGAACTGCGGCGACTGAGCGGGATTCTTGGTGAGGCGAAGTGGCTCGATGAGGTCCTTGCGAAAGTCGAACAGGCCGCGACGCGGCATCAGGAACTTCAGTCGACACCGTTTCGCCTTGCGGGGAACCGGCAAAATTCGGGACCGCGACTTATGACTCCCGCAAGAATCAATCAGGCACGACACCGGGAGGGCGAGGCTCCCGCCGAGCCGTACGCTGGTTACGCGATCGCGGCCCGGCAGGAGCCTCGCCCTCCCGTTCACGCAGACAGCATTCCGGCGGACTCCGGTCAACAGGCCTGGCTGTTGCAGGTTGACGGGGCGGGCAGCACTCTGCTTGTGACTTCGCCGCGAGTGATTTTCGGCTCGCGAAGAGTCGACATTCCTCTGCGAGGTTTCACCGCTGCCGCTCCGGTGACGATCGAACGGTCCGGCGGGGATTACCTGATCGATTCTTACGAACCCGTTGACCCCGGCGGCCGACCGACTGGGCGAAGACTGTTGGGGACGGACGAGTCGCTGAACTTCGGCCGCCGCTGTCGCGTGCGTTTCCGCGTGCCGAATCCAGCGTCGACATCGGCCGTGCTGGAGTTGAACGGGCCGCAGCTTTCGCGGCAGGACGTGCGGCGAATTGTTCTGCTGGATGACGCACTGATCGCTGGCCCGGCCAGGACATCTCACGTTGTGGCATCGTCCGTGGAAACGCCGTGCGTCGTGTTTCATCAGGACGGTGAGTTCTTCATCCGCCGCGGCATCGCGTCTGAACGAGGCCAGCGCGAGGTCGCTCAACCAATACTGCCTGGCGAGTC
Organism: Planctomycetota bacterium; assembly: GCA_027623235.1. GTDB lineage: Bacteria > Planctomycetota > Planctomycetia > Planctomycetales > Planctomycetaceae > JAQBVJ01. Next base: position 25,020 of record JAQBVJ010000028.1, read on the forward strand.
AATCACGATTGCCGGAGCGCGATTTGCTCTCAACCCGATCACCACGCTTTAGACGCAAAACTTCAGGACAGGTCGGAAATATTATGCCTTCTTATCGATATGACCACGGTGAGCGTCCTCTCGAGGGTTACACGATTGAGCATGCGCTCGGTCGTGGCGGATTTGGCGAGGTCTATTACGCACTCAGCGATTCCGGCCGTCAGGTCGCGCTGAAGGCTGTGCAGAATTATGAGGACATTGAACTGCGCGGCATCAGCCACTGCATGAACCTGAAGTCGCCTCACCTGGTTTCGATCTTCGACGTCCGCCACAACGATCGCGGCGACGCGTTCGTCATTATGGAATATGTCGCCGGCCCCTCGCTGCGTGAGCTGCTCGACGAATCACCGGAGGGGCTGGGTGTAGAAAAGGCTGCGTGGTTCGTGCGTGAAATGGCCAAAGGGCTCGCGCTGCTGCACGACGCGGGAGTCGTCCATCGCGACCTGAAACCGCACAACGTTTTTGTTGAGGACGGCTACGTCAAAGTCGGCGACTACAGCCTCAGCAAAATCATGTCGGCCAGCCATCGCAGCGGGCACACGATGACGGTCGGCTCAGTCCACTACATGGCCCCGGAAATCAGCCTCGGGCGTTACGACAAGACCGTCGACATCTACGCCCTCGGCGTGATGCTTTACGAGATGCTCACCGGTCGCCCGCCTTTCGTCGGAGAGACGATGGGCGAAGTTCTGATGAAGCACATGGCTGGCGATGTCGACGTGTCCGGAATCGAAGAACCATTTGCTTCGGTCGTGCTCAAGGCGATGGCACACGCTCCCGAAGACCGCTACCAGTCGGTCGACGAAATGGTCGAGGCGCTGTTCGGCGTCGAGCACATTTCCAACAGCGTCAGCGGTTTCAATCCGCAGAGCCTCACTGTTCTGGCTGGCCGCGCCGCACAGATGGCTCACGATCGAGCAGCCGGAGCATCGCACGGGGCGGAACGTCCGAAAGTGGATCGGTATTCACCTCAGCCGGCGAGACCGGCGGCGGCGATGAGCGAACCCGCGACGTCCACGCATTTCTTTCTGCACTTTCTCGAAGTGTTTTACCACGCTCTCTTCATCAAGACTTATCCGCGCACCGTTTTCGACCGGAAGATCGAAGACGTCATTCCTTTTCACTTTCGGGCGGTGTTGTCGATCGGGGTCGGCATCACTGGAGTCCTGACCGTTTCACTGATCACCCGGAATGCGAATCACGTCGCATACTTCGTTTTCATGACGCTTTCGATGGTCGGGATCACCACACTGGTTTCCAAATTCATCACGCGACGTTTGCCCGATGCACCGGCCTGGTTTCACCGGATCGCCTATCTCCCGTTGATGGGAATTGCCGCGCTGGTGGTCAACGAAAATGCCGGCCACATCCGCGGCAACGATGAGTTCTCGTGGGCGGTTCTGTTTCCGCTGATGTTGATGGACTGGCGATGGCTGACTTCTCCCGTACGGCCCGGCCGAGTCATGCTGCTGCCGACTGTCTTTGCCGGAGCCGTCGCGGGAGTTGCCGGGGTGACGTTGACGGGAGACGAGTTCCCGATCGCTGGTGCTGTCTGTGCCGTAGCGGCTCTGATGGTTCAGGTGCTGTGCCCGTTCGACCCGAAAGCCTCTGAGGAACTCGCAGCGACCTCTGACTGGATCGACACATTGAATTCCGTGTTCGTTGCACGACGGGAGGAGGTGCAGCGTCGCCGTCGGGCTTCGACGAAGCTGGCGGAACGGCTCAGGAGAAGGCCGGTCCGCTCTGAACAGCCAGCGGGCGTTGCTCCTTCAGTAGACGCTGCGGACCTGCTGGCTGGTTCGTCGAGTATCACGCTTGAAACTCCAGCTGGTTCAAGTGCCTCTGCCAGCGCAGAGACGATCGGCCTGTCGGGTGCTCGCATTGAGTCTGCTGAGTCTGCATACGACAGCCGCGACGGCAGTGAACCGAGTTCTCGGCTCACCGCGCTGGCCCTGGCGATGCTGCCGTTCTGCAGCGTCGGTGTGCTGCCGTTTTTCGGACTACACCGGTTTTATGTCGGGAAGAAAGTCACAGGCGTCTTGTGGCTGCTGACGCTCGGAATCTGCGGAATCGGGCAATTGATCGACGCACTGATGATCGCGCTGGGCGGGTTCAAGGATCCCCAGGGACGTCACCTGGTCACACCGCTTGCTGCGGGAACCGGCGATCAGAAAGTCAATCCGCTTTCGACGCTGCCTTCTCCGGAGTCGCTGATCCACACCGGCATGAATCTGCTGGGCGGGCTGCTTCTGGCCTTTGTCATCCCGATGGGATTTCTGCTGGCTCTTGATTTGCCCGCGATGATCGACGCAGATGTTTTTCGAGAGATTGGCCTGGACCCCAGAAACTTCAAATCGTTCTTTGACGATACTCGCTGGACCGGTCATCTCTGGAACATGATCGCGACCGCCCTGTGTGTGCTTGGTCTGACATCGCTGACGCTGATCGCATTGGCTCGGCGACATTGTGGCTTCATTCACCTGTTTCGCGTTCCGCTCGCCGGAGCCGCCTTGATGGGAGCCTTCGCCGTTGTGATGGAAACGACCTGGGGATTCCGGTGGCAGGAATTCGGCACCGCAATCAACGACGGGCAATTCGGTCGGATTCTCAGTCTGGTTTTTCACGAGAACATGTTCCCGGCAATGGTGTTTGGGCCGGTTCTGATTTCGGTGGGACTCGTGGTTCTCTCCTGGCCGCCGCGGTTTCGAAACCTGGTGGCAACGTCAGGACCGTACCGACCGATTCCTCAAGTGGCCGGGCAGACTCCGGCCGAACAGGAAGTGAGCTGACGTGGAAGAATTTTCATGGGGCTTCATTCTGTTGATCGTGTTCGGTTTGGCCATTGCGGGGGGAGTCTCTCGCTGGCTGGTCGTCTCGTGGCGCGCTGCCGGAAAAAGTGTGGCCGGCAGCTGGCTTCCGCTGGCCTGGCTTTGTGTGGCCGGACTTGTCGGCCTCTTTCTGATTGCGACGCTTGTCGGACCTCGACAGTCGAGCAATTCCGTGTTTGAGGCGGCGATCCAGCGTGCCGCCGGGCATTCGATCGACGTCGAGTTTCTGAATCGCGATCAGGCTGTGCCAGCGGCTCTGGTTGACGATGGCGAAGTCTGGCGCGACGTCGTCGAGGAACAGTTCGACACGAACATCTATCCGTCGACCACTCAAGCGGCGAAGGCACTGGGACGTCAGGTCGCAGCCCACGTGAACTTCAACGTGCTGGCCAGAGACACTTCGCCCACCAGGATCAAGGTCATTGACCGGTCCCGACTGAATGACGAAGGCCAGGCGGCGCAGGCACTCGCCAGACATCTGCAGGCGGAATTCGAAGTGCCGACGGCAATCCATCCGGAGCACTTTCAAGTTCCCGGGAAGATCAGCAGTCCGGGCGAGGTCCTGGTCGTTCTGAACCTGTCGCATCTGCAGGCACGTGCGGGGGCACCGTGGGACAGCAGCATCCCCGAACGGACCGGGACGCTGGAGGCAACGGCTATCGGGCAGCAGAACAGGGTCACGGTGGCGACGCAGTTTATTGACAAGCCCTGGGTGACTCGATTCGACGAGTTCATTTCGCGTCGGCCGGAAAGCACGTTCCTGCTGGCTCGCACGGCGAGCTTCTACAGCTCGGAACAGGCCGCACACCTGGAGGCGGCTGATCGAGCCGCCGAGTCCGTTTCGCAGATCATTTTGCCGCTTGTTCCTCCCGCAGCAGGCCCAACGGAAGTCCGGTCCGACATGCAGGTGCAGCTTCGAAACACAGCGAGATGGCTGATCCAGTCCGGCCATCTGGTGAAGGATCGCTTCGCGCAGAAACTGACCCGGCCCTACGGTGAGGTCTGGCGTGAGGCTGTGCTGATTGAACTCACGCCGTCTCAGATCAACGGGCTGCGAAATCACGCTCTGGAAATCAGCTCGCTGCGGCATCGTGAGTCCGTCACATTTCACGGAGGGCTGCTGGGGCTCTTCGCGCTTGTCGTCGTCCTCTACCTGTTCCTCAATCTGGCCACTAAAGGTTATTACCAGGCGAGACTGGCCGCGTGGCTGAGCGGCGGTTTGATCGTGACCGGACTGGCCTTCGCCCTCATCTGGCAAGCCCGGTCGAATGCCGAGCTCACTTCCGGATTTCCGCGCAACATGCCATTCCCGGTAGACGAACCTCCTTCCGCTCCCAAGCGGGCGAAGACAGCCTTAGCGCCCGTTCACGAGACGGAATCGGGCAGAATTCAGCCGAAGCCCGCAACGGTCGCACCGCCGGCGCTGGCGAAACCTGTCGCGACTGCCACGCCGCTGAATGAAGCCGGGTCTGAAGACGAAGGGAAGATTGATCCTGTTCCGAAACAGGAAAGTCTTCGGAAAGTGGACTAGCGCGGATTATTCGCAGGGTGGGTGGAGGCCGCCGAAAACTCGTCAAGGTGGGTTCCGCAAGCCAGTCTTTCGAAAAACAGAGTGTCATTTTCGCAGCAGCCCGCCAGCGGACGTAACCCACAAGTGGATCGAGGCTTGCTGCACCCACCCTACGAGCGGCGTGAATAATCCCTGCTGCTCGCCGAATTACCGGACGCGACAGTCGCCAGTTCTGTTTTTCTTTGTGCCTTCGTGTCTTTGTGTGAGACCAAGGCAGAATCGTTTCCGTCTGGGCTTTCGAAGAACAATTCCTCAGAATCACCCCCGTGTCCGAACCGTTGTCAGAAGCCGAGGCCTGGTTGCTCCAGGAGATTCGTGCCGGAAACCAGGACGGCTGGCAAAAGCTGGTCGACCGGTTTCAAGGCCGCCTGCTGGCGTTCGCGCGAAGGCAACTTCCGCAGACTGCCGACGCGGACGATGTCGTTCAGGAGGCGTTCCTCGGTTTTCTGCAGACGCTCGCGAAGTTCCGCGAATCGTCGAGCCTGGAGACCTGGCTGTTCCAGATTCTCCGACGGCGAGTCGCCGACTTCTTTCGACGTCGAGGTGGCCGCGGCGATGTCATCCTGTGTGGCGAACTTTCCGCCTACTCATTGTCGTGTGACAGGCCAGGAGCGGAATCGAAGGATCATTCCGCCAGCTGGCACGTTCGCCGCGAGGAGGACCGCCAGGACGACTATCTCGCCCTGACGACCGCGTTGCTGGGCGAGGTTGAGAAGCTGAAACGCGACGAGCGATTTGAAGACCTGCAGGTGATCGACCTGCTGCTGTTTGCTCAACGTCGAAACCGCGACGTTGCGGAACTGCTCGACCTGAGCGAGAAGGCGGTCGCGCTGAAGAAGCACCGATTCATTGAGAAGCTTCGCGACGCGCTGCCGAAGTCCGATCGGGACGCGGCGGACTCGACCGCCGACGATCTGCTGACTTCTCTGTGGGCCGACTTCCGGCCATCGTGCCCGAAGCGCACAACGCTGGGCAAGTTCCAGCTGGGAACGCTCGCAACAAACTGGGATGAGTACGTCGCGTTTCACATCGAGACGCTGGGATGCCAGTTCTGCTCGGCCAGCCTGGACGATCTTGCCGAGCTGGCATCCACCGTACAGGCCGGCGAATCCGCGCCGTTGCGGGACCGGATCATGCAGTCGACCGTGGGATTCTTCCGCCCGGATTGATCTGCCAGAACGCCACTCTCAAAATCCTGCCACTCTCAAGAGCGGGCTACTCGATGATGATATCCCGCGCGGTCATGCCGCCGGGGATCATCGGCAGCACGTGTTCCTGGTAAGGACAGATCGCCTCCAGCAGGTACGGGCCGTTGGAGTCGAGCATCCTCGACATGGCTGCCGGGAAGTCGGCCTTGTTCCGGACACTTTCTGCACCGAGCCCGTAGCCCTTCGCGATCTGCACGAAGTTTGGATAGGTGTCTTCAACCATCGGGCCGTCACCATCGCCGAGGGCTTCCGGGTGGTCGACCGGGCCGAGGTATGTGTGAGCCCGCTTGCCCTGCATGAACCGGTCTTCCCACTGCACAACCATGCCCAGATGCTGGTTGTTGAGCAGCAGGATCTTCACGGGAAGACTCTCGCAGTGCAGAGTCGCGAGTTCCTGAATGTTCATCTGGAACGAGCCGTCGCCGTCGATGTCAACGACGATGCTGTTCGGGTGAGCCGCCTGGACGCCCATCGCGGCCGGCAATCCAAAGCCCATCGTGCCGAGACCGGAACTGCTGAGCCACCGCTTCGGCCGGTTGAATTTGTAGAACTGTGCCGCCCACATCTGATGCTGGCCGACGCCGACGGTGATGTACGTGTCGCGGTCTTTGGACTGCTTCCACAGTTCGTCGATGGCGTACTGCTGCAGAATCGAGTCGCCCGTCTGGTTGTACTTGAGCGGATATTTTTCCTTCCACGCGGCAATCTGTTTCGACCAGTCGGCAATTTCCGGCTTGTCGTCTTCCGTGAATGCCTGGTTGAGCGAGATAAGAAACTCTTTCACGTCCGCGACGATCGGGAAGTGAGCTTCCTTGTTCTTGTGGATTTCCGACGGATCGATGTCGACGTGAATGATCTTGCCGTGCCGAGCGAACTCGTCGAGCTTTCCCGTCACGCGATCGTCAAACCGCACGCCGAAAGCCAGCAACAGGTCGGCATCGTTGATTGCGTAGTTGGCGTAAACCGTGCCGTGCATGCCGAGCATGGCGAGCGACTGTTCGTGCTCGCCGGGAAACGCACCGAGGCCCATGACGGTCGTCGTCACGGGAATGCCTGATCGCAGAGCGAACGCAGTCAGCTCATCGGACGCGTTGGCATTGATGATTCCGCCACCGACATACAGGATCGGTTTTCTCGATCGCTTGATCGCGGCAATGACCTGACGAATCTGCTCGGGAAGAGCCTTCCTCACCTGTGGCTGATAGCCAGGCAGTTTGATTTCCGGATCGAAGTTCGGCTCCTCGTCCATCGTGGCGAGCTGAATGTTCTTCGGAAAATCGATCAGCACCGGACCGGGCCGACCGGTCTTCGCGATGTGGTAGGCCTCTTTGACGATTCGCGGAATCGACTCGAGCGCCTTGCGGACCGATTCCGGATCGGTCCAGTCGTCGGCCGTGATCATGTAATGGTGCTTGGTGATGCCGCGGCAGATTTCGATGATTGGCGTTTCCTGAAACGCGTCGGTTCCGATCACGGCCTGAGGAACCTGTCCGGTGATGGCGATCAGCGGAATGCTGTCGAGCTTCGCGTCAGCGATGGCGGTGACAAGATTCGTCGCGCCGGGACCGCTCGTCGCCATGCAGAGTCCGACCTCGTCGGTCGATCGCGAGACGCCCTGCGCCGCGAAGCCTCCGCCCTGTTCGTGTCGAGGCAGGATCGTGCGAATTCGGTCCCGCTTGTGCCGCAGAGCCTGGTGCAGCGGCATGCTGCATCCGCCGGGGTAGGCGAAAATCAGGTTGCCACCGTTGCGGATCAGTGACTCGACCAGAATGTCGGCACCGTTTGTGATCGTCGTTTTTTCAGTCGCTGTTTGCGGAGCAGTTGCCACAACATCATCCTCAATAAAGAAATTCAGCGCAGAGATGTGAGATTGGTCATCGGTCAGCGGAGCCCGTCGCAGACGGGCAGAATTCGCGGAAACCGGTTCAAAGCGGGACTTTGAGAACGCGTCAGTCTACCCACGATTTCGGCGAAAAACGAGTACCGAGTCACCGGATCGGCCAGTTTGACACGAGCTAAATCCGAGGGGTTACACAAATCTGACCGGTTTTGACGATTCGCCGCCGGATTCCGCGAACCTCATACGTGCCAAATCCGACAGTACTCTCTACCCGTCAAAGTCGATTTGCCCGCAAAGCACGGCTTCGAGCCAGCGATCACCGACTTTGTGAGGCGAGGCCGAGCTTCAATCATCGTCGAACTCTTTGCTCGGACATTGAGCCAGCTGCCTCGTTGTCCAGGATGAAGCTCGTTCGTAAACTGCCCGATTCGCAGAAGTCCTTAACTCAATTCTCCAGGCGACTCATGAATCACGGTGATCTGAATTTCGACACGCGAGCGGTCCACACGGGCGTCTCGAAGGATTCTCAATACGGCAGCGCGACGACGCCGATCTATCCCACATCGACGTTTATCTGGAAAGACTCGGCGACGACCGCGGGGGGGTTCGATTACACCCGCAGCGGAAATCCGACACGGTCGGCGGTTGAGGAAAATATCGCCTCGCTGGAAGGCGGAACTCAGTGCCGCGCGACCTGCACCGGAATGTCGGCCATCACCGCGACGCTGCACATGTTCAAACCGGGCGACCATATCATCGCTTCGGACGATATTTACGGGGGGACCTACCGCCTCTTTGCGGAGGTCTTCACGGAGATGGGCTTTGAGTTCTCCTTCGTGAAAATGCGGGACCTCGACGCGACGCGAGCCGCAATCAGGCCGAACACAAAGTGCATCTGGATCGAGACTCCCAGCAATCCACTCATGAACCTGACAGATATCGCGGCGACCGTTGAGATCGCGAAGTCTGCCGGAGCGGTCACGATCGCGGACAACACGTTTCTCTCGCCGTATCTGCAAAGGCCGATGGAACTGGGAGTCGACATCGTTCTGCACTCGACGACGAAGTATCTCAACGGTCACTCAGACGTCGTCGGCGGAGCGATCGTGACGCGCGACGAAGTGAACTCGGAAAAGATATCGTTCATCGTCAACGCGCTCGGCCTGGCCTGCTCGCCGTTCGACGCGTGGCTGGTTCTGCGAGGCGTCAAGACGCTCGGCCCGCGGATGGAAGCTCACCAGAAGGGGGCGATGGCACTGGCCCGGATGCTGGAAGCCCACCCGGCCGCCGAGACGGTTTATTTTCCTGGCCTGGAATCTCACGCGCAGCACGAGCTCGCAAAGAAGCAGCAGTTCGGATTCGGGGCGATGATGAGCTTCGACGTGAAAGGCGGCCGACCGGCAGCCGACCACGTGTTTGAGAATGCGAAACTGTTCTCGCTGGCCGAGTCGCTGGGCGGAGTTGAATCGCTGTTCGAATATCCGGAACTGATGAGTCACTCCTCAATGTCGGTGGAAGCCCGCCGTGAGGCCGGTATCACCGAGAAAACGATCCGCGTTTCCGTCGGCATCGAGAGCCCGGACGACCTTGTTGCGGACATGAAAAACGCACTGGACACGATCCCCGCATGACGGGTGAGAGGATGACTCGAACGCAGTTCCTTCGGAGGGCGATTGCCGCTTTTTGCGGAGTCGTCTGCGTCGCCGGAGCCGCGGTGGCTCTCACCTCTGTCGAGTCGAGATCGGCGTTGCTTCTGGGTGCGGCCGGGATGTCGGCGCTGGCGGGACTGGCGTTGACCGGTCTCGCTTTCGCGCGGAGAACCGTGTGGGGCCGCGCGGCGACGATCGCTCGACGAGTGCTCGCGCGGCCGGACGCCGAGTTTGAATCGAGGCGGATTGGGACGGCGCTGATCGCTCTGGGGTTGCTCGCTTTTGTCACTCAGATTGTTGTGCTGTTTCCGCGGAACGATCGCTTTGCGGGAGAAGACGAAGAAGCGTACCTCATCACCGCACGAGAGATCGCCGAGTCCGGCGGGACGGTGTCGTTTCTTCGGTCGCTGTTCTCAGGTGAGTTTGCGGAAGCGAACCGGCATCCGCTTTATCTGTGGCTGCTGTCCGGGACGCCAGAATTCGGGACTGGCAAGTTTGTGTCGGCGCTGCTCGGTTTGTGGACGATGGGCATGGTCATCGGCTTGTGTCTGCAGCGGCAGGTCGGCTGGCTGCGGACCGGACTGCTGTGCGTGATGCTGGGTCTGAATTCCGCGTGGGGTCGGTTCTCAGTGACGGTGGGCTGCGAAGTGCTGCTCGTCGGGCTCGTTGCGTGCGTGTGGTTTCAGTTTTACGGCCGGCCGTTTCGTCGGCCAGACGCCGGCGCGGCTTCCGATTTGGGCGGGAGAAGACGCGTCGACTTGAGCATCGTCTGGGTTGGCGTCCTGTTGTCGCTGGTCTGGCTGACCAAGGGAACCGGGCTGCTTCTGACCGTGGGATTTGTTTTGTGGCTCGCGTTGAGGATGCGGCTTCGGGACGCGACCTCTCTGGCACTTCGGGCAGCCTCTCCCCAGGGAGGCGAGGCGACAGGAGGGCGGGCGAAGACGTTACTGGCAGAACTGCTTCTGTTCGGCGCGGTCTGGGTGACAGTCGCCTCGCCGCTGCTGGTACGAAACGTCGTCCGGTACGGCTCGCCGTTTCACAACGTCAATTCGTGGTTGCTCTTTGTCGACGAGTACTCGGACCCGGTCGATCTGTCCGAGTCGTCGTCAACCGGCGAAGCGGCGAGGGCTTACCTGGCAGGCCACTCGGTCGGCGACATTCTCAAACGGGAGGTCTCCGGTCTTTTCTGGGAGACGTTTATCCTGGTCAGATCGCTCGGCCCGCCGCCGTTCGACAATGCCCGCGTGCTCCCCGGTGGAGTGATCGCGCTATTGGCGATTCTCGGCTGGATCGTCTCGCGCGATGAGGCGAAATGGCTGCTGCTCATCTGGCTGGCAATCTGCGTGCCGATGTTTGCCTGGTACGTGCCCGTCGCGGCGGGCGAGAGATTTGTGCTGCCACTGCTCGTGCCGATCCTCTGTTACACGGCGGAGGGAGCGGTTCATCTCGCGGGAAAGATTGCTGAAAGACGGGCCTGAACTTCCGCAGATCACTTGCCGGAAATCTGTCCGCCCGACACCATTCCGGTCCGCTCAGCGAATTGTCCTTCACGCAAGCCAGATTCAGGGACTCAGGACGCCTTCATGTCCAACGGGCTCATTACCGACCAGGCCGAATTTGACGAGCTCTGTGCGCATATTCGCGAATCCGGCATCGTCGCGTTTGACACCGAGTTCATCTCAGAGAGCACGTACCGGCCCCAACTGTGCCTCGTTCAGCTGGCGACGCGAGACCGCTGCGTCGCCGTCGATCCGTTCAAACTCGATCTCGCCGAGTGGTGGCAGATCATGCTCGACGACGAGATCACGATCGTGACCCACGCGGCCCGCGAGGAAGCTCGCTTCTGCATGACGAATACGGGCGAGCTGCCTCGCAACATCGTCGACGTTCAACTGGCGGAGGGGCTTCGCAGCACGAGCTACCCGCTGAGCTACGAACGGCTGATCGGGCGAGTCATGGGCAAGTCGCTCAACGCGACCGAGACTCGAACCGACTGGCAGCGCCGGCCGCTCACCGACCGACAGATCGAATACGCACTCGACGATGTCCGCTACCTGCTCGACGTCTGGGACCGGCAGCGGAAGTCGCTGGAAAACCGGAACCGGCTGGGCTGGGCGACGGAAGAATTCGAACGACTGCTGGTCGACATGAAAGCGGAACGGAGCGGCGAGAACTGGGTGCGACTGTCCGGCGTCAAGCGACTGAACCCGAAGCAGCTTGCCGTGGCCCGCGAGCTTTACGGCTGGCGCGAAGAAGAAGCTGACCGGCGCGACTCGCCGATTCGACGAGTTCTCCGCGATGACCTGTTGATCGACCTCGCCAAGCGGCAGCCTCAGTCTGAAACTGAGCTGCTGAACTCGCGCGACATGAACCGCTCCAACTTTCGCCGGGCGGCCGCCGGAATTGTCGAGTGTGTTCAACGGGCGCTTGCCCTGCCGAAGAGTGAGCATCCGCCAAAGTTCACTCGCGAAAAAAGCGGCAACGAGGATCCGGTCATCGGCAAACTGCTGGCGCTGTCACTGGCCAATCGCTGTGCCGAGCAGAATCTGTCCGCGGGACTGGTGGGGACGTCGAGCGACCTTCGCGAGTTTGTGAACTGGCACAACACCGGCCGCAACGGGACTCGGCCACGACTGGCCACGGGCTGGCGCGGAGAAATCTGCGGCGACCTGCTGAGCGACGTGCTCGATGGAAAAGTGTCCGTGAGGGTCGGCGACGCGTCGTCTGATCATCCTCTCGTCTTCGAACGAACTTCCGAGTGACCCCGTGGCGATCCGGCCCTCCGACATCGCGACATCGGTGCGGGACGAACCCGCCGGACGATTCGCTCGGCACGTCATCAGCGTCTGGCTGAGCTTCCTTGTGTTTTCGTTCTGGCAGGCACCGATCCCGGCGGTCAACGAGCCTCACTGGCTGGCCAAAGCGAAGCACTACTGGCAGCCGGACTGGTGTGCTCAGGATTTTTTCCTGGCGTCATCCAACACCCACCGGGTTTATTATCAAACGATCGGTGCGCTGACGACGGTCGTTTCGTTTGAGGAAACGGCAGTGATCGGTCGGCTGCTGGGCTACCTGGTGCTCGCCCTCGGCTGGACTTCTCTGTGTCGCTGTGCGGCAGGAAAAATCGAATCGGCGTTTCCAGCAGCGTGGCTGTTTCTGCTGCTGGCGTCGATCGGAAACCTGTCCGGCGAGTGGCTTGTCAGCGGAATCGAAGGAAAAGTCTTCTCGTACGGATTTGCCTTTCTTGGAATGGCCAGCCTGTTTGACGCTCGCTGGATTCGTGCCGGCCTCTTCACCGGACTGGGCATCGCCTTTCATCCGCTCGTCGGGATCTGGTTTGTCATCGCCAGTGGAATGGCAGCGACGTTTTCTTTGCTCGCCCCCGCAAAGAAGCGGGCCTGTCTGTCGAAGATCGTCGAGGTTGCCCGAGCGCCGCAGTTCGTTGCCGGAACCGCAATTCTGATTGTGATTTCGCTCGCCGGAGTCCTGCCCGCTCTCCAGGCGATCGGCGGAGCGACACCTGAAGACGCACGAGTGGCCAACTATCTGCAGGTCTTCCACCGGCTCGACCATCACCTGGACCCGATGGACTTTGCCGGCTGGCGATACGGGATGTACCTGTCGCTGGCGATCGTCGCGTGGCTGCTGCTGCGACTGGGCGAGAAGCGATCACAGATGACGTGGCTGGGGCGAGTCGTGCTTGCTTCCGTCATCATCGCGGCAGTCGGCTGGGTTATCGGCTATCGCGATTCGTCGATCCCGGACATTGACCTCTGGGAGAAGATGCCGCTTTACGATCTTCGATCGAACCTGCTGAAGTTCTATCCGTTCCGTCTGGTCGACATCATCCTGCCCGTGCTGGTGGCGATTCTGCTCGCGCGGCACGTGACGTCGCGGCTCGATCATTTTCACCCGCGAGCTGTCCGCGTCGGACTGGCGACCGCAATTGTCGTTTCGCTGTGGCTCGCCAACGGACGCGGCTCCGTCAACCGGATGAGCCCTCAGCAGCAGGCCGACTGGCTCGAGGCGTGCCAGTGGATCCGTGACAACACGGACGACGACGCGTTGATCCACACGCCGCGCCAGTCCTGGGCGTTCAAGTGGTTTGCTCAGCGAGCGGAGTATGTCTCACTGAAGGACTGCCCGCAGGACGCCGCCGGAATCATCGAGTGGAACAATCGTCTGAACGGAATCGCCGACTGGGCGAAGGAGCATCACGCCGACGGAATCTACACCCGCGCCGAAACCACCGCATTGCACGAGGAAAAAGGGATCACCCACCTGCTGGTCCGCCGCCTCGGTCCGTTCGAAGCGAAGCCGGACTTCCGGAATTCCACGTACCGGATTTACCGGATTCAGCCGCACGAATAGAGACCGGAATCGAACGTAGCCCGAAGAGGCGGTGATCTTCTCCGTAGGCCGGACCCAGCGCTGCGCTGGGTCCGGCCTACAGCTTAACGACAGGCGAGGTCTCTACTTCGTCAGCGGCCGGTAACGAAGCTGCGTTGGCTTGTCGGCGTCCTCGCCAAGCCGTTCGCGCCGGCTGGATTCGTACATCTTGTAGTTGCCTTCGAACCAGTACACGCCGTTGTCACCTTCGAAAGCCAGAATGTGAGTTGCGATCCGGTCGAGGAACCAGCGGTCGTGGCTGACGACCACTGCGCATCCACCGAAGTTGGACAGACCTTCTTCCAGTGCTCGCAGCGTGTCGACGTCGAGGTCGTTCGTTGGTTCGTCGAGCAGCAGCACATTGCCGCCGGACCTCAACAGCTTCGCCAGATGGACGCGGTTTCGTTCTCCGCCTGACAGGTCGCCAACAAACTTCTGCTGCTCAGTTCCCTTGAAATTGAAGCGGCCGCAATAGGCTCGCGCATGAATTTCGGAGGTGCCGATCCTGAGCAGATCGACTCCGCCGGAGACTTCCTGATAGACCGTCTTCTTCGGGTCGAGCTGGTCACGTGACTGGTCGACGTAGGACAGTTGAACGCGATCGCCGATTTTCAGTGTCCCTGAAGTTGGCTGCTCGATCCCCATGATCATTTTGAACATGGTCGTCTTGCCGGCCCCGTTCGGGCCGATGACGCCGACGATGCCACCCTTCGGCAGATCAAACTCAACATTCTCAAACAGCAGCAGATCGTCGTAGGCCTTGCTGATTCCCTCCGCCCGGATGACGAGATCGCCAAGCGACTGACTGGTCGGAATCTGAATCTGCGCCGCTTCGTCCCGCGCGTCATACTGCTGCGACTGCAGCTCCGTGTATCGCTCAAGCCGAGCCTTGTTCTTTGTCGCACGGGCCCTGGGGCTCATCCGAACCCACTCCAGTTCCCGAGCGAGTTCTTTCTGTCGTCGAGACTCACGTTTTCCCTCGACGGCCAGGCGTGCCGCCTTCTGCTCAAGCCAGTTCGAGTAATTGCCTTCGTACGGAATGCCTCGCCCGCGATCGAGCTCAAGGATCCAGCCGGCCACGTTGTCGAGGAAGTAACGGTCGTGAGTAATCGCGACGACCGTGCCTGGAAACTCGCCGAGGAACCGTTCCAGCCACGCGACTGATTCCGCGTCGAGATGGTTTGTCGGTTCGTCGAGCAGCAGGATGTCCGGATTCTTCAGCAGCATCTGACACAGCGCGACCCGGCGTTTTTCACCACCGGACAGATTCGCCACGAGGGCGTCGCCTGGCGGAAGCCGCATCGCATTGCAGGCAACTTCCAGCGTCCGATCCAGTTCCCACAGGTTGAGGAAGTCGATCTTGTCCTGCACAGTCGCCTGTTCTTCGAGGAGCTTTTCCATTTGCTCCGGGGTCATGTCCTCGCAGAGCTTCATGTTGATTTCGTCGTAGCGGTTGAGAATGGCTCGCGATTCGGCGACGCCTTCCTCAACACATTCGGTGACAGTTTTGTCGTCGTCGAGCCGCGGCTCCTGCGGGAAATACCCAATCTTGATCCCTTTGGCCGGGCGGACCTCGCCCATGAAGTCTTTATCTTCACCGGCCATGATGCGAAGCAGTGTGCTCTTTCCAGAGCCGTTGCTGCCGAGGACGCCGATCTTTGCGCCAGGGTAAAACGCCAGCCAGATATTGCTGAGAACTTCCGACTCATCGTAAATTCGAGTCAGCGACTCGATCGTCATAATGTACTGTTCCGACATCGTTCTTCCTGTCGGGCGGGCGATGCCCACCGGTAGAGTCCGCCTGGCGGACAGAATTAAGTGTTCGGCGCGGGGCCGCCGGTCTTTATTCGGCTGGCTGTTTCTGAGCCCGGTCGAGCAGCCTGCTTAACCATTCGCAGGCCTGATCGTGAATTCCGGGTTGCTGACTTTCTCTTGGCCCGGCCACGTTGAGGATGCGGATTCTATTCGCGGCGAGCCATTGCTCAACCGCTCCGAAGTCCGCTTCTTTCCGAAGATCAACAACCAGAACCGGCGAGCCGTTACGTCTTGCCAGCGAGCGGGTCAAAGCCGTCCCGCCCGTCAGCGGGCCACCGGTCAATATGAGCGATCCGTCTGAATCCTCGACATTCCGCTCCGTCCGTTGTGAGTAGTTTTTTGAGTCCGTTTCTTTGAGAATATACTCATCCGGGATCCGGCCGTCCTCCGCCCGCCGGCCGAGAGGACACCAGCCTCCGGCCGGAATGCCTCTCTGAAGAGCAACGTCGAGGGCAGCTCGATCGACGCCCGTCTGCCCACCGGAAACGATCTTCGTGATCACCGACGTCTCCGGCTGAGTGTGGCTCGGCACTCCGTGCTGAAGACCGCGCTCTCACGACACGGTGTGTCGTGCCACTCTCCTGGCTTCGAAATCACATGTAGGGATTCGCGCCGGAGGCGTGATCCGTCGTGTCGATGATCTCACCGACTTCCGGAACGGCTCGCCGGATCGCGGCCTCGACACCAAACTTCAGCGTCGCCGTTGCCGATCCACATCCCTGGCAACCTCCGCCGAGCTTAATCAGCACGACGTTGTCTTTCACGTCGACGACGTTCACCGTACCGCCGTGCTGGGCGACCGACGGCGCGACCTCTTCACGAATGACAGTTTCGACTCGCCGACGGATTTCGTCCGACGAGGGCATCTTCTCGATCAAGGTTGGATCGACGGCGGGTTCGCCCGAGGCCACGTGAGCTCGAATTTCCCGGCCGACCGCCGGGCCGACAATGTTCCAAGGGTCCGGAACGGCCTTGCTCACCGTGATCGTGTTATGAGAAATCAGCACGGTGGCGATTCCGGGAATCGCAAATAGCCGGCTGGCCATCGGTGAGAGTTCGGCGGCTTCCCGATTGCCGAACCAGTACGATCGTTTGTCGTAAATCGGTCGGTCGACCGTGAATTTGCACAGGGAAGGAACAGCCAGAGGTTCAGCCTGAATACGGATTTCGTCGCTCATGATTTTGCCTGGGGCGGTACTGGTGGGAAAACTTCGCCTGAGTCCGGCGAGTTTCGTCGCGAGGGATGATCGCGGTGAGGAGGGATTCTCGCTGTGACAGGAGCCAGTCGCAAGCGAGGGTCAAAACCGCTCCCTGGAACTGGAAACGAAAAAAGGCCCGCGACCGATAAAGGTCGCGGGCCTGTGTCGTCCTGAGCCTGTGTCGTCCTGGCCCTGTGTCGCCTTACCGTCAGTGAGGCTCAAACACCTCGCGGACTATTTGCAGCAGGGCTGGCACGTCTGGCAGACCGGCACTTTTTGCGTGACGGTTTTTTCCACCATGTGACAAACCTGAACTTCGACTTCCTTTTTGACGGTTACCGGAACGCAGACGCATTCCGTGATCGTCTTTTCGACAGGCACTTTGACCCAGCAGCAGACTGTGTATTCCTCAGTCGTCGTCTTTGGAACGCACTCGAAGTAGTCGACCTTGCAGGTCACTTCTTCTTCGACGAGTTCGCAGACCTTGCGGGTTCCTTTCCGCTCAACTTCTTTCAGGTTACAGACTTCGTACTCGTATTCTTCCTGGGAAACGACCCAGTCGCAGACTTTGCGTTTTTCGGTCTTCTGCTCTTTCTTCCACACGCACTCTTCGTACTCGAACTTTTCTTCCGAGGTGACCCACTCGCACGTTTTGACTTTGCGGGTTTTGGTTTCGGGTTTGCAGACGGTGACCGTGGTCTCGCGTTCTTCTTCGTGCTTCTGCCATTCGTTGCAGGTGTACTCGACGTCGTTCTCAACGATTTTCGGAACCCAGACGCGCTGCGTGCACCAGACTTCGCATTTCGACTGGCAGGCGACGCACGGATTCGGTTTGCAGCAGGTCACCGCACATGGATTGCAGCCGCCGGAGATTTTGACTTTGTTCTCTTCCCAGTGGCCCTGATCTTCGCAGACTTTGCGAGTCTTCGTGACCGGAACGCACTTCCAGGCCCAGACCTTTTCCGTCTTTGTTTCTTCATGAGGCACCAGGATGACGTATTCCTCGTCGACTTCATTCCAGACAGGTTTGCAGACAGTTCGGGTGCCGGTTTTCTTTTCAGTGTGAGGCACGCAGACCGTGTAAGTGTGGTCGACTTCTTTCCAGACCGGCTTACGCACCGGGCGAGTTCCTTTCATGGTGCTTTTCTCCGGCACGCACTCGACCCAGGTGTACTCAATCTCTTTCCAGGTCGGCTTGCAGACTGTTCGGACGACGTCGCGGGACTTTGGAATTCGTTCCCAGGTCGTCACCTGACGCGTCTTCTTTTCTTCCTTCTTCTGCAGCTCGCAGACGGTCACTTTTCGCTCGACCATTTTCCGCTCGTACTCAACACACTCGATGGTCTTCTTTTCGGTCTTCCATTCGGGGACCAGGACCGTGCACTCCACTTCTTTCCAGGCCGGAGCCGGGGCGCAGGTGGGCAGGCATTTCGGCTGACACTTGTCGCAGGCCTGGCTCTCAATCGCACTCAGTGCCGCGATCGTGGCAAACGCAAACAGCAGATTCCTCATAGTTCAAATCCTTTTTCCGGGGTGGCAGAATTCACGAGTGAAGACACTTGGACGGTCTTGCCGTCCTGACATTTCCAGGCAACAAATCATGTGACAATTCGGAGAGTGGTTTCGTGGCCCATCGATCGCGAACAGGTCTCCCGACGTGGCCGTCGGAGTCCTTTCGGAAGAGCAACTCCGGGTGAGCTGCCCACTTCCTCCGCGCGTTGGCCCGCACGGGTCTGAGACCTGAAGCGTCGTGGATCCCCCAGAGCTCCCGGCCTCCCGGAGATTCTCAGTCTTCCAGCCCGGAATGTGAACAGTCAGGATGGGATGATTATGGGGATTTTACAGATTGGGAATTTTTCACAGCCTGAGTGTCGGGATCCCGAAGGAGTTGGCGAGTGGAGCTCGTCCCGGAAGGCATGTTCGGACTGCAACTCAAGTGAAAATCAACTGTTACAGCAGATCTGGCTGCCGGCTTGAGCGGCGCCGGCTGACAACCAGTCCGGGTGCTTGATGAAAAGCGCGGGAATGCAGCACAATCCCGTCGCAAAACAGCGATGTCCGATGGCTCCTGGCAGAACGGCTGCGATATGAACCGCGTCCCCTGGCTGATCCTGCTTCTCCTCGTGGCGGTACACCACGACTTCTGGTTCTGGAACGACGCCAGCCTGATTGGCGGCTGGGTGCCCGTCGGCCTGGCCTGGCACGTCGCGCTGTCGATCGTGGCCGCCGGGTTCTGGCTGCTCGTGGTCAGGACTGCCTGGCCGGTTAAGGAAGGAGCTCCGCTCGCGAAGGCCGCTTCATCCTCGCCGCCTGCCGATGCGACCACAGGGCCGAAAGACGAAGGGAGCTCGAAATGACTCCACTTATCATCATCGGAATCTACCTGGTGATCCTGCTTGCGCTTGGTGTGAGTTCCAATCGCCTTTTCAAAGGCACGAGTCTGGACTACCTGCTGGCGAGCCACTCGATCGGACCGTTCCTGCTGCTGATGTCTCTGTTCGGAACCACGATGACATCGTTCTCGCTGGTCGGTTCGACCGGGGAGTCTTATGCCGATGGCATTGGCGTTTACGGTCTAATGGCCTCGTCGAGTGCGCTGCTTCACCCGCTTTGTTTTTTCATCATCGGCCTGAAGGTCTGGAAGCTTGGTCGAGACCACGGCTACACGACTCAGATTGAGTTCTTTAAAGACCGCCTGGAGAGTCGCCGAGTCGGCTGGGTCCTGTTTCCCGTGCTGGTCGGCATTGTGATTCCTTACGTCCTGATCGGAATTCTGGGAGCCGGCATCACGATCAACGCCGTCTCGCGAGGCGTCTTCCCGGACGCGTTTTCCGAATCGAGCGGTGGCATTCCGATCTGGCTTGGTTCGCTGGTCATCTGCGGAGTCGTGCTCGCTTATGTCTTCGCCGGCGGGATGCGAGGCACTGCCTGGGCGAACGCATTTCAGACGACGTTGTTTATGGCTCTGGGCGTGATCACGTTTTTTGTTCTGGTCAAAGGCATCGGCGGCAAGGCCGGATTCTTCGAGAGCCTTCAGGCAGCGAGCCAAGCTGTCGACCCGGACAAGCTTTCGCGCGAGCACATGCCGCATCGACTGTACTTCGCGTTCCTGCTGGTCCCGTTTTCGATCGGGATGTTCCCTCACATTTTTCAGCACTGGCTGACGGCTCGCGACGCGAACGCGTTCAAACTGCCGATCGTGGTCCACCCGCTGTTCGTGATGATCGTGTGGGCCCCGTGCGTTCTGATTGGAACGTGGGCTTCCGCGAAATCCGTTGGCATCCCCGAAAATCTGCCGTCGGCCGCGATCCTCGGTTTTCTGGTGAAGCATCACTCGGGCGAGGTTCTCTCTGGCCTGCTGACCGCTGGAATCCTCGCGGCGATCATGTCGTCTCTCGACAGTCAGTTTCTTTGTCTGGGGACGATGTTCACGCGAGACGTCCTCGGCCGCCGCGACAGCGGTTCCAGCGAGAGCGATGACAGGCGGACGGTTCTGCTGGCTCGCGGCTTTGTCGTGTTCATCGTCGCGCTGTGTTACGTGCTGGCTCTGCTGGCCGGCCAGGCGAAAGGCGTGAGCGTTTTCAACCTGGGCATCTGGTGTTTCAGTGGCTTCTCGGCACTGTTCCCGCTGATCGCCGCGGCACTTTACTGGCGAGGCCTCACCAAAGCGGGAGCATACGCATCGATTCTCACGACAGCGGTCTTCTGGGTTTATCTGCTCAGCGACGCTGACTGGGGCAACGATCAGCATTACAGCTTCCTGGGCCAGCACCAGATCGTCTCGCTCGTTGTGGCGTCGACGATCGTGCTGGTTGGCGTCTCGCTGGTGACCCGCAGACCCAGTGACGAGACTTTGACGAAGTTCTTCCCGAAGACATGATCTACCAGCCGCAGAATCATGCATCCACAGAATCAAGCATCCACAGAATCAAGCATCCACAGAATCAAGCATCCACAGAATCAAGCATCCACAGAATCAAGCATCCACAGAATCAAGCATCCACAGAATCAAGCATCCACTGTGACGAGGTTTCGAGATGACTCACCGACTGACTCTGTCTGCCCTCCTCCTGTTGACATTTGCTGGTCTGAGCCTCAGTGAGGATGGCTGGAAGAAGCACGTCGTGCACGAGGGTGAGCACTGCAATACGGCGGTCGCCGGAGATTTCACGGGCGACGGTTTGCCGGACATCATCTCGACCAGTGGCGGAAAGTCGCGGCTGTTTGTCGCTCCCGACTGGAAGGCGTACGTCATTGACGAGACAGAAGGGCACAACTTCATCCACAGCGAGATGTTCGACGTCGACCGTGACGGCGACCTCGACTACATCGGAGCCCGCTATCAACCCGGCCTGGTCGCCTGGTTTGAGAACCCGAAAAACCCGACAGCCGGCGTCTGGAAATTCCGGGTCGCCGATCAGGAAATCAACGGGATTCACGGGCTGCTCAAGGGAGACGTCGATGGCGACGGCGAGGTGGATCTTCTCGCCAACAGTGCTCAGCCCGTCGGGGCGTTTCCGAACTCCGGCGTGTGGCTGAAGGTGCCGAAGAATCCTCGCACAGCAAAAAGCTGGGAGCGAAACATCTTTGCCCGTAACGACGCGCCCGGACTCAGCCACTACCTGGGCATCGGTGACGTCAACGGTGACGGCCGAGCCGACATCGCGATGGGAGCCAAGGGCGGGCCGCAGGATGCGTCCGGGATGGGCGAGTGGTTTTACTGGTGGGAAGCCTCGAAAGATTCCACGAAGCCGTTCACCAGACACGAGCTTCCCGGCAAGCATCCCGGAGCGACCTGCATCCAGCAGGCCGACGTGAACGGTGACGGCAAGGTCGACTTTATCGCCACACGCGGCCACGGGCTCGGCGTGATCTGGTTTGAAAATCCCACATGGAAAATTCACGACATCAACCCGGACCTCGAGTTCCCTCACTGCCTGCAGGTTGTCGACATGGACGACGACGGAGACATCGACGCCGCGACGTGTGCTTACGGCAGCAAGATCGCCGCGTGGTTTGAGAATGACGGCAAAGGCAATTTCAAAACGCACATCGTTGCAACTGACCAGGAAGCCTACGACATCCGCGCCGTCGACATCGACCTCGACAAAGATCTGGATCTGCTGATCGCCGGCCGTGGCAGCAAAAACGTCGTGTGGTATGAGAACCCGCGGAAGTGAATCCAGGTCGAGTGGCAGAAACTCGCTGATTCCCGAGTGACAAACTGTTCTAATTCCCGCCGTACCGAAGCGACACTTCGGGCTCGCGTTCACGCGAAGTCAGGCGGATTGACATGACGACTCAGGAAGCGAATTCGAAGACGGAAGTTCCCCAGCCGAAACGCCGGTGGAAGCGGGTCATCGCAATTCTGGCCGTGGTCGCGGCTGTTTCCGTCGCGCGGCCAGCGTGGCACTTGCTGTCGACGGCCTGGAACGACTCCACAGAAGTCGAAGTCGTACCGCCCGGCCAGGTGGACGACGCCAGCCGACTGAACCAGACCGCCGTCGCGGAAGTCGTCGATGTTCCCGTCGAGATTGACCGAGCCGAGGAGCAGCTTACGGAACTGCTCGCGCGAGCGCGTCGCGACGGGCTGCGAGTTTCGATCGCGGGAGCCCGGCACAGCATGGGCGGCCACACGATTTATCCCGGCGGCCTGGCGATCAACATGCTGCCTCACAATCGGATGACGCTGGACGAGGAGCGAGAAATCCTGCGCGTCGGAGCGGGAGCCCTCTGGAGTGACATCATTCCGTTTCTCGATGCGCGCGGCCGCTCGGTTGCCGTCATGCAGTCAAACAATTCGTTTTCCGTCGGCGGTTCGCTCAGCGTGAACTGCCACGGGTGGCAGCATGGCCGGCCGCCGATCGCTTCGACGGTCGAGTCGCTTCGTCTGAATGAAGGCCGACGGTTCGATTGTGACGTGCAGCCGGGTTGAAAATGCCGAGCTGTTTTCTCTCGTCCTGGGTGGCTACGGCCTCTTCGGAATCATTCTCGATGTCGAGCTGACGGTCGTTCCAAACCGGCGATACCTGCTCACCAGTTTTATCATCCCGGCAACCGAGGCGATGTCGACGTACCAGCAGAAAGTCGGTCCGCGGTCGGATGCGGCCATGGTTTACGCACGAATGAATGTCGACCCCGATCACTTCCTCGAAGAAGTCATCCTGAATGTTCTTAGCGAAGACCCCGATCCGCAGGCAGAAGTCCCGTCGCTGGCCGATCCCGGTCTGGTGAGCATTCGCCGCGCGGTGTTTCGCGGCTCTGTCGAAAGCGCGTACGGCAAGCAGCTTCGCTGGACGGCGGAGACAAAGCTGCAGCCGACTCTGCGCGAGAGTGCGTTCTCGCGAAATCAGCTGCTCAACGAAGGCGTTGAGATTTTCGAAAACCGCCAGGCCGACTCGACGGACATTCTTCACGAATACTTCGTCCCGGAAGAGTTCATTGAGCTCTTCGTCGACAATCTCCGCAAAATCATCCCGGAAGAAAACGGAAACCTGCTCAACGTCACGGTGCGTCACATCGACGAAGATGAGGACACGTTTCTTCGCTATGCCGACGGGCCGATGCTGGCTCTCGTCATGCTGTTTAATCAGAAGCGAACGGACAAAGGCGAGGCCTCAATGCGGAAGCTGACGTGTCGGATGATCGACACGGTTCTGTCGGTCGGCGGCCGCTACTACCTGCCGTACCGGCTGCACGCCACGCCCGAACAATTTCATTCGGCTTACCCGATGGCTCGTGAGTTCTTTGCGAAGAAGCGCGAGCACGATCCCGATGAGCTGTTTCAGAACCATTTCTATTTGAAATACGGAGACGCCGATGTGGGTTCGCAAAAGAATTGACATCGGCTGGCTCGACCTGCAGAGCGCCGGTTTGAACTGCGTGTTGCCGGGTTCAAGGTCCAAAGCAGGCGACGCAGCCGAAGCGGCGTGGTCGACGGACGGCCGCGCCTTCGCGTGTCTCTCCGTTCGCAGCGGGCTCGATCTGGCACTGAAGGCGTTCGCACTTCCGCCGGGCAGCGAGGTGCTCGTCTCGGCTCTCACCATCCCCGACATGGTTCGCATCATCGAGCATCACGGTCTGGTCGCGGTCCCGATCGATCTGCACGACGAAGATGTCTCGCCACGTGTCGAGCTGCTCGAAAAGTTCGTCACGAAAAAAACCAAAGCGATCCTCGTCGCACAGCTTTTTGGTGGCCGATTCGACCTGGCCCCGTTCGTCGAGTTCGCGCGACAGCACAACCTGGTCCTGATTGAGGATTGTGCCCAGGCGTTCGAGGGCGATCGCTACAAGGGTCATGACGAGGCCGACGTGTCGATGTTCAGTTTCGGCCCGATCAAAACCGCAACCGCCCTGGCGGGCGGCATGTTCCGCGTCAAAGACAAATCACTGCTGTCTCACATGAGAGAACTGCAGGCCGAGTACCCGGTGCAGTCCCGCTGGTTCTTCCTGAAGCGGGTTCTGTTTTACAGCGTGCTGAAGTTTCTGGGCGGCAAGCTGGCGTTCGGTCTCTTTGTCCGTACGTGTCGGTTGCTCGGCAAGGACTTCGACGAGGTCCTCAACGGGTCCATCCGAAATTTTCCCGAAGACCAATTCTTCGCGAGCCTCCGTCTGCAGCCGTCCTTCCCGCTCCTTCGCCTCATCGCCCGCCGCATCCGCAGGTACCGCAACGAAGACCTCGACCGCCGCGCCGCGCGTGGTGCTCTCCTTGCAAGCCTTCTCCCGCGCGAACACTGCCCCGGATCTGCGGCCAACCCGCACTCGTACTGGGTCTTCCCGCTGCGAGTCTTCAATCCGCCGCGCATCGTCGCCGCCCTGCGCGAAGCGGGCTTCGACTCGACTGCCGACAGTTCCATGCAGCCGGTTGAGGCGACCGACGGGCGTCCGGAAGCAGTTCCGGAAACCGCGCGAGTGCTGCTGAAATCGGCCATCTACCTGCCGCTCTACGGACAGATTCCCGGGTCCGAAATCCGCCGTATGGCGAGCATTCTTGTACCGCTCCTGGCTGTAGAAGAAGTTTCTACGAAACAACCGGCGTCGATCCCGTAGACGCCCTGCCGAACTGGACGAAGCAAAACCTGAAGACCGGGCATCCCATCACGACTGACCGGGAGCGGTCACTGTATCGACAGCCTTGATTCAGTCGCTGGGAATCCGAAACCGCCGTAGTGAGATGAGCGACAAGGAATCATCTTTGCAAATCTGCCACGGAGATCGACTGATGAATTTAAAGATGCTGTTTTCCTTCGTATCGGTTTTCTCATTGTTGCTCGTTCTGGCCAGTTCCGATGTCAGAGCCGCGGAATCCGAAGCAGCCGTCTCAACGACTCCCGCAAAGCAGGCCGGACAACCTGGCGACCTCGACTACATCCTCAAAAAGTATGTCGATAGCGAATTTTTCAGCTACAAAGAGCTGAAGGCCAACAAGAAAGACCATGCCCGGTTCGAGCGATTCATGGAGTGGCAGGCCGATGCTGACGTCAAGTCGATGTCGCGCGAGGATCAGGTGGCGTTCTACATCAATGCCTACAACTCGTGTTCGACCAAGGCGATCCTCGATCATTACCCCGTGCATACGCCGCTCGACGTTGACGGTTTCTTTGACAAGCTCAAGTTCAAAGTTGGCGGAGAGATGCTGAAACTCGGCGGATCCGATGGGGATTCGATGGAGTACGACCGGCTGATCGCCAACTACGGGGACATGCGGGCTCACTTTGCTGTCGTCTGCGCTCCACCCGAAGTCGCGCGGCTTTACGATCAGGCCGTCGAATCGCAATGGGACGCCAACCGGGACATCGCCTGGGACCAGCTTCCCGAACATCACCCGGACCTGGAACGAGCCCTCGATCAGGTCTTCACGTTTCTCGCCGAGAACGAGCTGTCGGCGCTCTACGTGCCGTCGCGATTCGTCGCTCGAATCCACCCGGCCTACGCCGAAGTGGCCATGTTCCTCTCGACTCAGATGGCCGACGAAGCGCGACACATCGATGTGTTCCTCAAGCGAGCCCGCGCCGGCGGAGGCGGACTTGGCGTTTCATCGGCAACGACTTCGCAGTCGCTGCTGACTCTGCTGGAACTCACCGACTTTACGGAAGCTGCGTTCCTGCTTTCGGTTTTGGGCGAGGGCACATTCCTCGACCTGCTGAGATTCATTGAGGATCACGCTCCGGACGATGTCACAGCCGACATCGTACAGCGAGCCCGCAACGACGAGACCAGGCATGTCCACTTCGGCCTGGTTCACGTCCGCCACGCACTGGCTCACGACAAGGGACTTTACCAGCGACTGGAGAACGCCGTTCGCCGTCGAGCGGCAACCATGGCCGGTGCCGGCGGAGTCCCCGACGCACTGCAGGACGGACTGACAATCCTCGCCGCCGGCAGCACTTCCCCGAAAGCCGTCTCCCAGGGCCACGACGCCTTCCGCGGGTTACTCGATGAAATGCACCACAACCGAATCAAACGCCTCGAACATGCCGGCTTCACCTCCGACCAGGCCCAAACGCTGTCCGAACTGCACACACCGAATTTCATGTGACGCCAGAGCCTGAGAGGCCCAGGCCATCCCACAATGGCAAACCGCTGCATTTGGTGGCCTGCTTTGGTATCGTGACGTGGCTTTCAACCCGTCCTGCCTGATGACCCGCCATGAGCTTTTCAACTTCACTTTTTCTGACCGTTTTTCTGGCGACTTCACCGGCTCAGCTGCAGGTGTCGCCTGAGAAGGTCGCGTTGGATCGTCCTGAGGCGTCTCAGCAACTGCTTGTGAAGATCCCGAATGAGGGTGGGCGGTTTCGCGACGTCACTCGACAGGTGGCGTTCAAAGTCACTCCGGCCGGGATTGCGAGCGTCGATGAGCGAGGGCTCGTTCGGCCAGTGTCAAATGGAACAGCCGAGCTGACCATCTCGGCAGGTGACGGCGCCGCTTCGAAGATCACCTTGCCGATCGAGGTCACCGGGATGACCGATCCGCAGGCGGTTTCGTTTCGCAACGAGGTGATGCCGATTCTCACGAAGGCACGCTGCAATTCCGGCGGTTGTCACGGCAAGGCCGAGGGGCAGAACGGGTTCAAGCTGAGCATCTTCGGCTTTGACGTCGAGAGCGATCATCAGTCGCTCATCAAGGAGAGCCGCGGTCGGCGGGTCATGCCGCTCACGCCGAAGCAGAGTCTGCTGTACCTCAAGGGGTCCGCGCGGGTGCCGCATGGCGGCGGGCGGAAAATTGAACCGGGCAGCTACCGTGATCGGCTGATGCTGCGCTGGATTTCCGAGGGAGCGCAGCTCGACCCGGTCGACACAGAACTCGCACGGATTGTCAAAATCGAAATTGAACCGACCGAGCAGATTCTGCTCGCCGGTGAGTCGCAGCAGATTCGAGTCACCGCGATCGATGCGGCTGGCACTCGCCGCTGTGTGACAACGGAAGCCGAGTACGAATCCAACGCGGAAGCCATCGCCGATGTCGAGCCCAGCGGCCTGGTCCTGGCGAGCGACATACCCGGTGCGGCGGCGATCCTCGTGCGGTACCTGGGACACGTCGCGGTCTGTCGGATCACGCTGCCTCGCCCGGGTGTCTCGTTCGAGAAGCCTCCCGAGCAGAACCTTGTCGACGGTCTTGTCTGGGCGAGGCTGAAGGAACTCGGCATCACTCCCAGTCAACTTTCAGACGACTCGACTTTCCTGCGCCGCGTGTTCCTCGACACGATCGGCATGCTGCCGTCCGCAGACGAAGCGCGGAAGTTTCTCGCCGACAAGTCCCCGGACAAACGGTCGAAGCTGATCGACGAACTGCTGGAGCGGGACGAGTACGCCGACTTCATGACGATGCGGTGGCTCGACATTCTGCGGGCCGACCAGTTGAAGATCTCCCCGCAGGGGGCTGTCGCGATGCAGCGCTGGCTGCGGAATAGTTTCACTGAGAACCGCCCGTTCGATGCTTTTGCCCGGGATCTGCTGACAGTGCAGGGCAACACGTCGGCCGAGGGGCCTGGCTCGTTCTACAAGATTCTGCCGAAGCCGGATGAGGCCGCGCGGTCGGTCAGCCAGCTACTGCTGGGTGTGCGGATTGAGTGTGCTCAGTGTCACCACCACCCGTCAGAACGCTGGACGCAGGCCGACTACACCGGCCTGGCCGGCTTCTTCACGGGGCTGAAGCTGAAGAAACTGCCGAACGGCGAGCAGGCGATCGTGTCGCTTGGTGGCAACGATCTGCCACACCCGCGCACCGGAGAAGTGGTCGCCGCGCGAGCACTCGGAGCGACCGACGCAGACTTCTCTGCGGTGAGCGATCGGCGACGAGTTCTCGCCGACTGGATGACTTCACCGGACAACCCGTTCTTCGCGCGAGCCATCGCGAATCGAACCTGGGCTCACTACTTCGGCCGCGGTCTCATCGAACCGATTGACGATCTCCGCGAAACGAACCCGGCGACGAACGAACCACTGATGCAGGCCCTGACTCAGCACATGCGCGAAGTGAAGTTCGACCTCAAGGCATTTACGAAAACGCTGCTCAATTCCCGGGTCTATCAACTGACCGCAGAGACCAGCGACTCGAACGAGACCGACGAACAGAACTTTTCGCACGCCGCATGGAAGTCGCTGCCGGCGGAAGTCCTGCTCGACGCGATTTCGCAGAGCACGGGCGTGCCGGAAAAATTCAATGGCTGGCCCGAGGGGTATCGCGCTGTCCAGGTCTGGGACAACCACATGCCGTCGTACTTCTTCCGCATTTTTGGACGCCCGGTGAGGGCGACCGTGTGCGAATGCGAACGCAGCGGCCAGCCGAGCATCTCGCAGGCGCTGCACCTGCTGAACGCGCCCGAGATTGCTGAGAAGATTGGACATCATCGTGGCCGGGCGAGAATGCTCGCCGCGACTGACGAAACTCCAGAGAAAATCATCGAAGAACTCTACCTGGCAACGCTCGCCCGCTACCCGACCGCAGACGAGTTGACGCTGATGCAGCAGGCGTTCGGCTCAGGCGACCGCCGGGCAGCAACCGAAGATATACTCTGGGCATTGATGAACTCGAAGGAGTTTGTGTTCAATCATTGATGCCAATTCAGTTCACGCAGGGCCGGTTCCTACCGGCCGATTCTGATCCGACTGGCCGGTAGGGACCGGCCCTGCGATTCTCCACAGCGAGACATCCGATGTTGAAACTGAAACTCGATCGAAACGCCGTCACCAATTGCGACGGACTCAGCCGGCGGCACGCGTTGCGGGTTGGAGCGACCGGACTGATTGGCGGTCTGACTCTGCCGCGGCTGCTCGAACTGCAGGCCAAAGCGGCGGGTTCCCGGAAGGCCACCGCGAAGTCCTGTATCTTCCTCTTCCTGGAAGGAGGACCACCTCACCAGGACATGTGGGATCCAAAACCGGAGGCTCCCTACGAAATCCGAGGCCCGTTCCCTCCGATCTCGACCAACGTGCCCGGCACGATCGTCACCGACCAGCTTCCGCTTTGTGCGAAGATTGCCGACAAGTACACGATCGTCCGCAGCCACAGCCATCGCGATAACGGCCACTCGACCGGCTACCACTACGTGATGACGGGTCGCAAGCCCAGCTTTGCCGACGGCGACAACCCCGTTCCCAACAATGAGTTTTATCCGTCGATCGGTTCGGTCGTTTCGCGCGAGCTGGGTCAGCAGGGTGCCTTGCCGCCGTACATCAATCTGCCGCATCCGATGTCCGCAGGCGGGCCGGGTTTTTACGGAGCTGAGTACGCACCCTTCGTGATTGATGCCGACCCGACTCAGCCGGACTTTGAGGTCAAGGACCTCAGCCCGCCGGGCAACCTGAAGCAGACTCGACTGAGCACGCGTCAAAAACTGCTCGCCGGAATCGACGAACTGGAACGCCAGCGCAGTCTCGGTCGGGCTCGCGAGATGTCGACCTACTACGAAAAGGCTTACAGCCTGATCACGTCGGCCGACGCCCGAAAGGCGTTCGACATTCACAGCGAGCCGGACAAAGTTCGGGACGCTTACGGCCGAACTCAGCTTGGCCAGTGTGCTCTGCTGGCCAGGCGACTGATCGAAGCAGGCAGTAAATTTGTCGGAGTCGACGCGCCGGGCTGGGATGTCCACTTCAACTGTTTCCCGAGTCTCCAAACGGACCTGATCCCGTACGCCGACCGCGCGTTCAGCACGCTTGTGCTGGACCTGGAAGAGCGAGGTCTGCTCGACGACACCCTCGTCGTCATGATGGGTGAGATGGGTCGCACGCCGAGAATCAACGCTCAGGCTGGACGTGATCACTGGTCGATGGCTCAAACGATCATCTTCGCCGGCGGCGGCGTGAAGCCCGGCCAGGTCATCGGAGCAACCGACAAGACAGCCGCAGCTCCGTCCACGGAGCCGATCAGCGTGAGCGATCTGCTTCGGACGATTTCCAATCTGATGGGCATCGACGCAGACCGAACCTACCTCGGCCCGCTCGGTCGACCCGTGCCGATCGTCGACGGCGGCAAGTTCATCGAGCAGCTTGTTTGAGAGGCACTTTCAATCCGTTGAAAAAGCCAAACCCCAGGTAGCGGAGCGGCGGAAGCCGCCCGGTTTTGCATGGGAAAGCACGCGTAGACCGGACGGCTTGCGCGGTGCCGCTGCATTTTCGTGCCGCTGCATTTTTACGGGCGCTAAGACGCACAGCTTCGCAAAGAAGGATTGAGAATGTCGTCAAACAAAGATCTTCCTTCAACCACTTTGCGGTCCTTCGCGACTTTGCAGCTCTGCGTCAGCCTGGGAGCCTGCCTCCTCGCGGCCGGATCGCAAACTGCGTCGGCGCAACTCGCACCTGGCATCGGCTACATGTTCCCTCCTGGCGGCCAGGCCGGTGAGACCGTTGAGGTCGTGCTCGGCGGTTACGACTGGACACCGGACATGCAGGTCTTCGCGCACGACTCCCGGGTGAAGCTGGAAATACTCGCCCCGCCAGGACCGGTCATCGTGCCCGAGCCGCCATACTGGTTCGGCAAGAAGGCCCGGCGAGGACCATTCCTGCTGCCACGCGAAATGCGCGCAAAGCTGGTCATTCCCTCCGATCTGAAGCCAGGCGTTTATCGCTGGCAGGTCGCCAACGCGAACGGAGCCTCCGCGACCGGCCGCTTTGCCGTCGGCCGGCAGCCGCACATGGCTGAGCCAGATCAGCGAGGCAAACTGGTCGAACTGCCGTCGGTGCCAGTGACCGTTTCCGGCCAGATCAAACACATCGAAGAAGTCGATCGCTACCGCTTCCAGGTCGAGAAGTCTGGCCCGGTGACGGTTACGACACTGGCTCGCGAGCTGGACTCACCGCTCAACGCAGTCCTGGAAGTCCGAGACGACACCGGACGGATGATCGCCGACGGAGCCGATACGGCGGGCGACGACACGACGCTGACGTTCGCGGGCCAGGCCGGGCAGTCCTACACGCTGAGCGTCTACGACCTCGACTTTCGAGGCAATCGCTCGTTCGTTTATCAGGTCTCGATCGAGGCTGGTCCGCGAATTGTCGCCACGATCCCCGCGGCTGGACTGAAGGGTGAGACGCGCTCTGTTGAATTCGTCGGCTACGGCCTGACCGATGACGGTACCTCGCTGGAGTCCGTCAAACGCGATGTTGCCTTCCCGGCGGCCGGTGATGCAACCTTCGATTACGAATTCAAAACGGACCGCGGCGAAGTCGCGACGGCAAAGCTCGGCGTCAGCGAGTTTGCTCAGCGGTGCGAAAACGACGGCAGCGCGCAGCCGATGACGCTCCCGCTTTCGGTGACGGGTGTCCTCGACGAGCGGTACGGCGAAGACAGTTTCAAACTGAGCGGTGTCAAAGGCGACGCCTGGTCGATCGACCTGGAAGCGCGGCGGATCGGCAGCCCGCTCGACGTGGCCCTTGCGATTTTTGATGCGACTGGAAAAGAGTTGAAACGAACGGACGATGTCGCCGGCACGACGGACGCGTCTCTCGAATTTCAGGTTCCGGCCGACGGCGAGTACCGCATCAGTGTCTCCGATTCGTCAGGCCGCAGCGGCAACCGCGCGGCCGTCTACCGACTGCAGGTGCGAACGCCAGACGACGGATTCGACTTTGTGACGCCGGAACTGATCAGTGCTCCGATCGGCAAGCCAGCGACGTTCAACCTGAAGGTCACTCGAACCGGCGGCTTCACGGCACCGATCAAAATCACTGTGGCCGGTTTGCCGGAAGGTGTCGGAGTTCCCGCCGATCTTCTCGTTCCGGAAAAGGCAGCGGCGCTGAGCATCGCTTTCACCGTGCCGGAAACCACCGCAGCCGCCGCTTCACTGATCACAATTCATGGCGTGTCGGTTCCCGTCGAAGGGGAAGCGAACCCTCAAACACTGACATTCACCAGCGACCCGATCCTCTTTGCGACGACAATCACACCGCCGTTCGCTGTGGACGCCGAGGGCAAAGACGACGTCACCAAATGGCCTCGCGGCACAACGTTTCCGTCTCCGGTTCTCATCGAACGCAATGAGGGCTTCAACGGCGAGGTCGTCCTGGAAATGACTTCGCGACAGGGCCGCCACCGCCAGGGGATCACTGGCCCCGAACTGTTGGTCCCGCCCGGTGTCGCAAGGATCCTCTACCCGATCTTTCTGCCCGAGTGGCTGGAGACGACGCGGACTTCGCGACTGTCGCTGAACGGCGTCGCGAAGATTCCTGACGGAAAAGGCAACATCCGCTACTCGCTGGTCCGTCAGAAAACCCGCATGGGTTTCCTGCCGGTGGGAGCACTCCTGAAGCTGGCCGCGGACGAAACCGAACTGCTTCTGGAGCCTGGCAAGCCGCTGGCGATCCCGCTCACGATCAGCCGAAACGCTGAACTCACCGAACCAGCACTGATTGAACTGTTGCCAGGTGATGACGGAAATGTCGGATTCTCTGCCAGCTCGATGATCATTAAATCAGAGCAGTCACAATTTGAGTTTCTGGTGACACCGCCCGCGCGTGAAGGCGACTCGTGGTCAGAACGGACCGTGACGATCCGCGCGACCGTTCAGAAAGACGGACACCTGCCAACGGTGTCTCAGGCCAGCGTGATCGTTCTCGCCCCGTAGTGCTTCGAGCTTCGTCAGACGGACCAAGCGCAGCGCAGTTCCGGCGATTTGAAGGGTTCATGACAGAAAGACTGCCGGAGCGGCGCTGCGCTTGATCCGGCCTGCTGAAAAAGTCCACTACAACAGCGTCTCTTGAATGACTCGCCCGTGGACGTCGGTCAGTCGCTGGTCGCGACCACCGTGGCGGTAGGTCAGTTGCTCGTGATTGACGCCGAGCTGATGCAGAATCGTGGCGTGGATATCGTGAATGTCGACCAGATTCTCGACCACGCCGTTTCCGAATTCGTCAGTCTCACCGAACGAGAACCCGGATTTGAAACCGCCCCCGGCGAGGAAGATCGAATAGCCGTTGACGTGGTGATCGCGGCCGCAGCCTTCCGACACTTTCGGCGTGTGAGGTG
This sequence comes from Planctomycetota bacterium, assembly GCA_027623235.1. Lineage (GTDB taxonomy): Bacteria > Planctomycetota > Planctomycetia > Planctomycetales > Planctomycetaceae > JAQBVJ01. The sequence goes on from JAQBVJ010000028.1 coordinate 58,022, forward strand.
TGCGGCCCATCTCGCCCGCCCAGACGACAATCGTTTCGTCGAGCAGGCCGCGCTGCTTGAGGTCCGTGATCAAAGCCGCCACAGATTGCTCGGTCACTCGGGCGTTCTTTTCGTGGTTCGTTTTCAGCTGGCTGTGCTGATCCCAGGGCGAGTTGTTTCCGTCGAAGCTGGGACACGTGATCTCGACGAAGCGGACTCCCGCCTCAATCAGCCGTCTCGCGCGGAGTGTCTGCATCGCGTACAGCTTCTGATGCTCGTCCTTCGAATCGACTCCGTACATTTTCTGAATGTGTTCCGGCTCGCCGCTGATGTCGGCGACTTCCGGGATGGCCCTCTGCATGCGGAAGGCCGTTTCGTAATTCGCAATGGCTCCTTCGATCGTGACGGCGTTCGCGGCCTGGGCTGCGAACTCGCGGTCCTGGCTGGCAAGCAGCTCCAGCTTTTTCTTCTGCAGCGCCAGCGGATCGGACGGGGCAATGTTGTCGACCGGAACTCCGGACGGGCGGAGCGTTGTGGCCTGGTGCGAGGCTGGCAGAAACGAGCTGCCAAAATTCTCGTACCCGCCGTTGGGCACCCAGTCATTGTTGAGCAGTACGTAACCGGGCAGATTCTGATTCTCACTGCCGAGCCCGTAGCTGACCCACGCTCCGAAACTGGGAGCCTGACCGATGATCCGTCCGGTGTGCATCAGCAAAGCCTGTTGCCCGTGCAGAGGCAGCTCACCGCGCATCGACTTCACCACGCAGATGTCGTCAGCGATGCCGGCGATGCGGGGAAACAGGTCGCTCACCCACAGCCCACTCTCGCCGCGCTGATGAAACTGCCAGGGGCTGCCGAGCCAGACTCGCCCGGCGGACGACTGAGACCGCTTTGAAACCGCGCCGTCGCCGATTGCCTTGCCTTGCTGCTTCGTGAGCTCGGGCTTCGGATCCAGCGTGTCCACGTGACTCGGTCCGCCGTCCATAAAACACAGGACGACGTTTTTTGCTTGAGCTGGAAAGTGCGGCGCGGGTGTTGCCGATTCTCCCGCAAACGCGCGATCGGCGAGCAGCCCGCTGAGAGCCAGCCAGCCGAAACCCGCCGATGAATTCTGCAGGAAACTGCGCCGCGACTGACCGTCGGCAACTCGACCAGGGCACGACGGATGGCGGTTTGCACGTGTCATAAATTGCCTGACTCGTAAATGTTCTTCGTCGCAGCTCTTACTCAGTAAAAACTCGCGGCTTTGCGTCCGAAAAGCTCACCGGTAGTAAATAAACTCTTTCGTATTAAACAGTGCGTGGGCCAGTTCTTCCCAGGCTGTTTGATCCATCATCGGATCATCCGCCTGGGAAAACTCGCCAACCGCGACCGTCCAGCGGAGAAGCTCACTGTCGCTCGGCGGACGTCCGAGTGCCAGAACAAACATTTCTCGAACGCGATCCGCAGGACTGGAGTGCCCATCCTTGACGAGCTCCGCAGCCCAGTGACTTGCCAGTTGCACGACCAGCGGATTGTTGAGCATCGCCAGGGCCTGCGCGGGATCGTTGGTGATGTCTCGCTGGCCGGTGGGCAGTTTGAGGTCCGGCAGATTGAAACAGACCAGAAACTTCGGCGGCTCCATGATCGACATTTTCATGTAGAGGGAACGTCGACCGTTGCTGTCGAGCGGGCCGGAATACAGCCGCTTCGATCCATCTTCCGCGGGCCGAGGCGGATTGATCGGTCGCCCGAACAGTTGCGGATCGAGCCGCCCGGAAACGGCGAGCAGGTTGTCGCGGATCGCCTCCGCTTCCAGTCGTCGTGTCGGATAGTGATGCAGCAATCGGTTGTCGGGATCGAGGTCGGAAGCGGCCTGGCTCACTGCTCCGGACTGTCGAAACGCCTTGCTCAACACGAGCCGTCTAATGAGCGTCTTCGTTGACCAGCCCTCCTCGACAAACTTTCGTGCGAGCCAGTCGAGCAGATCTGGATGCGACGGTCTTTCGCCAAGTGTTCCAAAGTCGCTCGGCGTGCCAACGATGCCTCGTCCGAAGACCCAGTACCAGACCCGGTTCACGTAGACGCGCGCGGTCTGCGGGTTGTCCCGGCTGGCGAGGTATCTCGCGAGTTCCAGTCGTCCGCTGCCGGCACTTTCCGCCACGTCATTTTGCCCGGCAAAGACGGTCAGAAAATCGCGGGGGATCACCGGTCCGTCACGGTCCGGGTCGCCGCGGATATTCAAGCGGTAATCGAGCGGAGCGACACGGTGCTCGTCCATGCTGTTCGCCGTTCGCGGAAACGCGATCTGTGATTCCGTTTCCCGATATCGATTGACGAGTGTTGCGATGCTGGGCGCGGAGTTCTGTTCATTCGAAAGCAGCTTCTGCGTCAGCATCCAGTTGAGAACGGGCACATCGCCTGCCGTGCTGCTGCCACCGGCCCAGCGGAGAGTCGTCCCGGCCAGCCACTCGGCGATTCGCCGCCACGCGTCATCGACGGTTGTCGGCGGATCAAGCTCAAACAACGGGACAAACTGGTCGAGAGTGTCCTGCGGAATTCCACCGCCGTCGTGAGTCACGATGCCAGTCACGCTGAACCAGCTGCGTTTGTCGAAGCCGTCGTCATTGTCTGGCAGCTTGACCGAACCGGCTCTGGCGAGGCCGGTGCGTGGTGGGAAATTCGGATTCAAAGACGACGTCATGACCTCGGTGAGAACTCGAGTGACTCCGTTCGTCAGTCCGCTGTCGCTGATAGAAACCCACTGAGTCGCGGGAGTCGGCTCAAAATACTTGACGCCTTCCGACTGAAAAGCGTTTTGAGGCACGATCAGCCAGCCAGCCCACTCGCCACCTGCCAGCTGAAGGCTGACGAACTGACCCGGGACGTCCGACTGCGGCGGCAACCGGATCGCGCCGGGTAACTTCGAAGACAGCGCGTGAGTGTGGTAGCCGCGCGGCAGGAATTCCTCGATCAGCCCTTCGCCCTTGAGGCTGACTCGCGGCGTGCCATGATCGACGAAGCCCTGCGCGATTCCGTCTCCCTCAACCGTCCAAGCGTCGGGGAACCCCGGCTGACTGAAATCGGAAACAGCAGTGAATTGTTCTTTGTTCGACTTCAAGCGGGCTTCGCGAGCGGTTCGCCAATCGGCGGCGAGCTTCGTCCACGTTGCAGCGATCGTCTCGTCCGTCGCGCCGGCAATTTGAGCCAGCGGAAATGAAACCTGTTCGAGCTTCGCGGTCTTCAGCGTCTCTGCGTTCTTCGCTGCCCAGTCGCGAACGGAAGTCGCGAATCCGGGATCGTCAGTTCGCCAGTGCTCATTAAGGGCGGCCTGAATCTCACGGCGAAGCTGCTTGAGCTCAGACAGGCTCGCGTCGTGTTTTCCAGGAGCGTCGATCACTCGCGAGGTCCAGCGCGGCGACATGAACACGCCGGCCAGCGCGTAGTAATCAGCCTGCGACACGGCATCGAGCTTGTGGTCGTGGCAGCGGGCACAGGCGACGGTCGTTGCCAGGAAGGCTTTGGAAAATGCGTCGATCTTGTTGTTGAGCATGTCCTGGTGGATGCCGTTGAAGTCGAGGCTGCTGCCATGACGGTGCTCACCCATGTGGTAAAACATCGGTCCGATCAGACTCTCATTCACGCCCGCCTGTGCGTTGATTCGAGGCGGCAGCAGGTCGCCGGCAATCTGTTCGCGGATGAGCTGGTCGAACCCGACATCGTCATTGAACGCGCGAATCAGGTAGTCCCGGTACTCCCACGAACCCTTCGCCGGGTTGTCCCATTCGTAGCCATACGTGTCGGTGTAGCGGACCACGTCCATCCAGTGCCGGGCGAATCGCTCACCGAAGTGGGGCGACGCCAGCAGTTCATTGACGAGCGTTTTCAGCGCCTCGTCCGGGCTCTTTGCGAACTCGATCGGGAACGACTTCACGCGAGCCGGGTTCGGTGGGAGCCCGGTCAGCACAAACGAGAGACGCCGCAACAGCACTTCGGCATCGGCAGTCGCTGCAGGAGCCAGGCCGGCCTCATCGAGAGCCGCCCGGACGAAACGGTCGACGGGTTCTTTCGACCATGTCTTGTCTGCAACAGTCGGAGGCGAAACGACGCGCGGCGGTTGCAGGCTCCACCACTGGCTTCGCTCGGCCAACTGGATCTTCCAGGACTCGTCTGCGGCTTCGGCGGCCGTTGGAGCTTTGTCGCGCGGATCGGCGGCACCATTGCGGATCCACTTTTCAAAATCGGCGATGACTGTGTCCGGCAGTTTTCCGGACGGCGGCATCTCGAAGGACTCATGCCGAAGCGCCTGCAGGAGAAGGCTTTTCTCCGGCTTGCCAGGCACGATCGCCGGTCCGCTCTCGCCACCCTTTTCCAGGCCACCGCGGAAGTCGACCAGCAGTCCCCCTTGAAGCTTGCTGGATCCCGACGAGTGACACTCAAAACAGTGCTTGACCAGGACTGGCCGAATGCGCGATTCGAAAAACTCCAAATCCTGGCGACTGAACGTGGTTTGTTCGGTCTTCTCAATCTGCTCGGTCTGGCCGCGCAGTTCGCAGGCCGGTCCGGCAAGGATCGCCGCAGCGAAAAGGCAGCTCAACAGAAATTCTCGGGCACGTGTCATCTCAACATTGTCACGAAAACTCAGCGAGCTGCGAAGTCGCAGCGTCTTTTTCCCGGCGAGGCGGGCGGGCCGGCCAGTCCTCTTCCGAGTTAGCGCAATCATTAGGAAATCCTCGTAGACTGATTCCGATTCGTTCAGCCGGTCGGTTCCGACAACGAGGTGCGGGCAAATGACCCAAAACAGAAAACCGAATTCAGACGCTCCGGCTTCTTCGCGGGAGACGATCCCGCCCACAGAAGCGGCGCCAGGTGCCAGTCGCGAGACCATTCTTCCGACCAGTTCCGAAGAGAGTCGGTCGGCTCAGCGCGAGACAATTCTGCCAGGCCAGGCCGATTCCGTTGCGGAAGTCTCCTCGAAAACCGGTTCGGGAATTCCTCAGGAGTTCGGTCGGTATCGGCTCGAGGAGTGTCTTGGCCAGGGGCCATGGGAGCTGTCTACAAGGCGCACGACACGCAGCTCGATCGACTCGTCGCGTTGAAGGTGCCGAAGTTTGACATCGCTGACTCGGCGCTGCTGGAGCGGTTTTACCGGGAAGCCCGCAGATGAGCAGCGGCGACGTTTTTCGTCTCACCGCGGTCTGTGGACAGGTCAAAGAGTTGGGCGTCAGAGCCGTCGTATTCGCAGAGCAGTTTCCATTCCCGGTAGCGAATGGCAAGGTCCGGGAGATCGGCGACTCCGTAATACGAATCACGATCCGGCGGTCGTCGAAAAAAGATCGGCTGGCTGCGAGAGGTGTTCGACTGCCCGGTCAGCACAGTGGCGAGCGGCTCGCCATCGAAGTTTGTATCGAGTTTTGGCGCGACCTTCGCGAGTTCCAACAGTGACGGAGCAAGATCGATCGCCGCAAAAACGGACGTGTCATTGACAGAGCCGGGTTTCGTTTTCTCAAGCAGACCCGGTCCCCAGACAATCAGCGGCGATCGTAGACCGCCTTCATCGGGGTGCGTTTTGAATCCTCGAAACTGGTCGGCCGAACCGGCCAGGGCGATTGCACGTTAAGTCATGCTCCGATCGTTACATTCAGCAGGTAGTCTTCGTTGAGTGCTGCTGAGAGTCGTTTGTTTTTGATTCCCACTTTCGATGTCTGTTCGTTCTTCAGCAGGCTCAACGCCTGGCGATGAAGCAGACTGAAGCTGGCGTCTGCGTGGCCTTTTCGGATGCGGCACTGGTCTTCTCCCAAGGTCACATTCCGTTGCCCGGATTATGCAGAACGCGGGCGGCGAGTTTTCGATGGACCAGTGGCCGCGAACGGCTTTGGCAAACTGCTTGCCCGTCAGCTTTCGACTCAGAATGTCATAACGACCTTCGATCGTTTCCTTCCCGTCACGCGGCGTGCGGTTGACCGTCATGCCGATCGCTCGCAGCTACGGCCAGCGGGAGGCATCGGGCAGGTCGTCAGGCACAGCGGACACGAAGTAATCCCGTTCGGTCTCGCGACCATGTGCCTTCTCGTTTGTCCGATGAAAACCGCGGCCATTGAAGACATTGGGATCGTTCAGTTGAACCGCGAAGTGAGAGACCACTCCGTCGTGCAGTGTCGGCTGGTTGCCTTTGACTGCCAGTACATGATCCGCCTGCTGATCCACGATCGATTCAGCGATTTCCACCTGGCAGCCCATCGCGTCGATCGTGACCAGCGAACCCTTGATTTCCAGCATCCGCGCGTACTTTCCCGACACGAAACGATTTCGACTTCGTCATCAGAGGCTGCTTTCAGAGAACTTCCCCGCCACAAAGTGCCACAAAATGTGCCACAAACGGGTTTCCCTGAGAGCCTCTCAGAAATACAAAAGCCTCTGAGTCATAAGGTTACGACTCAGAGGCATTCAATTGAGCGGAGAGGGGGGGGACTCTCCAGATTTACTGTTCAAGCTGAAAACTGCTGCTGTTGAAACTGCCGTCTGATGCGTGAAACAGGAAAAAAAGAGCCATTTCCAAGCGATCGAGCCCATTTGCTCCGACCGCTGCGTGACTCACTGACGTGGAGAATGGCACGGCCATTTGCACCAGGTTTGCACCAACGTTGCACCAGAGCCGACACTCCAATCTCGCCTGCCATCTTTACTCGCTGGTCATTGTATTAACCCTCGCCGATTGTGCCAGACGGATTCCTGGCATTCGCTTAAACTACCACGTGTCTCAAGCAGGTGGGCTGCGAACGACGTCGCTCGACCAGGACGGCACCGCCGTCACAAATGGGGCATTTGCAACAGTCGAAAGACATTCGTTGAGTGATGCTGCTGCGTTGCACCCCGACATCTCGATTCCCAGCTCAATAGCCCGGCAACGGATGGCATCCAGGAGCGGTGCGATCCTCAAAACATGTTTCTGCATTTCGGAGTCTGGATCAAGGGTCACGTACGCGTTCATGATGTCGCTCGTTGTATGCCCAGTGACATACCTCTGAACGAGATGAGAGACTCCGGCATTTTCGAGGTCAGTCGACACTGAAGAACGCAGATCGTACAGCCTTATGTGGCTGGTGATTCCAACTCGTCCAAGCAAGGCTTTGAAGGCCTTGGCGACTGCGTCGCTGGAAACGCCACCGCACTGAATCAGAAATCTGCGAAAGCGTTGTTTCCAATCGTTGGCACACTGAACTTCTCCCGGGCTCAATTTCCTGATGTGCGATTTGAACGCATCCACAAACTCATTCTCTGTGGTGTAGGACACCCTCGGATTCGTTCGGTTTAGATGCCGCCGCGACAGGAACACTGGTCCGGCCTGTCGCCCGTCGATGGAATGACGCAAGAGCATTTCGATCTCTAACGGAATCGGAACGACGAAATCCTGTCGGCCCTTATTAAAATCAATGTTGCCAGCACGACTTCCAAACTGCAGTCGACGTCGTGACCAATCAACGTCCGCAATCGTCAAGCGTACCCGTTCACGGGGCTGAGACTGCTGTTCTGCGAATCGATGGTGATCGGGTAAGTTTCCGAGACC
>JAQBVJ010000155.1 GCA_027623235.1 Planctomycetota bacterium
AGAACACCGAACTAAACTCGCCGTCTGAATCGTATTTCCGGTGTCCACTTTCATTGGTCTATCGCAACCTGATCGCCAGGGTGTGCCGCTCGGCGGCTTTCTACTGCGCTGCCTGCTCACCGGCTGAGGAAGTGGTGGCAGTTGATCGCTGAATGTCGCCTTTCGCTCTGCGAAAGTAGCGTTCCTTTCGCGGAACGAAAGGCGACGTTCAGCACAACTCTGGTGCCATTGGAACTGCGCCGGGAACTTCTCAAATCGACGCGGGCTACTCGCCCGATCGGGCGACGGCGCTTGAGATCAGCAGCCCGCCCAGGAAGAGCAGCACGACGTAGACGGCCCTGCGAAATTTCTCTTCGGGAATCCGATCGGCGAAGCGACGTCCGGCGACGAATGCGACTGCGATGAGTGGAAGAGTCAACGCGAATATCTTGAGGACGTCGTTCGTCAATCGCCCGTGGTAACCGTGCAGTGCGATAATCATCAGGCCGGCCGGAAGGAAATATGCCTGCAGGATGACTCGGAAAACGTCCGGCGGCCATCGCTTCAAGGTGGCGTAAATGACCAGCGGAGGCCCGGCGGTGTTGTAGGCTCCACCAAGAATTCCCGCCGTAACGCCGAAGGGCAGATTCCACCACGGTGACCTTAACTGTGGCATCGCCGGGTTTCGCAGTGACCAGATTCCGAACCCGAGCACGACGGTTCCAAGAATCGCTTTGAGCAGTCGATCATCTCCCTCTTGCAGCAGCCATGCCCCGAAAGGGACGCTGCACAGCGCGATCAGGATGAGGCCTTTTGCCTGGCGGATGTCGAGGGACTTCCAGTCTCGGACGAGGATCAGAAACGCGTTCAAGACAGAGGCGAGGGCGACGACCGGCGAGGCCAGCTTCATCGGCACGACGAGAGCCAGCAGCGGCATCGCAATGAGCGCATCGCCGAACCCGAGAGCCGCGCGGGCCAACGTTGCGAGAAACAGAATTGCTCCGATCAGAATCAGCGATGTGGTGTCGGGCACGGGAGCGTTTCGAGTTGACGGTCGGCACAGACGGGGGGGGGAGGACGGGGACGAGGAGAGGTTGTCCCCACACAAAGGCACAAAGCCACAAAGAGACCAGGAAAACACGGCACGACTCTTCGTGGCTTTGTGTCTTCGTGTGAGCTTCACGCCGTTCCTGCACGATACGAAAAGACTCCGGCCGCCGCGAGCACTCGATGTCTCGCCGCGGCCGGGGGTGTTCCCACAATCGTCGCACGTCACTTGCCCGGGACAGAACCCGTACTCGGTTTCATTCTTCAGGATACTTCGCAAACACGACACCTTCAGGGCCGCGGACCTGCGTCCTCAGCCGGCTCCGTCCCCACGCGTCACGGGCACAGTCGATGGCCTGATCCAGTGACGTGTACTGCATCCCTTTTCGCCATAGTCCACGAAACTCGACGATGACTTCGTACTGATGAAGATTCCGGATTTCGTCGAAGATGTCGACTTCCAATCCCGTTTTCATTCCGCTCAAAGCTGCATTCATGGTGTTCCCCTTCGACTCTCATTCCACGGACTGGCTTGTCCGCAATGCCAGAACCTGGCTCACAGGGACGGTGTCGAGTGATCGGGCTGAGCTTCTATGGCGATTTTTGCATCGCCCGCAGTGATTCCGATCGAGCTGAATGAGTTGTGACGACTTGTCATCAGCCGGAAGTTGCGAATGCGAAACACGTGATTTTCGGCAACAGCCTGATTCGAGTTCGAAGTCCCTGTTCGTTGCTTCCGCTTTCATTACAATCCTGCCCCGCCAGACAATGCTGAACCGCCAGCAGCGCTGATCAACCGCAACCCCATGCCGAGGCCCTCCAGGGTGGACGCCGAACTCGAACAGAAATGCAATGATATTCTGTCCCGGATCGTTCATCTGAGGGACTCCCTTTGACTTCGTCGGCAAGCAGACACGACTGACCGAGATCCAGGCAGCGATGGCCGCGCCGGGTTTCTGGGACGATCAGGAATCCGCTCAGAAGACGACCGGGGAACTGAGCGCGCTTAACGGGGCGCTGAAGCCGCTCGCGTCGCTTTCCCGCAGCGCGGACGACCTGGAAGTGCTCCTCGAATTTGCTGAGGAAGACGACAGCGCCATCCGTGAAATCGAGCAGCACATCGAGTTGATTGAGGGAGACCTGGAACAGGTTGAACTCAAAGCCATGATGGGCGAGCCGGAAGATATCTGCGGGGCGTATCTCAAGGTGCAGGCAGGTGAAGGTGGCACTGACGCCGCCGACTGGGCGCTGATGCTCCTGCGAATGTACGCCCGCTGGGCCGAGCTCAAGGACTTCAAAGTTGAAGAGCTTGATCTTTCGCCAGGCGAAGAAGCCGGTATTCGGAACGCGACGATCTCAATTCGCGGACCGTACGCTTACGGCTCGTTGAAGGGCGAAGTCGGAAACCATCGTCTGGTGAGGATCAGCCCGTTCGACTCAGCCGGTCGCCGACAGACCTCGTTCGCCGCGGTCGACTTAATGCCGATCGTCGATGAAAACCTCGACATCGAAATCAACTACGAAACGGACGTCCGCGAAGACACCTATCGATCCAGTGGTGCCGGCGGCCAGCACGTGAATAAGACGGATTCTGCAGTCCGGCTGACACACCTGCCGTCCGGTGAGGTCGTGCAGTGCCAGAATCAGCGGAGCCAGCACAAAAATCGTGCTGAGGCCCGCAAGATGCTCACCGCACGGCTGTATCAGATCCAAAAAGAAGAACGCGATGCGGAGAACGCGGCCAAACGCGGAGCGAAGTCACGCATTGGCTTCGGTGGCGAAACGATTCGCCATTACGTCCTGCATCCGGACCAGTACGTGAAAGACACCCGCAGCGGCCACCGCACTGGACAGCCAGACGCGATCCTCAATGGCGAGCACCTGGACGGCTACATCGAGGCGTACCTTCGCTGGTCGATTACGACTTAGGCTCGCGCCTGGTTTTCACCGCGAACAAAAGGGGCGACATGCCACCTCGCAGGTTCATGCTTCTTGAAGCGAATTACCGGCAACTGCTCGACGATCCGCCCAGTGTGGCGATTCTTCCATGGGGCGCGACCGAGGCTCACAATTACCACCTGCCGCACGGGACGGACGTGATCGAGGCGAGCTGTCTCGCTGAGGGGGCAGCCCGACTCGCCGTTGATCGCGGAGCGAAGCCGATCGTGCTCCCCGCGATTCCATTTGGGAATAATGAGCAGCAGCTCGATCAGGTCGCGACGATCAGTTTCACAACGGCCACCGCGGGAGCAATTCTGAGCGACGTCGTGCGAAGTCTTAAGACGCAGGAAATTGATCGGCTCCTGATTCTCAACGGCCACGGCGGCAACGAGTTTAAACCACTCGTCAGAGACGTTCAGAACCAGTCGGGATCGCTCGTCGTCGTCGCAAATTTCTTTCAGATTCGGCCCGACGCACTGGACGAGATCTTCGACGATCCCGGCGACCACGCAGGAGAACTGGAGACTTCTCTGCTGCTGCACCTTTGCCCGGACCTCGTCGAGATGGATCGAGCCGGGGACGGGAGTCGTGTTCCGTTTACCGTTGCCGGCCTCGGCCAGCCGGGGGTCTGGACACCTCGCCCGTGGTCGCAGTCTCACCCGGATACCGGCTGCGGAAATCCGAGTGCGGCAACAGCGGACAAAGGTCGCCGCTACTTCGAAGCGAGCTGCGAGGCTCTTGCAGAGGTCATCGTCGGGCTGTCCGCAGCTCAACGAGGTGACCTGCCGTACGTGTAACGATCGACGTCAAATCTGACACGTCGGCCACTCATGCGAGAATTCCGTCGATGGGATGGCCGCCGTGTGCCACCTCAACCGGGCGGCCGGCGCGATCGGGGACTCGGAACTGCGGGCTGATTCCCAGGCATTTGTAGATCGTCGCACAAATGTCAGAGGTGCTGACCGGCAGGTCTTTCACGTACGCCGCCTGGCTGTCGGATTCGCCGTAGACAGTACCGCCGCGGATGCCGGCTCCGGCAAACAGCACGCTGTAGCACGACGTCCAGTGATCGCGGCCACCGTTGCCGTTGATCTTCGGCGTACGGCCCATTTCGCTCATCACGACCACCAGCGTTTCGTCGAGCAGCCCGCGGGCGTCCAGGTCTTCCATGAGTGCCGAGTAAGTCTGGTCGAGCCCCGGAAGTTTGTTGTCCTTCAGAATCGGAAAGTTGACCGTGTGCGTATCCCAGGCGTCGTAGTCGACCTTCACGCGATCCCAGAACAGGTCCCACGTCACGTTGACAAAGCGGACCCCGCTCTCGACCAGTCGTCGCGCGATGAGCGTGCTGTTACCGAACAGCGTGCGGCCGTATCGCTCGACGAGTTCGGGCTTCTCGGTGTCGAGGTCGAAGGCCGAACGAACTGTCGATGATGTGAGGATGTCGAACGCGCGCTGGCCGTTTCGGTCGAAGGAATCCAACTTCCGGCTGGCTTCCGCATTTCGCAGTCCCGAATCGACCTGAGACAACAGCGACCTGCGCTGGTTGAGTCGATCGACGGTGATCCCCTCCGCGAGCTGGCTGGCTTCGAGCCGCGGCGTTCCCAGCACGGTGCGAGGCCGACCCGGCAGCGCCGGTTCCGCGCCTTCGGGCGGAGTCGGGCTGCACTCCGTCCACAGGGCGTCGTACCGATGGCCGAGGAAACCGGCATACGGTCCGGGACGACGAATGTTCTGACCCCAGCCGAGATAACACGGCATGTAAACGTAATCCGGGAAGCTGCTGCGATCGCCGCTTTGCTGTCGGATGTACTCGCACACCGCCCCCATGCTGGGCGGATAGCTTTCCTTCGTGTTCGCGATGTCGCTCAGCATCACTTCATAGCCGGTGTAGCTCGGCAAAGTGTTGTGACACCCGGCCCGGTGGTTGACTGACCGGACAACGGCCGCTCGATGCATCCACTTTGCCATCTGTGGCAGATGCTCACAGACCTCGATCCCGGAGGCCGATGTCGCGATCGGGGCGAACTGGCTGCGAACTTCTTCCGGCGCCTCAGGCTTCAAATCGAACATGTCCTGAGTCGCTGCTCCTCCGAGCAGATAGAGCAGGATCACGTTCTTCGCTTTTCCGGGTCCAACCAGACCGGCTTCTTCCGCCTGCAGAAACTGAGGCAGTCCGAAGCCGCCCAGCGTTGAGAGTGCCCCGGCCTTCAGAGTCTCGCGGCGAGTCACGCCGTCGCAGCAGCGTCGCGGACTTCCGAGCATGGTCAGCATGAGAAGGCTCCTGTGGCCGCAGAAAATGAAGTTCGAATTAGAAGAGTTCGGCGATCGGCTTTTCGTTGTCGAGGATCGGGATCGGCCTGCCCGCGTGGTCGTTGAAGGCGCGTGACGGGTCGATGCCGAGGACTCGATAGATCGTCGCGAGCAGGGCGTCCGGCTTCATGGCTCGGCGAATCGGATGCTCGGCTTTGCTGTTGGTTTCGCCGATGACCTGCCCGCCTCGCAGCCCGCCTCCAGCGACCATCGCGGAGATCGCGTTGCCCCAGTGGTCGCGGCCGGGGATCGGGATGCCCGGCTGGCCCGTGTTGAGTTTCGGCGTGCGTCCGAATTCTCCCATCACGACCAGGAGCACATCGTCCAGCATCCCGCGCAGTTCGAGGTCGTCCAGCAGCGCGGTCACCGCCTGGTCGACGACCGTCAGCTTCGGGCCGTGTCCGTCTTTGATCCGCGAGTGATCGTCCCAGTGAGGCATGTCGACCGTCACGAAGCTCACGCCCGCCTCGACCATTCGCCGAGCCATCAGCGTGTAGTGCCCCCAGGGGCCGCGTCCGTATTTGTCGCGAAGCCGCGGGTCTTCCTTTTCCATGTCGAGCGCCTGGCGGGCCTGCGGCGAGGAGAGCAGATCGAACGCCTGCTGCTGACAGCGATCCATCGAGTCCATCATGCCGGACTGATCGATCTCGCGGCGAATTCCGTCGAGCCGCCCGAGCAGACTCAGCCGGGAAGACGAACGCTCCTCGTCCGATTTCTGAATGCTGGCAAGGACTTCCGGTGGCTGAATGGCGGCGTTGTTTGTCGCTGAGAGGTAACGCTGCTGGTTGTTGACCGGGAACGGGTTCCAGGCCGACCCGAGATACGCGCCTCCCATATATCCCGGGTAGATGTAGACGCTGTGAGCGGCCGGCAGCCCGACATACGGCGGCATGCCCGGCTGATTGGCTCCCTTGACCCGAGCCACGTACGAACCGACCGACGGAAACATCTGGTCCTTGTTGACCGAAGTCGATCCAGCCCGGCCGGTCAGCATCCAGTGAGCGGCCGCGAAGTGATCTCCGGTGTCGTGATGCAGCGACCGGATGAACGCCATTTTGTCCGCGTGCTTCGTGTGAAGCGGCATCGATTCGGAAACGAACATCCCAGGCACGTTCGTCTGGAGAGCTCCCCACGGACCTCGGTATTCGGCCGGTGCTTCCGGTTTTGGATCGTACGTCTCAAGCTGGCTTGGGCCTCCGTCCAGCCACATCAGGATTACGGACTTTCCGTTACGAGCGGCTGCTCCCTCTGCCTGGAGCCGCAACAGATCGGCCAGTGACAGCCCCAGGCACCCGAGAAATCCCGCCTTCATCGCGGTTCGTCGTGAGGTTCCCGCACAGTTTCTGCCGGACTGGCCTTCAGCAATGTGGAGCATCAGTCGTCCCCGTTAAAATGTGATCTGCAGGAAGCCCTGCGGCCTCTTCAGATTCTCGTCTTCGGCGATCTGACAGTCCAATGATTCCAGAAGTTGTCGCTGTCCGGCAGACCGTGTGATGCCACGCGGTGTGTCGGGCGTGCTGACTGCGGATGATGCACATCGACGATCCGGAACACTTCCTCTGTTTCGGGACAAGTCCCAAAGCCGCATCGCTGCAACCAAACGAAGACTCACACAAAGGCACGAAGACGCAATGGTTCCCATTCCGTTCTTTGTGACTTCGTGCCTTTGTGTGAGACTTGAAAACGTCCGCGCAGTGAGGACGGCGCGAGTAGACACGCCAGCACAACGGGAGCCAGAATGAGCCATCACCGGCAGCGGGCGAGCCGCAGGCAACAATTCCGGGACCTCACCTAACCGCGACGAGTTCGTTCATGTCGACTGAGCCAGCCACTGAAACTTCGATGGACGAAGCCGTCCGCCAGGCACGCATCGACCTCGCCGCGACGCTCCGCTGGGCGGATCGACTGGGGCTCAGCGAGGGAATCTGCAATCACTTCAGCCTGCTTGTTCCGGGTCAGACCGATCAGTTTCTGCTCAACCCGCAGGGGCTGCACTGGTCGGAGATTCGGGCCAGCGATCTGATCATCGTCGACGCGGCCGGCAATCTGCTTGAGGGGAACCACCCGGCCGAACCGACCGCATTTTTTATCCACTCGCGAATTCACCTGGGGATCCCGACGGCCAGGTGCGTGCTGCACGTCCACGCGCCGTACACGACGGCGCTGTGCTGCGTGGACGGGCCCGGGCTGCAATGGTGCAGCCAGAACTCACTGAGGTACTACGGGCGAGTGGCTTACGACGGCGACTACAACGGCATGGCCCTCGACAATTCCGAAGGCGACCGCATCTGCTCGCAGATGGGTGATGCGGACATTCTGTTCCTGGCAGCTCACGGAGTTGTTGTCACCAGCCAGACGCTGGCCTGGGCCTTCGACGATCTTTACTACCTGGAACGAGCCGCGATGAATCAGGTCCTCGCGATGTCGACAGGCCAGCCTCTGAAAGTCATCCCCGACGAAATCTGCCGGGCGACTGCCGCGCAGATCAAAACGGAACGCCAGCAGTCGGACCTGCACCTGGACGCGATCCGACGAATCCTGATGAAGGAGTGTCCGGAGTTCGCGGACTAGCAAGGATTATTTGTAGGGTGGGTGGAGTCCGCCGAAAGCTCGTCACGGTGGGTTTCGCAAGTCAGTCTCTTGAAAAACAGAGTGTCATTTTCGCAGCAACTCGCCGGCGGACGTAACCCACCATTCGACAAGAATCAAGCAAGGTAAGCTCTCATGAAGACTCGGGCACTGAAACATTTTCGCGACAAGCTCGCGCGTGGAGAATCCGTTCACGGGTTGTGGGTGACGCTGGAATCGGCAACGGTGACGGAGATGGCGGTCGCCCTCGGTCTGGACTGGGTCGTCATCGATGCGGAGCACGGGCATCTGGACTGGCGAGACATAAATGAGCACGTCCGAGCCGGGCTGCGCAGCGACACCGTGGTCCTCGTCCGACTGGCCGAACGCAGCACATCGCTGACGAAACGGGCTCTCGACATCGGGGCGGACGGAGTGGTCATCCCGTGGGTCGAAACGGTTGAGCAGCTTGAGGAGGCGATCCGTGACTGCCGATACCTGCCCGAGGGGCGGCGCGGGATCGGCGGCGAGCGGGCGACCGCGTGGGAACAGTGCCTCTCCGAACACACGGCCGAGGCGAATGAGCATGTCCTGGTCGTGCCGCTGATCGAAAGTGTCGCGGCCATTCCGAACGTACCAGCGATGTGCCAGGTCGACGGCGTGGACGTCTTCTTCTTCGGTCCCGCCGATTTTTCATCGACAGCTGGCTTTCGCGGTCAGTGGGAAGGTCCAGGAGTTGCCGAGCAGATTCTTGAATTGAAAGACGCCATCACGGCGGCTGGCAAACACTGCGGGCTGCTGGCAACCAGTGTCGAAGATCTGCAGCGGCGGCGCGACCAGGGGTTTCGAATGCCTGGCCTGGGCAGCGATACCGGACTGCTGTTGCGTTCCCTTCACGAGGCACTCAAAGCGGCCGGCTGCGACCGCATGCCCGCCGCGAGCCTCGATCCCAACGACGGTCGAGCGGTCTGACTCCCGCGAAGCACAATCCCGTTCTTCCGCAGGGTCGGCTACGGAGCGGAAGTCGACATTTCGTGAAGCAGCGGCTGGAGGTTCGGCATGAGCTGGTGGAAAGCTCTGGCTCTGTGACTGATCTGCGATTTGACGTGTAGACTGAGTTGGCCGAACGTCCGGTGATACTCGCGAACCAGAAACAGCGGGTCGTACCCAAAGCCATGCGAGCCCCGATCGTCCTCGATAATCTGTCCTCGACACGCGCCCTCGACGCTGGCGCGAATTGCTCCGGTGGGATCGGCGATCGCCAGGTGGCAGACGAATCGAGCGGTCCTCTTTTCACTCGGGACGCCGGTTAACGCCTCCAGAAGTTTTGTGTTGTTGTCTGCGTCTGAGGCGTCTTCACCGGCGTAGCGAGCTGAGTAGACGCCCGGCTCGCCGTTCAGTGCGTCGACGATCAGGCCGCTGTCGTCGGCCAGTGCCCATTCTCCGGTGGCCAGGGCGGTCTGTCCGGCTTTGAGTGCGGCGTTTTCGGCGAACGTCGTCCCCGTTTCTTCAACCGGCGGAGCATCCGGGAACTGGTCGAGACTGAGCACCTCGACGCCAACCGGGGCGAGCAGTCTCGCGATCTCAATCGTCTTCTTCACGTTTCGACTGGCAAGAACGATTCGGGGCATATTCATCGACCGGAAAGGAATCTACAGGATGGCCATTGGATCGCGGCGTTCTTCGAGCGTGCCTCGTGTCACGCCGACTCGGTTGGCAGCCTTGAGTTCACCCCAGACGTGCTGACCTGAGATTTGTCCGGTCAGCAGCGAACGATAAAGGTTGATCATCGTGTGAATCTCGGCCGGCGCTGCGTTGAGAACCTCGACACGAAAGTTGCGAACACCGGAAGTGAGCAACTGCGGAACGACTTCGGCGGCACTCTGCGGCACCGCATTGAACAGCGTGTTGCGGCAGCCGACGTCGGCCGTCAGTGGGTGTTCCATGCCAACCCGGTCTCGCAGTTCGACAACATGATCGTCGCACGGACGACCGCAGTTGTGTTTGTTGGTCCCGGGCGAGAGTACCGCACAGAAGACGCAGTGCTCCATGTGGAACATCGGCATGTGCTGGTGAATGACGACTTCCAGCCACGCGGGCGGAGTCGCCTCAACAAGGTCCAGCAACTGTTCCCGGTTCAGGTCGTACGAAGCTGTCACGCGTTCGCAGCCCTGGTCGATGAGAAACTGAGCCGTCAGCTCGTTCGCAATGTTCAGCGAAAAGTCCGCGACGACGGGGACGGATCGCGACGTGTAGTACCGCAGGCCGGCGAGGTTTCGGACGAGGATGCCGTCCGCTTCGTGTTTCTGCAAAGCCCGAAAGATGCCGGCTTCGTCCGGTTTCTGAATTCGTGGTGTCGCGATGAAGATTCTGGCCGATCGCCCATGAGCAAGTTCGACGGCCTGCCGGTATTCGCGGATGTCCTGGAAATCGACCATCACGCTGTGAACGTCGGCGTCGAGCACCGCTTCGAGCTGACTCAGTGACCGGCACAGAACTCGCAGCACGGCTGGTTCTTCCGAACACAACGCACCTCGCGCTGGCAGTGTCGCTTGCAGTGCCTGCAGTCCGGATTCTGCTGAGACTCGTGGTGCCTGCCGCGCGACCAGCGAGGCTTCCAGATTCTCGATGAGTTGCCGACGCAGAATTCCGAGCACACTCAGCGGAACCATCGGGGAGCCGCCGATCGTCGCTTCGAGGCCTCGCAGTTCGTAGACGGTTTTGCCGAGCCGTCCGAGCTGTTCTCGCAAGACGTCCCTGGTCAGAGGATGTCGACGTGCTTCTTCGAGCGGCGCTGCGGATTCGACTTCGAAGGTCGCGCCGTTGTCGGCGACTCCGCGAATTCGCAGCGGCGTATCAACGCTGGCCTCGACCGTCATGTCGACGGGCACGCGACGCTGTGGTTTGCCGGACGTGAACGACTGCCGCAGCTTCTTTGTAAGTTGCGGGTCGTCGGTTTTCCAGATCTTCTGACCCGCCGAGAACGCGTCGCAATCGACGACGCCGTTTCCAAACTCAAGCTCCACAAGGCCGCTGGAGACGGTGCCGTTCAACTTCTGCCCGTTGCGGGTGACGTGGAACACGCGGCCGCCCTGTTCGTCATCGTTGGCTCGATCGCCATCAAAGACGATTCCATCGCCCGCCGCAATCGGCGAGGCCAGTTGAACGCCGACTCGCGACCCGTGCACGAATTTCACTTCGCCCAGGAAGACGCCGCGCTTTGTGGAACTCAGGCCGGGCACCAGCATCTTGTGGTCGCAGCCGCCGAACCAGCCGGGAGAAAAGCCTCGCGAAAACGACAGCTCCATTTCCCGCACGTCCTGCTCGGACAGCGAGACCGGCTGGCCGCTGACGGCTGAGTCGATCGCGTGACTGTAATGCCGCGTGATATTGGCAACGTACTCGGGCTGTTTGAGCCGGCCTTCGATCTTGAGCGAACAAATTCCCGCTTCCATCAGATCGGGGACGAGTGCGTACGCGGCCAGGTCCTGCGGGCTGAGCAGATATTTGACATCACCGAGTTCGACGTCTTCTCCGTCGCAGATCAGGTCGTAAGGAAGTCGGCAGGCCTGGGCACACTGACCACGATTCGCACTTCGACCACCGAGCGACTCGCTCGTCAGACACTGTCCCGAGTAGGCGACGCACAAGGCTCCGTGGACGAACGCTTCGAGCGGCATATCGGTCTGACCGTGGATCGCACTGATTTCGGTCACGGAAAGTTCGCGGGCGAGGACCACGCGTTCGATCCCCAGTTCCGCCGCGACTTCGATGCACTCGGCACTGGTGAGCGTCATCTGAGTCGACGCGTGCATCGACAGGTCCGGGCAGGTGACTCGAATCAGACGTGCGAGCCCGATGTCCTGCACGAGAACCGCGTCGACTCCCGCTTCGGCGAGCTGTCGAATGAGCGGCTCAACGGTCGCCAGTTCAGACGGAAAAACCAGCGTATTGAGTGTGACGTAGCCCTTCACACCTCGCTGATGCATGAACGCCATCAGTTCCGGAAGTTCTTCCGGCTGAAAATTCGCCGCTCGCGCCCGTGCGTTGAAGCCGCAGTCGAGCCCGAAGTAAATCGCGTCCGCTCCGTTCTCAACGGCAGCACGAACGCACTCCCAGTCGCCAGCCGGGGCAAGCAGTTCGGGTCGCGGCAGCGGTTGTCGGGTTTTCAACGGAGTGGCTGTCTTGTGTGAGTAGTGGCTTGTGTGAGTAGTGGAGCGTTTTTCATTGGCGGTCAGCGGCAGCGAGTCTAACGAAGTGCAGGCTCCGAGAGACCCCAGCGAGGCACGGCAATGACACAACCCGAGCAACGCTGCGACGGGCGAGAAGCAATCTGCACTGATCGCGGGAGTTTTTCCGGTTAAGATCGTCCGGCAACTCCAATGCTGCCTGTCCGGACCAGACAGACACTCAGCCCGCCTCATCGCAGAGAATCCTCGACCGGAATATCGTCGACTCTTTTCGTTGAAACTTAAAGTTCCGCCCGATCAGACCGTGAGAACTCGCCCGGAACACTTCAGAATGTTGTGGGAAAGCCGCACAGTGCGGTCTCCCTCTCAGTCTTGCTGACCTCCCGGTTAAGAAACGAACAAGGACTTCGATGGCCAATCCTTTGCGACGGCGACAACTGCTTCAGGCAGGGTTGACTGGCTTTACCGGCCTCACCCTGCCTGGCCTCTACCGGGCGCGGGCTGAGGCGGCGACGAGTCAGCCGTCCGACACCGCGATTATTCTGGTCTGGTTGCGTGGAGGCCAAAGTCACCTCGACACCTTCGATATGAAGCCGGAGGCCGTTTCGGATTACCGCGGCCCGTTCAGCCCCGTCGACACCAACGTGCCTGGCATGTCTGTCACCGAGCTGTACCCGAAAATGTCGCAGTGTGCGGACCGATTCGCTTTGCTGCGTTCCGTGGCTCATGACGCCGGCGGACATCCGGCCGGCTCGCTGCGAGTCCTCGGCGGCGATCCCGCGTCAGCCGACAAGCCCGCACCGACTTATCCAGACTGGATGTCGATTGCGAGCTACCTGAGGCACGACCCGTCCCAGCAGCTTCCCAATTACGTCACTATCAATCCGGTCGACCGCTACGACTCATTTCAGATTGCCGGCCCGGCTTACCTGGGGCCATCCTACGAGCCATTCAAAGTCACCGGAGATCCCGCCGCGCCGACGTTTTCCGTCCCCAACCTTGGACTGTCTGATCAGGCAGCGAATCGCCGCCTCAGCGAGCGGAGTGATCTCAGACGAAACATCGATCTCATGCGGCGAGACATTGATCAGACGGGATTGATGCGGGCCTTCGACAACTTCGATGCCCAGGCCCTGAGACTACTCTCCAGCCCCGAGGCGGCCAAAGCGTTCGACGTCTCTCAGGAATCCGACAAGCTCCGAGACCGATACGGTCGCAACAGCTGGGGCCAGCAATGCCTGATGGCTCGACGACTGGTCGAAGCCGGTGTGGATATCGTGTCCACCGAGTTTGATGGTCCGCTTTGTGGTCGTGTCGCCAACTGGGATGACCATGCCGTGAACCATCACGTGTTTGACGCCAACAAACATCGTGCCCCGTTCTACGATCAGGCGATTTCCGCATTGATTGAAGACATCTACGACCGCGGGCTGGATCGGCGAGTCCTGGTTGTGGTGACCGGCGAATTCGGCCGCACACCGCGAATCAGCCACGTCGCGAGCAGCGGCGGCGGCGTGGCCAGCGGAGCCAAAGGCACAGTGCAACCCGGTCGAGATCACTGGCCACGTGCCAACACGATGCTCTTTTCCGGCGGAGGCATTCCAACGGGCCAGGTAATCGGCGCGACGGATAAGAACGGCGAAGACCCGATTTCCCGTCGAGTGACCCCGTACGATTTTCTAATGACGATCTTCCGTCACCTCGGTTTCGATCACGTCCAGCTCGCCTTGCGATCCTTCGCCGGACGCCGGAATCCGATCTTTTCGCAGGGTGACCCGATTCCCGAACTCACCCGCACCACGTGATCGATCGAAGCCAACGGCATTCCAACAGCCCAAACGAAGAAATCAGTGCCAATCCCTGCGAGTCCGGACAGCCATCGCCGGACGAACCCCAACTGGACACACCGTCTTCGAGACAATCCGCAGTGACGCCGAGTTTCACCGCGTGCGGGCTCTCGCCCGCGTAGATCTGAACCGGAACATCAAGTGAAGGCTCGGCTCCGATTGAAAGCCTCGCGCCAGAGATCTTCGCAACGCAGGTTTGCATCTCAGCCGCCGTCAACCGCGTCGAACGCGCCGGAGACTCGCTGACGATAATTTCAGCGTAAGTCTTTCCTTCATCAACGAGAAACCGGTCCTCGGCTTTCACCTGCGCGAAGGAAAGACTGAATGCGCAGACGGCGGCAACAATTCGAAGCTGTTTCATGATGATGTCTCGGGGCATCGGCTTACTGTTTAGTCCTTCAATTCCGCCAGCAAGTCAGGGGAGGATGTAAAAGAGACCTGCCCCGAATGGCACTGTCCAGACGATGAGGTGGTCATACTTTCCCAGTCGACGGCCCCGGCGGAAATCCACATGACGCTTGTGGTGCATCCTTGCGCACACCTGGACATTCCGCGAGAGCAGTAGTGCAATCATCATGAACGAG
>JAQBVJ010000156.1 GCA_027623235.1 Planctomycetota bacterium
CGCTTATCCTGACGCTGTGGGGCTACGACAAGACGGTTCGGCTTATCGGCCTGCACGGGAACCCGTTCGCTGGATTCAAAGTGCGAACGGAAAAGCACGCCTCCGAACTGCAACCGTTTGACAGGACGACTCCCGAGTTCGAAGTCTTCCTGCACGAGGTCACGATTCCGGCAGAATCAAGGCATGGTGTTCTCGCCCTTTGCCTGTGGGTGAGTGGGCTCACGTGGCCGTCGGGTGGCGGCCGCTGAAACGTGACCCCGAGCGCATCGCCGTCCACATTTATGTCGACGGCCTCGACCAGCAGAACTATCGCAGCACGTGGTGGGAAGGCTACAGCCAGAAACCGTTCACGCTTTCCAGTCGCGAGCGACTTGGCCAGTTCATCTGTGAAACAACTGCAGACGCTCCGTTCGTCATTGATGAGTTGCGTATCTCAACAACCGCTCGGTACGCCGACCAGAACGCGGAACTCGGCGGTCAACAGGTATTCAATCCGTCCCGTTTCACGCCGCCGCGGCAAGCTTTCACTCTCGACGCAAAGACTGCGGTCCTGCTCCACTTTGACGGATCAACGAGCGGCGGGTCCGTTCCTCATTTTGGCCAAGGCTGCGACTGCGAAGGGCGGCGTTCCATTTCGAGCTGAGAACAGGTCGACTATACATCGGCAATTGCTGATGCAATATCTTTTCGTGTTCCCTGTGGTCTTCCCTTCGATTCGGATTCGACATGAAACTGATCTGCCGAGCGCTTCTGGTTCTGTTCGTTTTCAGTGTTTTCAACCGGCCATCGTTGAGGGTGGAAGCCCGGGAGACACCCGCAGTGGCGCAGAAATTTGGCAAGGAGCGGCCAGCCGTCGAGGTTCAACCGGACGGCCTTTACATCGGTGAGGCTGAGGAATTCCAGCCGGCTTCAGACTCCGGCTGGCAAGCGAAGAAGTTTGGCGAGAACTATTACGCCGCGACTTTTGCGAATTCCTTCCTCAGCCGGCAGGCGTTTCTGGGGGCTCCGGAGCAGTGTGAGGAAACTGTCGCATCGCTCAACGTCAACATCAAACAGGCCGGAAGCTACCTGGTTCTGGTGCGGTACGAAGCCGCTTACCGTTTTGAAACTCAGTTTCGCGTTCAGGTTGAGCAGAACGGGAAGCTCGTTCTGAACCGGCTCTACGGGGCTCGCGACAATCTCAAAATCTGGGCGTTCTCGCAGAAGCTGAAGAAGGAAGTCGGCTGGAGCTGGGGAGCCGTCGAGAACATTGTCTGGGAGGGGCACGACGCGTTCGCCTCGCTCCAGCCCGGTCGCGCGACGATTCGTCTGATCGCTGCCAGACAGCCGGAGCCCGCCGCCAAGCGCAACGTCGACCTCGTCATGCTGACGACCGATGTCGAGCAGGTGAAAAACCGCATCGAGAAGGAAAGCTACCTGCCGCTCGACGGGATGCTGACTCAGTCCGGAGACGTTTTCGTCAAGGTCACGAACCTCGGGCCGAAGCCGCTCACGTTTACCGGCGGTAATGCGGTCGGCGGCGGTAACTGGCAGCAGCACTCGCCGTACTGGGTTCACATGAGGACCTGGAAAGCTCCGACGGTTTCCGTTGAGCCCGGTCAGTCCAGTGACTGGGTAGAAGTCGGCAGCACGATGGACTCACTGAGCGACGGCCAGTGGACGTGGACCGGCAACGGGAAATACCGCGCCGAGTTTGGTCTGCGGGAGGCCAACGGGTCGATTTCCAGACTCGCGGAGTTCACCGCCGAGGGAGCACTCAAGCTCGCGGCTGACGGAGACACCCGCTACTCGCGGCGACTGCGGCGGCAGGAAGACGTGCTGTACGACCTGCTGGCGTACCTCAAAAAGGAAAACCCGGCGCCGCACGGCAAAGCGCCCTCTCTGACGACGATTTACGCGCACACGTTCGACGCACTCGACGAAGGTAAACACAAAGCTGCTGTGGCCGAATTCAAGGACCTCTTTTCGCTCGCTGATACGACGCCGGAAGCAAGCCGCGGGCGAGGCTACGTCGACGTCCGCAGCGTGCCGACTGCGAATCTGGAGGCGTACTGCCAGAACCTGGCTCCGCACGCGAAGAATATTTCGGTCGTCAGTCTGGGGGATGAGATTGCCCTGCCGTCTCCGCGCGGGGCGGACGTGAACGCAGAATTTCATGTCTGGCTGAAGTCGAAGAAGCTCGCTCCGAAAGACGTCCTGCCGTCGGCGGCAGACTGGGACGCGATCGCCTGGAACATCGCTCCGACGCTCAAGGACACTCAGCCCGGCGTCTATTACTGGTCGAAGCGGTATCAGTACGACTTCGGAATCCGCACGATCAAACAGCGAACGGACATTCTGCGAAAGCATTTTCCCAACGCGGGCATCGGGGCGAATTTCTCGCCGCATAACCCGACGGAGCACATGTTTCTGGGCGAGGTTTTCAAATGGGTTTCGGTCTTTCGCGAGAGCGGCATGACGCTGCCGTGGAGTGAGGATTACAGTCGACCATCTCGGACGGGCGTATCACCCGATCCTCGGCGGAGACATCGCCCGCTACGATCCTCGAACGGAAAAGCTTGAGCGGCTCAAGCAGACCATCGACGGAAAGTCGCCGACAACGGAGTCGTTTCTCGCCGACCCGAACAGCCATCCCATCAACTGGGACATCTCACCCGACCGAAAGACACTTTACGCGGTCGCGATGAGTGGCAATCAGCTTTACGCCTATGACCTGACGGAAGACGGAAGCACGCTGAAGGGACGCAGCCTGGGCCCGCTCATTCCGAAAGCGCAAACGACAGACTGCCGCGCGATGTGCGTCCCTCAGGACGGAACGGTCTGGGCGGGAGTCGCGGCAACGTTCGAAGGCCGAGGCCAGTTTCTCCACGTGATGAGCTGGAAGCCCGGCGAGCAGGCTGCGACCGATCACGGGCCGATCGCGATCAGCAATCCGGACTACGCGACGTTGACCGACGCCTCGGGGAAAACGAAACAATGGCATCACGGCGTTTACAATCTGAGCGACGGAAAACTGCTGCCTCGCTACGTGATTATGGGAATCTGTGCTGCCAGTGACGGGACCGTTTACCTGACGACGCTTTACCCCTTCACCGTCCATGCGATTCGGATCCCGAAGGTCGCCGGGCTGACAACTGAGTACCGACACAATTCGCACGCTGACATGTACTTTACGCGGTTGTTGAAGACGGACCGGATGAACGGCTCCGGGGTTACGCCTCCCCTGAAGCTCGTTTCAGTCCACACCGACCAGGTCCCGGCGAACGACACCAGCCGCAAATTTGCCGCCCAGCACGACGTGCGAATCTCAAAGACGGTCGACGACGCTCTCACGTTGGGAACCGGTGAGTTGGCAGTTGATGGCGTGTTTCTCGTCGCCGAGCACGGCAATTATCCGGAGTCCGACACCGCGCAGTTTCAGTTTCCCAAGCGGAGAATGTTTACGGAACTCGCCGAAACATTCCGCCGCGCGGGCAAAGTCGTGCCGGTCTTTCACGACAAGCACCTCGCTGACAACTGGAAAGACGCGAAGTGGATCTACGACAAAGCTCGCGAGCTGAACATCCCCATGATGGCTGGCTCGTCGCTGCCGGGCACTTGGCGGTATCCACCGGTCGATGTGAAACGGGGCGAAAAGCTCAAGCAGATCGTCGTGACGTCGTACCACCGCCTGGACTCGTACGGCTTCCACGCGCTGGAGGTCGTCCAGGCCCTCGCCGAACGCCGCGCCGGTGGCGAGACCGGAGTCCGCTCGGTGCAGTGCCTGAGTGGTGACGCTGTCTGGGAAGCCGGCAAGCGTGGCGTCTACGATCGAAAACTGCTCGATGCTGCTATTAGTCGCCTCAAAGAGAAGCCGATTCCAGCCGGGAAGAAAATCGAGGATCTTGCCAAGAGCCCGGACCTGCTGATCATCGACTACGCCGACGGCCTGCGGGCCTGCGTCTTCTCGCTCAACGGCGCGGTCCTCGAATGGTCGGCCGCGTGGCAGTACGAGAAAACGGGCGAGGTGGAATCGGCCGTGTTCTGGACTCAGGAACTCCGCCCGTTCATGCACTTTTCCTGGATGCTGATGGACATCGGGAAAATGATGCAGACCGGCAAACCCACCTGGCCCGTCGAGCGGACACTTCTCACCAGCGGCCTGCTCGATGCTCTGCTGATCTCGAAACGAGACGGCGGCAAGAAGCTGCCGACCCCGTGGCTCAACATCAAATACCAGAGTGAGTGGAACTGGCATCAGCCTCCGCCACCGCCGGTGGGCCGTCCAATCACTGATCAATAAGCGCGCATGTTTTTGTCGGTACCTCGATCGGCAGCGTGCTGCCATTGGGCTTACGCCGTGCCGCTGCTTTTTCAACGGCTGTCAGGACATCCCGCTCACGCTGCAACCAGGAAGCGGTTCGGACGTTTCATCGCTCGTCGGCTCCAGTCACGGCTGCAGCTCGCTGAGCCGCAGTGTCTTCGTGAGCTGTGATTTGCCAGCCATATCTCGAATTTCGAGCGTCATCTGCGGGTCCTGTTGCCAGTCGATCGTGATCGCCCCGAAGTTTTCTTTGTGATACGTCGTGGGTGAGGCGCGGAAGCGGTTTCTGGTCGGAGTGCCACGAGCGTGCAGCTGGTTGAAGCTGCTCGACGTGAAATCGTACAGCGGATACGGCACGCCCTCGTCGATGCGCGACAGCTCGGCCCAGTGCCGGTCGTCGCTGATGATGACAACTCCGGCTGCCTCCGTTTTTGTGAGCAGCTTGAAAAACCGCTCACGTTCGCGCGGCAGGTTCGACCACGTTTCCTGGCCGTCGTCTTCCGAGAGGCACTGGATGCTGGACGCGACGATCCGGAATTCCGCGGGAGTTTTCAGCTGCTCCTCCAGCCAAGTCCACTGAGCGTCGCCGAGGACGGTCTTCTTCGGATCGTCATCCGGAGCCCACGGGCCGCCGGTCCGCTGCTCGGGTCCGCGTTTCAACGGGGAGCGGAAATACCGCGTGTCGAGCAGGATGATCTGAACCCGCTTTCCTTCCGGTCCGAAAACGTGCGCGTCGTAAACGCCCGGCCGTTTTCGCCGCGCTGAATTCGCCGGGTCGCCCCAGAAGTCGAGGAAGATCTTCTGTGACTCGACTCGCTGCGGGTAATCGTCGCCGCCGTCGTTGACTCCGTAATCGTGGTCGTCCCACGTCGCGAGACTCGGACACGAAGCCCGCAACGCGGCGAAGCCGGAGTTGGCTCCCAGCAGATCGTACTTCGCTTTGAGGACCGACATGTCGTCTGTGTCGCCGTAAATGTTGTCGCCAATGAACAAGCAAAGTTCCGGCTTCTGCGCGAGCATGGTCTCAAAAATCGGCATCGGCTTGTCCTGCTTCGTACACGACCCGAACAGGATCCTCTCCAGCGCCGTTGCACGAGCGTCGGAGGCCTTTGCATTCGGACGCGTCTTCAGCGCCGCGAGGATTTCTTTCGAAACCTGCTGCGCGAGTGTCTCCGATCCGGGCTCTTTGAAGTGAACGTTGCCCGGCGCGGTGAACTGGTCCGGCTTGAAAGTTCGAGTCAGCTTGTTGAGATCGTTGATCCGGACGCCGTGCTTCTTCATGACCCGCTCGGCGGCGGCGTTGTATTTCTGATCGTCTCCCACTTTGCGTCCCGCTTCGCCTTCCGGCACGACCGTCGTGTGAGCCCAGATCAGCTCGGCTTTCGTCTTCGCGAGCCTCGCGGTCAGCTGATCGAGATTCTTTTCGTACTCCTCAAGAGGAGTCGTGATCGCGCCTTTAACTTTATCTCGCCGGCCCTGAGTCTTCGATTCGGGATTCCGATAGCAGAGGTCCCACAATCCCCAGTTAAAGTGAATGACGTCCCACTGCTCGTCGCCCAGCCAGCTGTCAATCTTCGCCAGCCCCGTCCCCGTGTGCTGCGAGTTCCCTTTGCTGTGCCGTACCTCAGCCAGCGGTTTGAGCATCTCCACAACGTGCGGCGTGTAGCCCAGCGAAATCGAATCGCCAATGAGGAGCACCTTTGGCCGCGTCTGTTTCGCCGTCGAATTCTGCGCCTGAACCGACAACGGAATCAAAAACGCAAGAACG
Organism: Planctomycetota bacterium; assembly: GCA_027623235.1. GTDB lineage: Bacteria > Planctomycetota > Planctomycetia > Planctomycetales > Planctomycetaceae > JAQBVJ01. The sequence goes on from JAQBVJ010000156.1 coordinate 6,072, forward strand.
GTGGCGAGGAAAACTCGTCGTCCTGTCATCTGTCTACCTCGTATCAATCAGGCGGTGCCTGCTGGAGTGTCAGTTCGAATTCGGCTCGACCGGTCGGTTTCTCAACACTGGCCGGGGGTGATAGAGTGTCGGGCTCTGTTATCTGCAACGCAACCTGCCACGAGGATGCAACATGATTCGAGTCTGTCTGACGCTGCTGCTGTCGCTGGCCGTGCTGGCTCCGGCGACTGCTGCCGACAAGACTGCTGCCGACAAGAACGAGACGGAAAAGAAAACGAAGCTCAAAGGGCTGCTTATCACGGGCGGCTGCTGCCACGACTACGACAATCAGAAACTGATCATCACCGAGGGGCTCAGTCAGCGCGTCAGCATTTCGTGGGACGTAGTTCACGAAGGCGGCACCGGTCGCGACCACAAAGTTTCGGTTTACAAAGAGGCTGGCTGGGCGAGTCGCTACGACGTCATCGTCCACAACGAGTGCTTTGGTGGCGTCGCCGACGACGACTTTGTGAAGTCGATCGCAGCCGCTCATTTTGAGGGAGTGCCGGCGATCTTCGTCCACTGCTCATTGCACAGTTACCGGACCGCTCCCATCGGAGCGGACGCCTGGCGGGAACTGATCGGCGTGACCTCGCGGCGGCACGAGAAGCATCGCGGAGTGCTCGTGCAGAATGTCAACCAGTTCAACCCGATCATGAAAGATTTCCCGACCGAGTGGAAAACCGACAACGGCGAGCTCTACATCATCGAACAAGCCTGGCCGAACTGCGTCTCGCTTGCCCAGGCGTACGGAGAGGACACGAAGAAAGTTCACCCGGTCATCTGGACGAACAAATTCGGCAAGGCAAAAGTCTTCGGCACGTCGCTCGGCCATCACAACGAGACAATGAACAATGACGTCTGGCTGGGCGTGGTCTCACGCGGCCTGCTGTGGACAGTCGGCAAGCTGGACGAGGACGGCAACGCAATGCCGGGTTTCGAAGGCACTGGCGTGAAGCCGATCAAACTGCCGGGCCTGAAGCCGGTCCCGGAGAAGAAGTAGGCCCCTTTCACGAAACGTAAGATGCACATTCAGGACGGAACACTCAGCACGCCAGTCTGCCTGGCCGCGGGAGCGATCTCGATCGGAGCGGTCGGGTACTGCCTGCGCCAGATGCGCGACTCGCTGGCTGATCGAACGGTGCCTCTGACGGGAATGATGGCCTCGCTGATCTTCGCCGGGCAGATGATCAACTTTCCGATCGGCCTGCCGGTGTCCGGTCACCTGATGGGAGGCGTCCTCGCCGCGACGATTCTCGGTCCGTGGGCCGGGTGCGTGGCGATCACGCTGGTCCTGTTCGTGCAGTGGGCACTGTTTTCGGATGGCGGTCTGATTTCTCTGGGAGCCAACGTGCTTCACATGGGAGTCATCGGGGCGATCGGCGGTTACGCGGTCATGTCGACCGTGAGAAAACTGCTGGGCGGCGGATACCGCGGTACGGTCGCTGGTTCCGTCGTGGCTGCCTGGCTGAGCGTGCTTGCAGCGTCCGCTTTATTTTGTGCCGAGCTGCGGCTGTCCCATTCGCCGACGAATTTTGCATTTGGCAGCCTCTTCGCATTGACGGTGACTCTGCACGCCCTGATCGGAATCGGCGAGGCACTGATCACTGGCTTCGCAGTCAGTGCGATTTTCCAGCAGCGTCCCGACCTGGTTTACGGCAGCGGTGTCGAGCCCGCGTCCCGTGCAAGAGTGGCTGAAGTCGGGCGTTTTCTGGGAGCCGGCCTGGTCGTGGCCCTCGCCGTCGGGGCATTCCTTTCGCCGTTCGCGTCGTCGATGCCGGACGGCCTGGAAGCGGTCGCGGAGAAATTCAGCCTGCCGACTTCGGACGATCCGGTCTCGGGCTTCTTCGCGGACTACGACAGGATTCCGGTCAGTGCCTCGAACTGGGAAAGCGTGTCGGTTTCCGTTGCGGGGATCGGCGGGACGCTGGTCGTGTTTGCGCTGGCCCTGCTGCTCGGGTTTGTCCAGCCGCGACGACAGACCACGCTCGCTGAGGCGACTCGTGAGTAACTTCTGGGACCGCTACGGTCGCTCCGTCTCGCCGTGCCATCGCCTGCCGCCGGTGCTGAAAATCGTGCTGGCTGTCTCGATCATCGTGGCTGGCGTCGCGATTCCGATCGAGTTCTGGCCGGCTTACGGCGTGCTCGGCTGCGTCGTGTTTGCCGGTCACAGCATCGCCCGCGTCCCGATGAGCTATCTCATAAAACGACTGTTGATTTTCCTTCCGTTTATTCTCGGCATGGCCGTTTCGCTGCCGCTCTCGCAGGGCTTTGAGCGAGGCTGGGACCTCATGCTGACGATCCTGTTTCGAGGTTTGCTGTCGTTTCTGGTCAGTCTCTGGCTGGTCAACGTGATGCCATTTGAGCAGCTGCTTGTCACGCTGAGGCGACTGAGAATGCCGGTCGTGTTTGTCGCCATCCTCGCCTTCATGTACCGCTACGTGTTTGTGATCTGGGACGAACTCGACAAAATGAGACTCGCCTGGAAGACACGATCGTTCGGTCGAGGCGGTCTGCTTTTTCGCTGGATGACCCTCGCTCGGATGCTGGGAATGCTGCTGATCCGGTCGCTGGGCCGAGCGGAGCGGATTCACGGAGCGATGCGTGCCCGCGGCTGGGACGGTCAGGTCCGGTGGCTGGATGACCGTTAGGCTTCGGCTGCCTCATGCGGCCTTCCCTGATTTCCGGGGTTCGCAGTCAGTCCTCATTTCCCGCCGCTTCCGGTGAAAGTTTCCGGTCTTGATCTCTGCTGGTTGCGGCTGAATTTTCTCCCTCGGTATACTCAACGAAACCTGCGGCCGGTCATCGGTTGCGGGTTTTGCTCTCATAACTCAAATAGAAAAGAGTGCCCCGTGCTTGTCGAAATGGACCTGTCGCGGATTATCATCAGCGAAATCAACGACCAGCAGGTCGTCTACCTGCGCGAAGTCGACGGAAAGCGTTCGTTTCCGATTTTGATCGGCATTTTCGAGGCGACCAGCATCAACCGTCGCCTTACGGGCCCGCAACCGCCGCGGCCTCTGACACATGATCTGCTGAAATCGGCGATCAAGTCACTGGGCGGCGAAGCTCAGGACATCGTGATTACGCGGATGGTCGATCACACCTACTTCGCGGTGATTCGAGTTCGCCAGGACGGGGAAATCGTGGAAATCGACAGCCGGCCCAGCGACGCAATCGCACTCGCCGTGCACCACGATCCGGTGCTGCCGATTTATGTGGCGCGGGACGTTCTCGACGCAGTCGCGTGAGCCAGCGAAATCTCGCTGCGAACAACCAGTCAGTGAGAGCCCATGATCCTTGAGGGAATCGTCACCAGCCAGGACGCCTCCGGCAATCTCAACGTCGCCCCGATGGGACCGATCGTCGATGAGTCAATGTCGACTCTCGTTCTCCGTCCGTTTCAGACTTCGCGGACGTTCCGCAACCTGAAGGAGCATCCGCAAGGCGTTTTCCACGTGACCGACGATGTTCTGCTGCTGGCGAAAGCGGCGATCGGCCAGATTGAAGCGGAACCTGAAACCATCCCCGCGGAAAAAATTCAGGGACGCATCCTGAAGTCTGCCTGCCGCTGGTATGAGTTCGAAGTCGAGCAGCTTGACGATTCCCAGGAGCGAACGCGGATCGTCTGCGAAGTCGTCCACAGCGGACGACTGCGAGACTTTTTTGGATTCAATCGGGCAAAGCACGCGGTCCTCGAAGCCGCCATCCTGGCGACGCGGGTCCACATTCTTCCCGCACAGGAGATTCGCGATCAGCTTGCCGCACTGAAAATTCCCGTCGGAAAAACGGGCGGCGACGATGAACTGGCTGCGTTCAGCCTGCTCGCCAGTTTCGTCGACGCAGAACTGTCCGAAGGGGAGTCGCAGTGAGTTTCCCGTCCGCAGTGAGCATCCCGTCCACAGTGACCGTGACGACCGGCGCCCGGATTCATTTCGGCCTGCTGACTCACCGGCCGAAATCCGGCCGCGAGTTTGGCGGAGCCGGTGTGATGGTCGACTCGCCCGGCTGGCGGATTTCGGTTTCCCGCGCCGAGGTCGACTCGATCGAGGCCTCGACAGTCGCCCTCGCCACACATCCGAATTGTGCCGAACGTGCAGCGAGCATTCTGAACGGCCTGCGTTCCTTGCGTGGCGGAAACGGCGACGATCAGAACGGTTCAGCAGCGGAAGGAATCGCCATAAAGATCGAAACGGCAATTCCGGCTCACCAGGGCCTCGGCTCGGGATCGCAACTCGCTCTGTCGATCGCCCGCGGCCTGGATCGGCTTTCCGGCGGCGACTCTTCGGTTGCCGAACTCTGTCGCCGCGCCGGCCGAGGTGGCCGATCGGCGATCGGGACGTGGGGCTTCGAGCTTGGCGGACTCCTTGTGGATGGAGGAAAGCTCAGCAGGGTGGGTGAGGACGAGGACTCCGGACCGGCACCGCTCGTCTCGCGAGTCGACGTTCCCGAAGAGTGGCGTTTCCTGCTGCTGCTGCCTCGTGATTCGGTCGGCCTGTCCGGCGAAGAAGAAACCGCTGCGTTCAGCAGTCTGTCCGGGATGTCGGAATCGGCGACCGACCGCCTGTGCCGAATCACCGTCATGCAGCTTGTCCCGGCATTTCAGGAAGCGAGATTCGAAGAAGCGTCCGCAGCAATTTCAGAATACGGTCGGGCCGCCGGAGAATACTTTGCCGGAATTCAGGGTGGACTCTTTACGCATCCCGTAATGGCCGAGCTGGCTGCGACTCTGCGGGAAGCCGGTGCGCAAGGCCTCGCCCAGACATCGTGGGGTCCCGGTTGCGCGTTGCTCTGCCGAGACGAATCGATGGCAAGCGAACTGGCCGAGTTGGCAGGGAATTTCGGGGCAAAGTGGCTCGACACTCAGACCGTCCGCGGTCTGAACCGGGGAGCACTTGTTGAGTGTTCCTGACATTTGGGTGGCAGATTCGGGCTCGAATGCCAGCTGAGTTGAAAGATTTCCGCTCGGTTCCCATAATTCGCCGCTTCGCTGCGGCAACTTTTTGACGGAGAGATTCCGTATCGGCGATATCTCCTGTTGGTTAAACAGGTTAGATCGACCATGCCGCATTGATCTGCAGCCGGCCACTACGAGCCGTCTGACTTGTTCCACCAGATCAGAGTTTTTTGAAAAGGCCACGCCAGTATGTCACAAATCAGTACCGCGGAAATTCGCAAGCGTCGCAAGAAGAAGTCGCGACTGAAGAAACAGTTGAGCTGCCGGTTTTGCCCGGACGGTCCGAAGCGGTCCCCTCGACCGATTTACGTTGACTACAAAGATTTGAAAACTCTTCGAACGCTTGTCGACCGCAACGGTCGCATTCTGCCGCGACGTCGGACAGGGACCAGCGCGAAGTGGCACCGAGCCGTCCGCAAAGCGGTTGTTCGATCTCGCTTCATCGCTCTTCTGCCGTACGTTCCTGAGGATTAATGGAACCGGACGTCTGCCGCTCGACTTTTCAGTTGAGCGTTGCGAATCTCTACTCTCTGCGAAAGAGGGACCGATGCTAATGGCTGAGCCCGTCGACACGAGCGAATTGTTCTTTGGTGGAGGCAGCTCCTTTGGCGCTGCCGAAGTGGCTGAACTTGAACGCGCCGTCGCATCCAATGCACGCGATGTTCGGACCAGAGCCAACGAGCTTCGAGATAAAATCGAAGCCGGAAATGGATCGGACCGCGGCCACGCGATGCTGGGTCTGGCGCTGCACTTTCTCGCGAGCCACTCAGAAGCCGTTGACTGGTTCAGTCAAGTCTCTGGAAATGGTCTGGCGGACTGGTATCGGGGAAATGCCCTGTGCTCGCTGGAACGCTACGGCGAAGCCGCGACTGCTTTTGTTGATGCAGAGAAAAACGGATACGACTCCGTCCAGGCGATTCTCTCTCGGGCCGGAGCAATCCGGCTGGATGATCGGATCGACGAAGCGGAGACGCTGCTCCGTGAAAACTCCCGCAGAGCCGTCACGCGAGCTGACTACTCATTTCAGATGGGCTGCATCCTGTCTGACCGTGGCGACATCTACGGAGCGATTGAGTATTTCGAGCGGGCTGTTGACATGGACCCGCACCACTCCGGTGCGCTTTTCCGCCTGGCCGCTTTGAATGCGTCCTTCGGAAACGACGACGAAGCCGTTCAGCTTTACGAACGGTGTCTTTCGAAGCCGCCATACTACCTCGGCGCTTTGATGAATCTCGGGCTGCTTTACGAAGATGCGGAGCGATACGACGCGGCCGCCTTCTGTTTCCGACGTACTTTGGAATTTGACCACAGTAGCGAGCGGGCTCGGCTTTACCTCAAGGACATCGAAGCCGCCGATGCGGAACTGTTCGACGAGGACGCTCAGCGACGAGGCCGCGAGATGGAGCAGGTCCTCAACACTCCGATCACGGACTTCGAACTTTCCGCTCGAAGCCGGAACTGCCTGGACCGGATGGGGATCAGTACGCTTGGCGACCTGACACGCATCTCCGAAGCGGAACTGCTTGCCAGCAAGAATTTCGGCGAAACGTCGCTGAAAGAGGTTCGCACGATCCTCGATTCTCGAGTACTGCGAATCGGCGAAAACGTCGCCGAAGCCAAAAAATCCGCTCCGCAGCAGATTCGCCGCGAGGATCTCAGTGAAGAACATCGTGGCATGTTCGACAACCCTGTCGGCGATCTGGGACTGTCGGTCCGGGCACGCAAGTGTCTGTCTCGACTCCGCATCCTCACTGTCGGTGAGCTGCTGAACCGATCTCCGGACGAGTTGCTCGGCGTCCGCAACTTCGGCGTGACCTCACTCAACGAAATTCGTCAGAAACTTAGCGAAGCGGGCATGGCGTTGAGAAACGACTGATCGTCAGCAAACCTCGATTCTGATCAGCCTGTCGGGAATTCCCGGCAGGCTTTTTTTGTCAAGCAGACAGTGTTTCGGATTGCTGGCAACACTTGCGGCAACGCGTCCTCCTATTCGGTGATTCAGGCGGCACTGAGTATCGGAGTCGCGGCTGCACCAGGGACTTTTCTGAAAAGGATGTCCAGGCGACCGGCTTTGACGACGACACGGTGATTGCGAGTCGATGCGAGTGTGTAAGGTTGTCCGAGGCCGTCGAGCTTCAGTGGAAATGGCAAATCGGCCTCTTCCGTCTCCTTCTCCAGTCGTGCGATCAGTCGGGCGGGTGCGCCGGATGTGCCGCCGATCTGAAACATTTCGACCGGGACGGCCTGCTGCGTCGTGAAACGGAATAATGTGCGAGGCTTCACGTCGTGCCGCTCTTCAGCAATGAGTGCCACGAAAGTGGGAAATCGCCGGATCGATTGACGCCGCGTCGCTCGCGAAACTGCACTTGGAACTCCGTGCAGAAATTACCGCGTCCTACCGAAAGCTGGCTGCATCCGGTGGAAAGTCCAGTGAGATCTTCAGGTCTTCGAGTGGATGCCAGACGATCGTCGTTCTTTCAAAGTCACACAGCACGCTGCCGATTCCCGGACTCCTGCATCGCGGCTGCGATCCCAATCGTCTTCCGAATTCCACTCGCTTTGCCAAGGTGAGAGCACTTTCAAGATTGGTCTTCATACAAGCACGGTGCACCAGTGAGTGATTCCCGCACAAATTCACTCGCTGGCGCGTCGTGCTTGTATCGTCGGGCAGAAGGCCAACTCTGAAAGTGCGCGAGTCTGCACTCGCTGAAAGAAGAGTGCATCGAGCCTCACTGAGCGAAAAAGCGGGCGTGTCGAATCTTTGCCGTGATGTCGGGCGAATGACCATCACTGCATGAATGTCGCCATGAAAAACGAAGTTTGCGGCCGCCTCGGCTCGGCGATGAACTGCGGAAACCAGATTGACAGCACTCCGCGTTGACTAAACGCCACATCCGTTTCCGAGGCCGGGCATCGCCGGAAGGTCTGGCTATTTCGAGAGATGGGCCATCTGAGTACCACAAAGGTTGCTGCGGTTCCGCTACCAATCCCTGCCAACTGTCAAAACAAACCTGAGCGTGCAAGTTCTTATGGGAAAGGCGGTTACGAGATTCGGTTACCTGAGTAAGGACCGGCGGTGAAATTAAATCGGCATCTGTGGTGAGAGGGTGTAGTTGTAGCGTGGGAGGAGAT
>JAQBVJ010000157.1 GCA_027623235.1 Planctomycetota bacterium
GCCGAGCCGCGCTGCCCTCGCGATCAACGGCTCGGCGGGAGCCTCGCCCTCCCAGAGAAACGGGATGTTATTTCGGACACGTTCCCAAAGCGGCATAGCCGCAACCAAACGAAGGCTCACACAAAGCGCGCACGGCGAGGAGGCCTGACGACTGAAGAATCTAACTGTCGCATGCGTGACCAGGGTCGAATGAAGTGACCCGCGAAGGCGCTCAAATCAGGCCGACGATTGGCTCACCGTGGTAGATGTGGTGAGGTCGGCCAAGAGCGTCTTTCCAGGCTCCCGTTTCAGGAATGCCCAGCGAACGGTAAATCGTCGCCGCCATTCCCTCGGGAGTCTGCGGGTTGTCGGCTGGGTAAGCACCGTCTTTGTCGGACGAGCCGATGACCGTGCCGCCCACTGTTCCGCCGCCAGCGAAGAAGACGGACTGAACCGCTCCCCAGTGATCGCGGCCGGGGAATTCGTAGTACTGCGACAGGAGTGAAATCTTCGGCGTCCGACCGAACTCGCCGGCCATCACAATCAGCGTGCTGTCGAGCAGTCCCGACTCGCCGAGATCATCGAGCAGCGCGGACACCGCGCGATCGGTCGGAGGAAGCAAGCTGTTTTTCAGATGCGGAAACGCGTTGCCATGCGTGTCCCAGGACTCATTGCTGCCAAGGTTGACCTGAACCAGATTCACGCCCGCCTCTACCAGGCGGCGAGCCATCAGCAGCGACCAGCCGAACGAGTTCTTTCCGTACTTCTCCTGAAGCTTCGTGTCGGCATTCGTCACATCGAATGCGTGCTTGACCTTCGGATCGCTCAGCAAAGAAATGGCCCCTTCGCGATAGCGATCAAAGCCGCCAATGCTCGCGTGCCGGTCAAGAAACTGACGCTGCGACTCCAGTTCGCCAAGCAGGCTGACTCGACTCGAAAACGCGTTCTGTGTCACTCCGTGAGACAGCGAGAGATTCGGAGCCTGAAAAACTCGATCGTCCTTGTTCCCTCGTTCCTGATGGTCGAACTGAAACTGCGGGAACGCTCCGTAAGACGTGTTGTGAAACGGCGAGGCCTCAATGAACCACGGGTCACGATGCGATCCCATCGGGCCGGCAAACTGCCCGGGCAGAACTCGCCGCGAATAATGGACGAGCTTTTCCGGCAGCACGGCCGCTGGCGGAAGATTGTTGCGGGCACGCGTCACGTCGCCGGCAATCGCTGCGATCGATGGGTGGTCGGTCGCCTGAGGCTTGCTGCCACTGAAGCCGAGCGGCGTGTCGGACCGACCGGTCAACATGATGTGATGACCCAGCGAATGGTCGTTCGTCTTGTGAGTCAGCGACCGGCAGACTGCCCAGCGGTCGCTTCGCTGAGCCAGCATCGGCAGGTGCTCACAGATGTGGATGCCGGACGTCTGAGTGGCGATCGGAGTAAACTCACCACGAATCGCGTCGGTGGCCTGTGGCTTCAAATCGAAGCTCTCGTGCTGAGCCAGACCTCCGGACAAAAAGATATAGATACAGGCTCGCGCTTTGCCGCTGCCCGCACTCACCGCGGAATCGGTACCAGCCTCAGCGCGAATCGCGTTGACGTGATTCATGCCCAGCCCGAGCAGGCCGATTGAGCCCGCCTGGACTGCCGTTCTTCGCGTGACGTTTCGTGGGTGAGCTGGAATTCCCGTCATGTTCCCCGCCGAGCTTGCTGAATCGAAATGACAGATCTGGCTTCAAGACTCTCATGGGAATCAAATTCCGCCCGGAAGGAAAGCGTATTCTCAATTCATCGACCGGGACGAGTCCGTACCCGAATCGCCTCCGAGTGCCGCTCGTTTGATCCACGCGGGAGAGGCCTGTACATCGCGTCCGAATCGGCGCGACTGCTTGAGCACACTTTCGGCCGTCAGGGTTGTCGCTGTGCGCGCCGGAAAGCCTGCCGCATTCAGCGCGCCAGCCGTCCAGACATTGCATGTTTTCGGGAAATAGTACGAGCCCCTCGCTCGATAGAACCGGCTGTGCCCGTACAGGCCCTCGCCGAGATCCGCCGACACCGATTCGCCGCGATCAAACGTCGCGGCGAGATATTCGCAAAGCGATGCGAACTGAGCATCGTCCAGCGTCACTTCTACGAGGTCGCTCACCGTGAAGAATTCTTCCACTCGCCCCTGGAAGCCAGCGAGGTGCAGAACGCTCGGAGTCGAAAGGAGAGCGGCCTTCGCGACGAGTCCCGGTGTCACCTTCTTCGCCCGATAAACACCTTCGTCGCCCCATCCAAACTCGACGAAATCGGCCCCTTGGAAATCCAGGACTTCCGGAAGCACGCTCACCGGAATGTCATCCGTTCTCAGAACGAGCCCCGTATGCCACCCGTGGCCGGTCACGTAGACAACGTGCGCGGACTGAGATCGCAGCACAGCCTCGTCGCGCTCGACCAGAGAGCGGCCGCGGCTTTCGCTCCTCGACAGACTGCATCCCGCCAGACTCATCACAAAAAGAAGGGCGAGCACGCGAACCGGGACTCGCCCCGCCCCTTCCTGCGTGCCTGATGTCCAGACGCGAGAGAAGCTCTCGTGTTCGTAGCGACCCATCGCTCGCTACTCCTCTCCGCCAGTCAAACGGACCGCATCGTAGCTGGGCCCCGGCGCGTCAAAGGCGACAGAATTGGGCAGTCCGGACGCAGGATTGAAGGGGTCACGTTCCGCGGCAGACTTGAGTTCGGACTTCAGGGAGCCCGACCTGATCGGGCCCACTCCGAGAACGCTCCAGTCATTGTGATCCGCCACCGCGATGGACACACCACCGCTGCCGAGCACGTTGCCTGCCTTGGCGTCGTATGCCACAAATCCGAGTTTCGCCGTCCCTGTCTGATTATTTCTTGTTGCCAGCTTGAGCTCCGGAATTGTCACCATTCCGGGAATCACCAGTTCCGGCAAGCCATAAAATGTTTCCGCTCCATCCGTACCCAGCCCACCGCTACGTGCTTCCAGGATTACGTCTGCTTCGGCAGCGTCGGCCACCACCGTCGCTCCACTCTGCATCAGCCGATGCCGAATCGAGCCGACGACGTACTGCTTATCGACACTGTCGAGATACTTGTCGTTAAAGAACACCTTGCGACCGTTAAACGACGCGAACTCGACTCGCGTCAGTGACTGATCGACGGCGTTGGAAAGCAGCAGCTGCTCCGTCGCGGTGCGGGCTGTTGACGACATTTTCGATTTCGAACAGCCGCTCATCAGCATGCATAGAACGAGCGAACAGAAAAACAGCCTCATGCCGAGACCTTTCTTTCAAAGCAGCGAGATGAATTTGAGGAAAGCCGGCAACCGTGTCGACTGGCAAAAAGGCGGGAATTGCCAGCTACGGACGAGTGACGAGGAACCTCATCGAGCCAACTGAATGGAAGGACCCGGGATCGTACCGCCAGCCCCGATTTCAACAAAGACGGAATCCCGGCGGCAGTATCTATACCAGGCTCGGGTCACCGACAAACCGGCCGTCACCCGTTGCGCAGCAAACCGCCTCAGCCTGGGATTTCGCGACCTGAAAGACGGCTCCTCAAACGTATTCATGGCCGGCGAGGTTGCTTCCGATTTCGTGCCCTGGCGTAGGCCCGGCAACTGGCGTGACCCGCGACCTGGCATCAACAAGTCATCTGTCGGATTCGGCTCACCATCCACAGGCGGAACTCACTCTCTCCTGGGCGACGGCACGGTCAGGTTTACCAGCGAGTCCGTCGATCCAGAGACAGCCTGAAACTCCAGTCGACGGGGCAACCGCTGGGAAGCTTTGCCCACGAGCGCCAGGTTGCAGCCGGTTTCATTGCTGGCCGCCCGCCTCACCGGTCATCGGCACAAACGAGACCGCGCCAATATTCTGTGACTCGACGAAACCGTCCTCGGTTTTTGAGTAGACGAACAATTCCTGCCGGCCAGCACCGACCGGCAGCACAAGTCGCCCATTCGGAGCCAGCTGGTCGACCAACGCGCATGGAACACTCGCCGGAGCGGCCGCGGAGAGGATCAGATCGAACGGAGCCTGCTCGGGAAGGCCCCCGGTCGCATCCCGGCACAGAACGTCAATGTTGAAATAGCCAAGCATTCGGAGCCGAGCGGCCGCTGACTCAGCCAGTTCCGGGACGATTTCCAGGCTCCACACGTGCTCGACCAGTTCGCTCAACACGGCTGCCTGGTAACCGCATCCGGTTCCGACATCGAGTACACGTGACCGCGGCTCAGGACGCCCGAGTTGCGTCATCAGCGCGACGATGTACGGCTGCGAAATTGTCTGCCCGAACCCGATTGGCACCGGGTGGTCACCATACGCCGTAGTCAGCGGAACCGGCCCGGCAAACTCATGTCGCGGCACTCGCCGCATCGCGTTCAGAACCCGCTGGTCAGTAATGTCGCGTCCCATGAGCTGCGAGGTCACCATTCGCTCACGAAGCAGAGCGGCCTCTGCGTCTCGACCGGAATCGCATTCGCCTTGCGACGTCATGAAACAAGCCGCCTCGCAAGTTCGTCAAAACAATTCTCGATTGCCGGCTCTCCATCCCGGCCAGGATCCATCGTCAGAATGTCGCGGCAGTACGACCGCACCAGGTCAAGCTGCCAGTCTTCCTGTAGATAATCGACACGACTCTTGCCGTCGACTCGCGCGAGCATGCACGCTCCCAGATGAAACACACAACGCCGTTCAAATTCGCAGTCGCGAGTTTCCTTCACCTCCAAACCTGAGCCGAGCAAACCTGAGCCGAGCAAACCTGAGCCGAGCAAACCTGAGCCGAGCAAACCTGAGCCGAGCAAACCTGAGCCGAGCAAACCTGAGCCGAGCTCGCGTCCGTATTCACGCCAGAAGGACCGAGCCAGTGCGAGTGCCTCCTCAAGACGCTCACGATGAAACACCACTTTCAACAGGATATGGCTGAGGAAGAAGCCAATGTCGAACGCCGGGTCGCCAACGTGAGCGGTTTCAAAATCGACCACCACCGGACCGCTTCTCGTCAAAAGAATGTTCTTCGGACTGAAATCCGCCAGAACGAGACACTCTGACTCGGCCAGCGTGCTGTCGATCAGTCGCCGCAAAGATTCGGCCAGTTCTTCATCTGCAATCGACTCAGCCATGTACCGATAAAAGGGATCGAGCCGCAGCTCGTCAAAAATCGTGCGATCGCCGAGCAAGTCCATCAGCGTTGTGACGCCCCGCGTGTCTCGATGAACGATGGCCAGAAATTGTCCGAGGTGGGCAGCCACGGCGACATCCATCTGACCGGCCAGCAGCTCCGCTTTCCAGACGCGATGATCCGCCTCAACGGCTTCCATTGCGAACAGATAATTGTCGCGGTCATCAAACAAGACTCGCGGTACGGCCCCGACAGGGAGAATCGCCTCCAGCACCCGCATCGCGTCGACTTCCCTCCAGATTCGCTCAAGCTGGCTGAACCATTCAATCGGAGTCCGGAGCTGTTTGCGCGACTGCTTCACAACAAAGCTTCGCTTCGGCGTGTCAACGCGGAGCACGATATTGGACACCCCCCACGCCAGTTCCATCGCTGTCGCTATCGCGAGTTCGTCATCGTCAAACGCTGGCCAGCCCGCAATCTCCGAGCACCGGTTGCGGAGAAACTCCAGGACGTTGCTCTGGTCCACTTCAATCACAGTCACGCCCCCTGCCCCATCGTGAACTGACCCCACCAATCACCACGAGTCACAATCTCTCGTCACGTCACGAACAAACAAAAAAGCCTCCGGCCAGAAGGTCGGAGGCTCGAATCAACAACGATTTCGCTTGCCTACTTCTTTGCGGAAATTGCGTAAAGCGTCGATTTGTTCGCCACATAAAGCACATCATTCGCAACGATCGGCGAGCTGTACACGGCGTTGCCCATGTTGATTTCAGCGATCGGCTTACCGTCGTCCATGGCCTTTTCCGGATCCGACGATAGATTGAAAATAGCAATGTCGCCATCTTCGTCACCAATGTAAATCCTGCCGTCAACGATCAGCGGCGAACCCCAGGACGCGGCAAACATGTCGTACTTCCAGTACACAAGAGGCACTGGTGTGCCGTCGTCGTTCTTGCGTGACGTGTCGATTTTCTTTGCGTCGAGGCAGTGAAACAATCCGCTGAAATCAGCAATACAGAGAATGTCATTCTTGATCGCCGCAGTGCCGATGGTTCGATGCATCGTTTCTTCGAACTGAATCTTGCCATTGTCGTTCGAGTCGACTGCTGTGTAATGCCAGACGACGGCCGAGTTCGGGTTCGGTTCAATCTTTTCACCATCGTCCGTCAGTACAGCCTGAAGTCGGCGAGGGCTCAGCGGTTTGCCGTCTTTATCGACAGCCAGGTGCGCGCTCGCATCCCCCTTCTTGTTGGGGTCGAGGCACCACAGATGGCCGACGCCTTCGCCGTGTTCTGGATCCTGGCCGACAGCCAGATAGACCAGCCCGTCGTAGACGACAGGCGTCGCGATCAGATTATTTCGCGTTCCGCGACCACCGAGAATCCACTTCGAATCCTTTGGGTTGCCGTCGAACTTCCACAGAAGTTTTGCATTGCCTTTGCCATCGCCCTTTGGATCAAAGCTGTAGAGCCATCCGTCGCCGCCAGCGAACAGTGCCTGCCCCTGGCCATTGAACTCTGCGTAGGTCGGCGATGACCACTGTCCGTGCAGAATGTTTCTGCCTGGTGACCCGTCCGTCCAGAGAAGCTCGCCGGTGTTTCGGTCGAGGGCGATAAAACTGGGAGCATCCGGCGCCGGAAGATTGATGTGGGACTCGTCAAGGCCGTTCGACGTGTTGACCAGGAGCACTTCACCGGCAACCGCAACAGAACATGAGCACATGTTGTGCTGTGAGACGCCCAGGCGGCTCATCATGTCAAAAACCCAGATGACGTCGGCTTCGTCTTTGTTTTCATTTGGTTCGGCAGTAAACGATCCGTCATTCTCGCCGTCGCGAAAACCTTCTGTGTCGCAGCAGCGAACCTCACCACGGCTGGTGACAAACCACAGTCGCTCGCCATCGACGTAGGGTGAGCAGCAAATCCCCTGCAGAGGCCAGTCGTGAACTCGACCGGTCGGCAACTTCGGGCTTGAGTGTTGCCACAGAAACTCGCCGGTTTTTTCGTCGAAGCAAAGCAGACAGCCAAGGTCAACACTGCTTGGGTAACGCTTCAGATGGCCGCCACCATTGTTGGTCCCGACGTAGACTTTTCCGTTGGCAACGACCGGATTGCCATAGGTCTGCGAACCGAGCCTGGCTGACCACTTGATGTTTGTGCCGGCGTCGATGTCCCAACTGGTTGGAATATTTTTCCCGTCCGGGGTGTTGTTCTTGCCACCCCAGCCGCCCCATTGTGGCCAGTCTTTGGGGCCAACCTTCATTTTGGCGATGTCCTTAAGGACCTCGGCAGTGGGGTCGTACGTTTGCGCAGAGGCAGTGCTCGAAGCCACGGCCAGAGAGAGAACAGTCAAGAGGATTCGTTTCATTTTCGAATTCCAATTATCGGGTGTGGACGGGATGGGAGTCCCGGTGGCGGGTAGAGAATCGTGACTGGCCAGTAGGTCCAGTAAATCAGTTCTGAGTGACCTTCACATTGTCGAAGAAGACTTCGGCGTCTTTGGCATTACCGAACAGGCCTGGGCTGCCGATGTCATTGCCAGGTTCGTCTTCCCAGGTAATCGTCCATCCTTCGGGCTCGTCGGTGCCTCGCGGCCAGACCTTGCCCTGCAGGACAGCAATCTTCTTCGTAACGGTCGTCTTCTTTCCGTCGACCTCTTTCTCTTCTTTGACTTCCTTAACCGAGGCATTCAGCTTTGTGGTGTACCACGTATTCGGCTTCCACTCGAAGGGGATCGCCTTGAACTTACTCTCATGCGAAATCCAGGAGATCAATTTGAGTTCCTGAGCGGCTCCCATCAAGTCGAGCCGGTATCGCTGGCCGATCACTCCGGCATCACCCATCTTGCCATCGCGGATCGCACTGTAGATGTCCGCCTGAATGGTGTAATTCGAAAAGTTCGTACGTCCCATCGAGCCCTGGCTGCGGGCACCTTTCGGGATCGTCGTGATTTTCGCCATCACGCCGTTGCCTTTGACCTTGTCCTCGCCGCGTTGAACAGTCAATCGGATCTGGCCACCTTCGAGCACTTCCCACGACCATTCGGCCAGAACTCCCTCGGCCTTCAACACCGTGAACATCGGATCGATCGTCGCCTTGGCATCGTCAAGCGTCTTCACCGATTCCAGTAGATTTGCAAACAACAGAAAGTTGGACCAGCGCTGAGCAGGCGTTGTGTTGTCAAAGACGCGCTTCGGAGAAAAGTTGACGAACTCTGACCGCAGGTAAACGTAAAGCCGCGAAAGAACTTCACTCTGGGTTTCGAGCTTCTTGTAAAGGTCGAAGTCGATCGCGATGTGGCGGTAGCGAGCCCCCACCCACGTCACAGGAACTTCACCGTCGCTGAAGTCGAACGTCCACGGAAAATCCGGGATAACCCGAATGCGGGCCGTGTTGCTCAAGTCGCCAACTTTAGCAGTCACGATGACGGCACCGTGCTCGTTTTCATTTGGAGTCGAGTATTTGCCAGCCGCGTCGATTGTGCCGGGTCCTGTCATCGAGAACTCGACCTCGCCCGGTTTGCACGAGCGAAGGAATCGACCATTCGCGTTGTACAGACGCACGATGTGTCGCTGCGATTGCCCTTCAACGCCCCCCCGCAGTATCGACTCGCAGGGGACGACCTGAATATGAGCTGGCTTGTCGCCGTCACCAGTAGCAGCCACCTTCGGCGCTTCAGGACGAGGTTCAAACTGCGGCTTCGCATCCTTTTTTCCGATGCAGTACATGCTCTCGGCCGTCGTTAGATAGAGACGACCGTTCGAGATAATCGGGGACGCCGAGACTTCCGCGGGCAGACGAAGGCGATGAGTCTGCTCAAGGCCTTCTTCCGTGATCTTGAAAATGAACCATCGACCATTCGCTTCACAGCAGTAGATCTTGCCGTCCGCGTAGACCGGGCTGCTTCTTCCCTGAGTGCCGACTTTCTCCTTAGCGATCGTCGCCCCGGTTTTCAGGTCGATGACCAGCAAGGTGCCTTTATCCTCGATGGCGTAGATGCGATCATCAATCACAAGCGGCGAACTCTTCCCGACCATTTGCTCATAATTTCGCCAAAGCTCACCTCCCGAAGTCCGCAAGTCACCTTTGCCGTCAAGCTTTAAAGCGAACAGAGCCCCCATCTCGTTGCTGTCAACGTTTTCTTCACTGTGGCCAGAGACGACAACATTTCCGGCAATGACTGCGGTCGTATTGATGCCGCGATCGGAGATGTCATATTTCCAGACCGGCAGTCCTGTCGACGGCTGAAACGCGTGGATTCCACCGTCTCCCGAACCGAACACCATCAACGGCATCCCGTTGACAGCCGTCAGGACTGGTGAGCTGTAGGTGGTATCGTCCGGCAGCGGTCGAGTGCCGTTAAACCAGACAGGCTGCCCGTTTCGCTTGTCCAACGCGAGGAAACGGTGCTGCGGCTTCGCGTACTCGCCCCAGCCAATAATAATCGAGCTGATGATGACCACGTCGTCGTGGATGGTCGGGACATTCGTTCGGCCACCGTATGTGCTCAGCAGGCCGAATTCTTCGCTCAACGAATGAGACCATTTGGTCTTGCCGGTCTGACCGTCGATGCACTGAAACAGCCCGCAGACACCCAGGGCGAACACATCGCCAGTTTCCGTGTCGCCCGTGACGCATGACCAGGCCACACGCGTATCAGGAACGTCTGACAGGAATACGTTGAAGCTGTTTTCCCACAGAGTTTTCCCCGTTGCGGCGTCTGCACAGACAACCTTCTCCCCTTCGTGCTCAGTGCCTGGATTATCCCGAACAAGCAGGTAGAGCTTTCCGTTCATCGTGATCGGAGTCGACCGCGACGCCAGCTCCTTGCTCTCCCAGATGACGTTCTCACCCGAGTCCGGATCCCAGCTGTCCGGCAACCCTTTCTCTCGCGAAATGCCGTTCATCTCCGGACCTCGCCAGTGAGGCCAGTCGCCAGATTTCGCGTTGAACGGGGAAGCAACCCACGCATCCTCGGCCAGAGAAGAACCGGCATCCGTGACGACGCCGAATAGAATTGCCACGAGCAGCAGAAGCATCTGTTTCCGTCTCATGATGTTTCCGTCTTGTTGAGTCTGACCTGGTGGGGAGTGAGGTCGGCGAACGTTGCGGCATGGCAGGAATTGGTTGCCGCGGCTGGTGTCTCGTCTGATGTTTGACAACGATTTCGTGGCCGACTTTCTGTTGAGCGAGTCACAATAGCTTGCCGGAAAACGGTCGGCAAGGACCGGGGGAACCTCGAACGCCGGGGAATCGGCTCGCCAGGATTGAAGTCCTGCCGGAATTGCAACTCGCCAATCCGGATTCCAGATTCCGAATTCCGCGATTGAGTCGGTGTCACCCTGACCGTGACGGGCGGAACACAATTCACCGGTCCCTGTGATCCCCGTCCCGAACCTGACCGGAGAGCTCCAACCGCCACGGTCCGGGCTTCGAGCAAAGCAACCCATTCGGATCACTCAGCCCGACGACACCTAATCACTTAGGTGATCTTGCCAGGTCGCCGTCCGACCGTCAACAGAAATACCTAAGTTTTTGGGTTTTCTTTTGAGTGACGTTCAAAGCGGCGGAGCAGACGCTGGCGCCGGGCATTTATGACAAGAAAAAATCCCTGGCTGCTATGAGACAACCCGGGAAAGAAAAATGCAGATGCACGCTCGCTGGAAGTCAATTCCTGGCGTCGAGTTTGGCAAGCAGGTCTGCAGTCAGCACGAAGCTTTCATCAATCTCTGATGCCAGATTCGGCGGTACCGGAATCGAATCATCTCCGAGTCCGCCGACGAGGGTATCAGTGCCTCCGTTGCCCAGCAGCGTGTCATCGCCGTCCTGCCCGACGAGCAGATCCCGGCCTCCGCCACCCAGAAGATTGTCGTCACCATCTCCGCCGACGATCGTGTCCTGGCCATTGCTGCCGTTGATAAAGTCATCGCCATCTCCACCCGAGACAGCGTCGTCCCCGTCTTCCGCATTCACGACATCGTCACCATCGCCGCCGTCGATTGTGTCGTTTCCGGACCCACCCTTGATGAAGTCGTCGCCGTGATCGCCGCGAATCTTATCGTCACCACTGTTTCCGATCAGTGTGTCGTCGTTACGTCCGCCATCCAGAGTGTCGTCACCGGCCGCACCAATCAGAACATCCCGTCCGGCCCCGCCTTCGATCAGGTCATTCCCGAGATCACCGAGAACGAAATCGTCCCCGAATCCGGCCTTCACCGTGTCATTCCCGTCGCCCGCCAGAATCGAGTCATTGCCGAATCCACCTTCGATCGAGTCATTGCCGTTTCCACCGAAGATCGTATCGTTGCCGTCTTCTCCAAGGATCTGGTCATCGCCTCCATCGGCATCGACGAAGTCGTCACCAGCACCCGCACGAATAAAGTCGTCTCCGGCCCGGCTCACAATATTATCGTTGCCGTCGCCTCCGTTAATATGATCCGTGCCGGCCGTGCCGGTAATCGTGTCGTCACCTGCCCCGCCATCAATAAAGACAGCCACATTCCCGATCAGAACATTCTGGCCATCAATGGTGTCGTCGCCGGACCCGCCGTTGATAGAAAGAGCAAAGAATCCCACGTTGTCAATCTGATTAATGTTGATCCGATCGTTCCCGCCATTCCCGTTGATTTCCACGACTTCAGCACCTGCCGCAAAGCCAGTGGAATCGCCTTCGAGACGAATGGAACCACTGGTCTGAGAAACAACGAGCGTGCCTGCATCCTGGCCAATATTGAACACGTCGACGGTTGACCCGCCGTTCACTTGAAGAGTGTCCGACCCTTCTTCAAACACCCAGGTATCATCCCCGTCGGAGTCGCCACGCCAGACAATGATGTCGTCGTCCGCCCCGCCATTGAACAGGTCCCGCCCGTCGTTGCCGATCAGCGAATCATCCCCAGACTCGCCATTGATAATATCATCGCCCCCTCCACCATAAATCGTGTCACTATTGTCGCCACCGTTCAGCAGGTCGTTTCCCTGATCGCCAACGATCAGGTCCGTACCCACTGATCCCTGGATCGTGTCACTGCCGGTACCTCCAAATAACATATCTCCAGCATCCGGCGCGAAATCGTCATTGACGATGGTAACGACCGTCGACAGTTCTTGTATCGACGGGTCAGCATTCAGCGCAATTCCACCAGATGGATTAAACAGTCTGATCGTAAACGACTCGTCCATTTCAAACTCGACATCCTCGCCAAGCTCAAATGTGATCGTCTGCGTAATATCGCCGGCACTCGTGGCCGATGGAGCAGAGAACATGACTGTCCCGTTGACACCGATATAGTCATCTCCGTTTTCCGCTGATCCATCCAGGAATTCAAAGTCGACCGTCACATCGTTGACAGGAGCCCGGCGTAGCCTCAACTCGATCGACACCTGACGTGGTCCGCCCGAATTACCTTCGACAACCACGTAGGAGTCAACCTCGACGACTGGCGGACCAACTGAACCCAACACCGCACTCACAATTGAGTCAGCCAGAACCGGGCCGGCGTTCGGAGCAGCAATGAAGTAAAGTGGGTCTAGCGGGTCAATTGGATCTCCGGGAACGTTGCCGGCAATCGTAACGCCACTCTCATTGATTCCACCGGTCAGTCTCGAGTATGACTCCAGCGACAGTCGCGGGGGGCCCGTTGGATCATCCGGAGGATTGGGGCTTGTTCCTGTGGCACCGCCGATGCCAATGACTCGAATCTGACGATTGATCAGAGCATCGATTGTTTCGTGTATGGCTGCTCCATCCGAAAGCGGTACGCCTACAGTTCCCGCAAGAACGGGACCAGTTGCACCACCGAGTTCCATGGTGGCCTCATCAATGGTAACTGGAAGCCCGGTCGTCGCATCGATCACGCCGGTATACGCCATCTGCATGTCATCCCGGTACACAGTGTTGTTGTCTGTGGCGACCATGACCAGACGCAGAAACTCCTGCTGGTTCACGGCATCGGGGTTTCGAAAGCCAATTCCGTCGTCCGTCCGCTGCGGATCTGTTGGCGGAAGTACGGGGCCAAGCGGGTCGCCAAAAGGATCGGGCACAAAGGATGAATACGGCGGAATATCGTGAGAAGCATTCGCTCCTGTCTGCGTCGACACCAGCCCTGCCGGCCCCTGGTTCAGTAGAGAATTGTTTGCATTACCGTCGTATCCAAACCCAGTGGCAATCTGGTAAAGCGCTTCCAGGAACGAATCGGCTGTTGTGCCCACCCCTGCTCCAGTCCCGTTCCCAGCCCGCTGAAGTGCCGCATCAATGGCCTGCGCGAAGCCTGGCGTATTTGCTTCAATGATCGGTTGATTCAGGATGAAAGGACTGTCTCCGTAATCCTCAAACCGGGAGACGCCGAATCCAATCGTGAATTGTGGCAGTCGTTGCTGCAAAGTCGCGATGATATTCGGGAACTGGGCAGCCAGCGTCGGGCCGAGCGCCACGAAGCTTCCGCTGTCATCCAGAGCCAATGCAATGTCAACGATGGGTGGTGGAGGCGTGTCATCATCAATAATGACCGCCTCTCCGAATCCATCGGCCAGTTCTGCTCGTTCTGTATTTGTCAAAACAACAAAAAAGTTCTCATCGCTCTCCACGAGCGTATCGGAAACAACGTCGACGCTGACTGTCAGCGATGTGACACCAGGATCAAACGTCAATCGACCTGATGTGGCATTGTAGTCTGGAGTGCCAATGATCGGCTGAATACTCGATACAGCGTTGCCGTCCATCGTGGAGTAATCGACAACAACTTCATGGAAGAATGTGTCCGACAGGGTCACAGTAAACGTGACCGTCGTTATGCCGCTATCGCCTTCCGGATTAAGCGTCACATCGTCGATCGAGAGGCTTCGCGGGAACGGACACACGCTGGTGATGAGATCGGTGCCCGCGTCGCCCATGACCTGGTCGGCGCCACCGCCGCCGCACAGTTCATCGTTGCCGGAATTTCCTATCACGATGTCGTCACCGAGGGCTCCGTTGACCGTGTCGTTTCCGCCGCCGCCGAGCAGTGAATCGTCTCCG
>JAQBVJ010000029.1 GCA_027623235.1 Planctomycetota bacterium
TGACATAGTGATCTCCTGAAAGAATTCTTCTTGATCCTTCTGGAGTCCACCAGTCTTGGGCTGCCGCACATTCCCCCCTCACCCCAACCCTCTCCCCCACAAATGCGGAGCACATCGAATCTGCGTGAGAAGGCTGGTTCTGCCGCATTCGCGGGGGAGAGGGGGCCGAAAATGTGCAACTTCAAAACTTACGCTTCAAGTCATGAACCCGCAGCGTGACGTTGGCGCCGCTCGGACGACGCTCCATGATGTCAGCACGTTGCGCGGGCCGTCTTGTCTTTTGTACTTTGCCTTGCCCGCAATCGAGCTGCCTCATGAAGTCCGACGAATCCCCGACGGAAGATGGACATCCGGATGACCCTCTCTCAGAGGGCTCTACTGAGCACGCTCCGGAGGGACACATCCCGTCAACGATCGGCCCCTGGAAAGTCATCCGGAAAATCGGGGCCGGTGGAATGGGCACCGTCTATCTGGCGAGGCATGAAGAGTCCGATCAGGAAGCTGCGGTCAAAGTTCTTTCAGCGGCTCTCGCCCGGGAAGGTGGCACGGTCGAGCGGTTTGTGCGGGAAATTGACACGATGCGTCGGCTCCGCAGCCGGCACATCGTGACGTTCTTCGACAGTGGCCGGGACGAAGAACTCGACCAGCTGTACTTCGCGATGGAATACGTCCCCGGCGACACGCTCGCCGACCGGATTCGCCGCAGCAAACGACTGCCCTGGGATCAGGTTGTCGATATTGCACTGCAACTGTGCGCGGCGCTGAAGTCCGCTCACGTCGCCGGCATCATTCATCGAGATCTCAAACCATCCAACGTGCTCATTGGAGACGACGGGGTCGTCAAGCTGACCGATTTTGGAGTGGCTCAGGTCTTCGCGTCGCAACGGCTGACCGTGACAGGCGGCATCATCGGGACGGCCGAGTACATGTCGCCCGAGCAGGCTGAGGGTCGCCGCGCGAACAAGAAGAGCGACCTGTATTCGCTGGGCGCGCTCATGTACGTGATGCTGACCGGCCGCCCGCCGTTCACGGGCAAGACGTCGCTCGACATTATCCGGCAGCATCTGAAAGCCAGGTTCGACAGGCCAAGCCTCTACATTCCCGACATGCCGCGACTGCTCGAAGAAGTCGTCTGCACACTGCTCGAAAAGAACCCGGATGACCGTTACGGCGATTCTCACATCGTCGCGCTGCGTCTGACAGAAGTCATCCGTCGTGTTGAGCTGGCCGAACAGGCTGAGTCCGAGCAGAACTTCGCAGCGGATCGAATGGAAGCGCCGACCGCGGCGGCGACAATTTCTCCCGAAACGGACACGCGAGCCACCGGGCCGCGCGGGCCGAGCCCGGCGACCATGATGCGCGACGTGTTTCGCGCAGAAATCGAACGCGAGCATCGTCAGGGGCCGATCGCAAAACTCTTTGACAACACCTGGGTGCTGCTGGGCGCACTGATCCTGACCGTGACCTTAGGAGTCCTGTGGTTTCAATCCGCCGGGGCCACGACCGATTCCGCCCCTGAGACGGAGTCCGAACTGAGCAGCGAAGTCGACCGGTTCTGGTTCATGTCCAAGGCACGTCGGCGGGAACGCGACTTCGCGGGCGAGCAACGAATCCTGACGTCGCTGCGAGACGTTCTGGGTGGCACCGCCGATGACGAAGGAATGCTCAAGCAGATTGATGATCGACTGATCGAACTAAGACAGGTCCGACGCGAACAGGCCGAGGGCTACCAGCTGGCCCGCAATGCACTCAACCGTGCCGAGTCACTGAGCCAGCAGAACAAACTGGACGAAGCGTCGCTCATTGTGGACGGAGTGATCGACCTTTACGGGTCCGAGCTCGGAGCCAGAACGCTCGTCGAAAATGCCAGAAAACTGGCACGTCAGATCGCCGCAAAAGCCGCAGAGGCGGAATAGTGGGCTCACATGTCGATGACTGAGCGGCGGATCTCAATGTCATCCAGGCTGACGAAGTCGCCGTGTCCTGCTCCCGGACAGTCGCCTTTGATCGAGTCCCAGGCTTGTTCTGTCGTCAGGTTCGAATTCCAGAACGGCCAGGTGCGGCACTGCTTCGGCCTCGCCGGATAGATCGTACAGCCGCGGCCGCGCGGATCGAAAAAGGTGCAGTCGCCGTTCGCAAATTCCGTCAGCGAGACTCGACCGCGAACCGGTCGCGTGTGCATGAGACGGATCTCGCCGATCGGCTTGTTGAGGTATTCGGCAATAGCCCGGATTTCCTCTTCATCGACCCAGACGACTCCCGGAGCTCCCGTGCAGCAGTTTCCACATTGAGTGCACTTGAACTGCAGACCGTCTTCGTACCACGTTGCGGCCGATTCGTCCTGAACGTTTTCCGCATCAGACGAAGGTTGCGGTCCGGAAGAATCGCTCATCACAGGTTCTGCCCGATTTCAAAGATCGCGTCCGTGTCGAGAACCAGATCGTTCGCCGTGAAGAGTTTCCGCACAGCGGCCTTGTGGATTTTCATTTTGGTCCCGCCGACACCGATCGCACCGTAGCAGAGGGCCCCGTTCCGCTCGACCGCCTTTTCAAAAACGTCGACGCCTTCCAGACCGGCCGGCGGAACCGCGTTCAGGTCGATGGCGACTTTCAGCGAGCTGAGGGCACCTCGCTGCTCGGCCGAGAGCAACTGAATTCCCGCCGCTCCCGTTGCGATGATGAGCTCCGCTCCGTCAGCCGCGGCGAGTGTCCCCTGCACAGAAGACGTCTCAACGGCCGACACCGAAGCGCCGTCGACCTGGCTGCGGACCGCTTCGCAGGTCGCTTCCGCACGCTCCTTCGAGCGGCTTGCGATTCTGACTGAGCCACCAAGCCGGCAGATGATCTGCGCAGCTCGTTGCCCGACGGGGCCAGTCCCAGCCAGAACGAGCGCGGTCGTTTTGCTCAGGTCGAGATGTTTTCCTGCTGCGAGCACCGCCGCCGCTGCCGTCGTGTTCGACCCGTTCGAGTCCATTAAGACGGAAACACGCATCGGCCCGAAGAAGGCCGACTGGACTTTCGCGAGCAGTTGCTCACCGGCCGAAACGTTGCTTCCGCCGATGAAAATTGCCGTGTTTTTCAAATCGCCCGGGCCGCGAGTGAACATCGCCCCGTGAACAAGTCCCGTCACGTTTTCCGGCGTGACACCGCCAAACGAAAATAATTCGTCAACGTCCGAGTCGACTGCGACAACTCGATCAAACGTGCTCGCGTGAGAATCCGTGTCCAGCTGGATGAGAATCTTTTTCATCATTCCGTCTGCCTGAGGTACGCCGTTCGAGTTAAAGCGGACGTCTCCAATAGAAAACGAACCCGGCTTCCCATCGAAACCGGGTTCGTGAATTCACGTCAGAAATCGCTGCAACTTAGCCTGCGTAGAACGGGTGAGCTGACGTGTCCCGCTTGGCGAGCATTTCGCTGGCAGAGGGCTGCCCAGCCATTGCGCGTTCGATCGACTCTTTTGTCGCGGCGTAGTTGTATTCGTAAATCTTCTTGTCGTCGTTCGCTTCCCAGTGAATGAAAACGCCACAGACGATGACAAGGTCCTCGGCCTGGTCAGCCGGAATCGTGCCTTCTTTGACCGAGTCCGAAACGGCGTCGGCGACGGCTTTCTGAGCCGGGCCAAACATCTGGACGGCCTGCTTCGCTCCCTTGATGGTCACTTTGGTGATCATCACGGTCGAAGGCTTGCAGGCGAGGTTTGGTGCAAGAACGGCGAGCAGATTGCTGTGGCCGGCCGTCTGGCTCGAAAGTGCATTCGCGAATGCAATTCCGACCGGGCCGTTTTTGTCACCGATCATCAGATCGATGTGAGCGACTTCGTTTCCATCACCGACAAGTGATTCTCCGACGAACAGCGACATGGTTTTTCTCCTGGTGCAAAATCTGGAACCGCGCCGCTGAACGCGCCTCATGGCAACGGGATTCAGCGATGACGCAGAAGCCGGCAATTTTCGCCGGCCGTCAATTGAGAACTTGCTCCCCTGGCGGGAGCGGAGCGGTATGATTCCCGCCTCACCGGGTTGATGCAAGTCTGCGAGGCCTGTTGCGGGGCAATCCACACGACGCTGCGTAAGCGGATTTTCCCAGAGATTTCCTTTGAATCACGCGAAATTCATGGCCGAGCGGCTGATCATCGTCGGAGCAAGTACGCGAGCGGCCGCTCAATCGGCGGTGCGGGGCGGGTTTCGGGCCTGGTGCATTGACCAGTTTGGAGACCAGGATCTGCGTGCCTGCGCAGAACATGTCGAGGTCGTTGACGACTGGCCGCAGGGCATCCTCAGCATCATTCCGCAGATTCCTCCGGGCACACTGGTGATCACGGGAGCCCTCGAAAATGCGCCGTCGATTCTCGCCCGGCTCCGCGAACGGCTGCCGTTCGCCGGTTGCGATGTGGACTCGATGCGGGCTCTTCGCGATCCGCACAACCTGCAGCAGATCCTTGAGCAGGCCGGGCTGGACGCGCTGCAGGTCTCACTTCGTGAGCCTGCTGTCGGAAGACCAGCCAACGAACCCTCAGTCCGCTGGCTGGAAAAGCCGCTGAAGAGCGCGGCCGGATTTCGTATTCGTTTTCACGAGCCCGCATCGACAGACGAGTCGACCAGGCCCGACGACCGCAATCTTCCGCCGCGTTCGTATTTTCAGCAGTTTGTCGAAGGAGATTCGATCTCTGGCCTGTTCCTGAGTTCCGGCGAGGACTGCCAGCTTGTCGGGCTGACCCGGCAGTTGATCGGGCTCGACGAGGCCGGTTGCAGCGGGTTTCGTTATTGCGGATCCATCGGTCCGCTGGCACCGGGAGACCTGTCACCGCGCGCGTTTGAACTGGCGAGGCGGATCGGAAGTACCCTCGCCGAGGCCACTGGTTGCCGCGGCCTCTTCGGCTGCGACTTCCTCTGGGACTCCGACGACGAGTCGCTCCACGTCTGCGAAGTGAACCCGCGATACTCTGCCTCGGCCGAAGTCCTTGAGCCTGCCGGACGTGTCCCGTTGATGAGCCTTCACCTCAACGCGTGCCGCGGTCAACTGCCAGACTCGGTAAATGAGCCAGCCGCCGACGCGGAGTACCACGGAAAACTGATCTGCTTTGCGAAGCGGTCTTTTCGGGCGAACCTGCTGAAGTCTCTTCCGCCCGAAATCCGGATCGCCGACCTTCCGTCTGAAGACTCCGAAATCGCAGTCGGACATCCCGTTTGCACGGTGCTGGCCAAAGGCGATTCTGAGTCGTCTGCGCGAGCTGCACTCTTCAAAGCCGCGGCGGAGATTCACCGGCTGACGTAGAAGCAAACGGCTGTTACTCTGCTTGAGCTCCGATCGCTGAATCAGACTGGATCAGACTTTCGCGCGCGGCCCCGAATGCCGCATTTCGGGCCAGACAAGACAGAACACTCCCTTGCAGGACAACCGGATTTCACAGAAATCCACTGACGTGAACCGTGGAAGAATCCGCCAGCCTGGCCATCGAAGCCATCTTCACCGTTAAGGGCCTGTTCCTGATCCTGATCGGGACGAGTCTTGGCATCACCGTGGGAGCCATCCCGGGGCTGACCGGTGCGATGGTGATTGCGCTGGCTTTGCCCCTGACGTACACGATGGAAGCCGGGCAGGCGATGATGCTGCTTGTGTCGATGTACGTCGGCTCAATTTCCGGCGGGCTCATTACGGCCACTCTGATGAGGATGCCTGGCACGCCGGCGTCTGTCATGACCACGCTCGACGGCTACCCGATGTCAAAGAACGGCCAGCCGGGTCGAGCTCTTTCATTAGGGATCATGGCATCCTTTGCGGGAGGCATGATTTCGTGGCTGTTCCTGATCGCTCTTTCAAAACCGATGGCCGATCTGTCAACAAAGTTCGGTCCGTTTGAGTTCTTCTCCCTGGTCATGATGGCGCTCGTCCTGATCGCCTCGGTCGGGGGCAGCTTGATCAGTGCGTCGTTGTTTTCCGGACTGCTTGGAATTCTGTGCGCGATGCCTGGCGTCTCGGAAGCGACCGGCGAGGTGCGTATGACACTCGGACTGGTCGAGCTCAACGACGGGTTCAAACTGCTTCCGGTTTTGATCGGATTGTTCGCTGTGAGCCAGGTGATCAACGAAGTGCTCAACCTCGATTCGAAAGTCGAGCAGATCTCTGTCGAGAATCAGCGGGTCATTCCATCCCTGGCCGATTGGAGCCGCCACGGCGTCAACATGATCCGCTCGGCACTGATTGGCACGTGGATCGGCATCCTGCCCGGCATCGGAGCCAACATCGGATCCGTTGCGGCTTACTCAGCGGCCAGGTCGTGTTCGAAGAAACCCGAAAAATTCGGACACGGCAGCGAGGAAGGAATCATCGCCAGTGAGTCGGCGAACAACGCGACCGTCGGCGGAGCTCTGATCCCGCTTGTCGCGATGGGCATTCCGGGCAGCGTGATCGATGCGATCCTGCTGGGAGCCCTCGTCCTGCACGGCCTGCAGCCCGGCCCGCTGTTGTTCAAGCAGGAGCCGCAACTCATCTACACAATCATGGGCACGTACGCGGTCGCCAATGTGGCAATGTTCCTGGTTCTGGTCCTGGCCGTTCGCTGGCTCGCCCGCCTGGTCGAGGTGCCGAAGTCGTTCCTGCTGCCAGTCATCCTGACGTTCTGCGTCGTCGGCTCGTACTCGCTGGGCAATCGCATGTTCGATGTCTGGGTCATGCTGGGCTTCGGCCTGGTCGGCTTCGGGATGGATTGCTCAAAAATCCCGCTCGCACCGTTCGTGATCGGCTTTGTCCTGGGCCCGATCGCCGAGAAGAACCTGTGCGAAGGCCTTATGAGCTCCGGCGGAAGCTACCTGCCTCTGGTGACTCGCCCGATGTCGCTGATCTTCCTCCTGCTCAGCGCGGCGATGCTGGCGATTCCGCTGGTTAAGAAGCGAGCTCAGTCTCCGGTCGACGAGGCTCCCGCGTCTGCACGCGACGATTCTGCACGGGATGAGCTTTGACCACGACTGACTGACGTTTCTGGATCAGGGCAGCCCGAAAACACCGACCGACTCGGTCGTGTCAAACGCCCGCGTCGTGAGCGGCGTGCTCAGCTGAAGCGGCTGGCCGACTAATCCTCTGCGGCCTTCGATGGCTCTTCTGCTTCGACGGCCGACTCGATGCGAACGGCTTTCCTTCCGGCGTGGATTCCCGGTGTGCCGGTGAACTCCGGCGAGCCGTCCACAAAGATTGTCGCCTTGCTCAGATTTGAATCGGAATCCAGTGGCAGGATATCTCCGACTTTCAGTCCGGCGAGCGTTTCAACGTTGATGTCGAGCGATGTGAGTTGAACTCGGATTTCGGAACAAGGGTCCGGCTCGCCCGCAACGCCGGTGGAGTTAATCGGCGTGCTGGTGGCGAAACCGGACTTCCTCGCCAGATCGAGGATTGCCCGTTCCGGAAGCACGAGCGTTGCCTGCCCGACGAGTCCGTTGACCGCCGTTTCCAGCTGCAGTCTGACGACCGGCTCTCGCGGTGAGATCAGTTCCGCCGCGGGGATTCGCCCCTCGACATGGGCCACCTGGAATTCGGCCGGCTGGAATTGAGACCACGCCTGCTGCAACGCTGCGACAATCGATTTCAGGCAGCGGGCGATCAGTTTCAGTTCGATGTCCGTCAGCGGACGCTCCGGAATGGCTGCCGACACGGTGCCCGATCCGCCACCGAGCAGGCAGTCGATCATAGGGAAGACCGCTCCGGCATTCATGGCGACCAGCGAGTGCGATCCCACCTGCCGTGACTCGACGACCGCGACGCAGCGGGCGTCGAGAGACGCGAGGACTTCCGCACAGAGGGACGCGGAAAAACCGGCGAGCCGAACTTCGCAGCGTCCTCTTAATGAGTGCTCCAGTTCCGCTGTCAGGTGCGAGCAGAGTGCTGCTGCCAGTTTGCGAACAAGTTCCGCATACGGCAGATCGGCGGACGGCTCCGCGATGGTGGCCGCAGTCGATGCGGGTCGAAAGACTCCCGTCTCCAGGCCGCCGAGAAGGGCATCGATCTCTGACTGGCTGAGCGAACTGGCCATCCGTGGCGACTCCGTCTGCGGGTTACTTGATCTGTCCGCTTCCGTGAACGACGTATTTGTAGCTGGTCAGCTCGCGCAGACCGCACGGGCCGCGGGCGTGAAACTTGTCGGTACTGATCCCGATTTCCGCACCGAGCCCGTATTCACCGCCATCGTTAAAACGAGTGCTGGCATTGATGTGGACGGCCGCCGAATCGCACGACGCGGCAAATCGAGTGGTCGCCGAAATGTCCTGTGAGACGATCGATTCCGTGTGGTGTGACCCGTACTCATTGACGTGAGCAATCGCTTCCTCGACCGAGTCGACGATCTTGACCGACAGAATCAGCTCCAGGTATTCGGTTCGAAAATCTTCTTCGGTGGCGGCCGCACAGTCGGTGACGATTTCCTGAGTCCGCGGACAGCCTCGCAGTTCGACTCCCGCGTCACGCAGCGCGGTGGCCGCGCCGGGAAGAAATTCAGCCGCGATGGCTGAGTGGACAAGCAGGGTCTCGGCCGCGTTGCAGACTCCCGGTCGCTGGCACTTGCTGTTCACGATGATCGATCGTGCCATTGCGAGGTCGGCGGCTTTGTCGACGTAGACATGGCAAATGCCGTCGAAATGTTTGATGACCGGCATCGAGGCTTCCGCCGCGACCCGCTCGATGAGGCTCTTTCCGCCGCGCGGGATCGTGACGTCGATTTTCCCGGACTGTTTGAGGAAGGCGCCAACGGCGTCCCGGTCAGTCGTGTCGACCAGTTGAACGGCGTGCTCCGGCAGTCCGTTTTCCTTGAGCGCCTCAACCAGCAGCCTGTGCAGCGCGAGATTGCTGTGCAATGCTTCTTTGCCGCCACGAAGGATGACGGCGTTGCCACTCTTGACGCAGATCGCTGCCGCATCGGCCGTGACGTTGGGCCGCGATTCGAAAATGAAAAACACGACGCCGAGCGGGACTCGAACCCGCGTCACGAGGAGACCGTTCGGGCGGACGTTGCTCTCAAAGATCTCGCCGATTGGATCGGGCAGGAGGGCGATCGCTTCCAGAGCCGTCGCGATTCCCTCCAGTCGTTCGTCCGTCAACCGCAGCCGATCCACCATCGCTGACGTCAGCCCGAAACCGGGTGCAGCTTCGATGTCCTTCGCGTTGGCGGCGATGAGCTCAGCCGTCCGGGTGCGGACGAGCTGTGCGGAGCGGCGTAGCCATGCGTTTTTCTGATTGCCGGAAGCAAGCACGAGCTCTCGCGACGCGTGACGCGCCCGGTCAGCCCACTCGCTGGCGTACTGGTTGAAATCGGTCATCAGTTTGTATTTGGAAGGGAGTGCGGATTTGGAAGGGAGTGCGGAACGGGGCCGCGGGAATCGACACTCGGCCAGAAAGCAGGTTCGGGCGGGTCAAAAGCGACGGAAGCGGAGTATCCGGCGGCACTTGAATCGTGTCAACGTGCTCTCGATCGACGCTTACTGAGCGTGAACGTCGGCCGATCGGATTTTCAATTCGGATTCGTCTCAGACAGAAGTTCTCACGCCGCGCCGCAGAGATAGCGGAACTCAGAACGCTCTCACTCTCCGAATTCTCAGCGACTCTGCGTGAAATTCCGAATCCTGGGAGTTAACTCACCTCGCGTCTGACGGTTGAGTCGGCATCGCAACAGACACCCGCCAATTCGACGAAAGACCCAACGATGAAAACTGCCGAACTG
This sequence comes from Planctomycetota bacterium, assembly GCA_027623235.1. Taxonomy (GTDB): domain Bacteria; phylum Planctomycetota; class Planctomycetia; order Planctomycetales; family Planctomycetaceae; genus JAQBVJ01. The sequence goes on from JAQBVJ010000029.1 coordinate 9,706, forward strand.
AAAGCCGCCTACGACGCGATTCACGACGAAGCGACGACTCTGGCGGGCGGGCTGACGGATCTGGCTCAGCGGGCGGCGGTTTATCACCACGTTTACCGGCACTCGGGTGGCAATCACGCCTTCCCGCTCATCGCGGCTCACGGAGCGTTGTGGGCACGCGAGTATTTCGCGATGGGACTCAAAATGGGAGAGGTGCTTTCTCTGCAGTTTGCCTGGAATCCGGCCAGGAGGCGTGAGCAGCTGGCCGCTCTGCACGAATTTGCGAAGGTCTTCCGCAACGTCAACCGCTGTGTCTGCATCGACGTCTACACGAATTACCATTTTACCGCTCGATTCGGGCACCATCCGGCCGCCGCAGAATTCGTCGATTCCGGATTGCTGGCCGCTTTGAATCAGGTACACGCTGCTCGCGATGAGGGCCGGGAACTTTCGGATGCGGAAAAGCGGGACGTCTTCGAAACTCACTTTCTGCACGAACAGGCGACAATTGTCGGGCCACGGATTGAGGCGGCGGTCGCGGAGTTCAACTGGCCGCTGGTTCGTGAGATCGCCGTGAGACCGCTCGTCAAGTTTGCCTACTTCCCTCGCCGAATGTGGTTCCGCAATTTCGCGTCAACCGCCGAGCGGATCGACAAAGGACTCTCGGCATTCGATACCGCAGTGACCGTCGGCTGGACACGTGTCGAATCGGCTCTCAGCGAGTACGACATGTTGCCGCGAGCCTTCTTCGCCGATTCGATCGCCTATTTTGCAGATCTGAGGCACACGGTTCTTCATCAGAATCGACTGGCCGTCCAGTCACCGGTGTTGTGAAGTCAAAGCAGAACATCATGACGGAGCGAGGATGCGCGAGCTTTTCTGTAGCGATCGGATCAGTCGGCATTGATCTGTGATGCCAGACCTGGACAATGGTCGCTTGAGATCAAGACGCGTCGCGGCAAACGACGATTTCCTTTGCGCGGACGGTCACCCTGCCCGGAGAACAACCAATGCTCACGATTAATGGCTCGAATTCTGGTTCATTCTGTGATGGTGTTTCCCGGCGACGCTTCATGAAGCTGGGTGCCCTGGGGATCGGCGGGCTCGGCCTGGCCGACGTGCTGCGAGCTGAATCGCAGGCCGGGATTGGTTCCTCGCAAAAAGCCATTATCAATATTCACCTGCCAGGTGGCCCGTCGCACACGGATATGTTCGACCTGAAGCCGGAAGCTCCGGTCGAGTATCGCGGCGAGTTCATGCCGATCGCCACGAATGCTCCGGGGCTCGACATTTGCGAGCACATGCCGATGCTGGCCACGATGGGCGACAAGTTTGCCGTCATTCGATCGCTGGTCGGTTCCAATTCGGGGCACGACAACCTGCAGACGCAATCCGGTTACAACCGGAAGAGCCTGGAATCGCTCGGCGGGCGTCCGTCAACGGGAGCTGTCATCAGCAAACTTCAGGGTTCGATCGGTGGAGCTCCTCCGTTCGTGTCCTACAGCGGTGGCTCGGCCGGATACCTCGGGCCGACATATCAGCCGTTCACTCCGAATGGGAATGGCGCTGCTTTGAGCAACCTGCGGATGGAACGGTCGCTGTCGGAAAATCGTTTGAGCGATCGGTCCTCGCTGCTGAGCTCACTCGATCGAATCCGCCGCGACGTTGACGCCAGCGGAGAGATGGTGGCACTCGACGATTTCACGAAAACGGCCATCGAAGTGGTGACGTCAGGCCGCGTTGCCGACGCCCTCGATCTGAAACAAGAGGACCCACGAACTGTCGAACGGTACGGCAAGGGCGGCTCGCAGCTGTTGACCGCCCGACGTCTCATCCAGGCCGGCGTTCGCTGCGTCACGATGAACGGCTTCGGCGGTTGGGATACTCACGGCAAGAACTTCATCACGCTGCGTGACCGCAACCTGCCGCAGCTCGACCAGGCCATGAGTGCTCTGATCGAGGACCTGACCGCTCAGGGAATGTTCGACGACGTCACGATTGTCCTGTGGGGCGAGTTCGGGCGAACTCCGCGGGTCAACGCAAACGCTGGCCGCGACCACTGGCCTCGTCTGTCGATGGCCTTCATGGCTGGCGGCGGAATCAAAGGCGGCCAGGCGGTCGGTCAGTCCAGTCGCAAAGGTGAAGTCGCCGAGAATCGTCCGATCGATTACCAGGAAGTCCACGGGACGCTGTACCACAACATGGGCATCGACCTGCACACGACGCAGTTCATCGACCCCGCAGGCCGGCCACAGTACATCCTCGACCACCTGGACCCGATCAAAGAGCTCGTCTGATCAGGTTCGCCAGAGATGAAAACCCGAAAGGGCACGGTGCCAGCACCGTGCCCTTTTCTTTTTCGTGTCCCCAAGTCGGCCCGCTCAGTGGACTTACTTCCCGGGGACTTACTTCCCGGGGAGTCGCTTCCCGGCGCGAGGTTCATCTTGCCCGGATTTCGACGATTGCTCTAAAACTCCCCACGCCTTCCTCGGCACGTGACGGGGGAGTGCGCGTCTGCTCGCGCCGGTGGAACCTTCGCGAGCGGCTCTCACCAGGATGGAGAGACCGATGCGATTGCGAATCAATGGACTGATACTGGCCGCCTTGCCGGCTGTTTTTCTGATGGGCTGCGGCGGCGGAGACGAAGCCGGTCCCACGCCTGCTGGCGGCGAGCCGGCCGCCTCGCCCGGAGGTGACGGAGCAGAGGGCCAATCGCCGGAAGGCGGCTCTTCGCAATCCGCAACCAAAGGAAAAACGGGGCTCCCCACGGCAGCGATTCCGGCTTTGCCGAAGCCCGAAGAAGAAGAACTCAAGATCACCCGGCCGCTGGACGGGACGCCCGAGGCGTTGATTCTGCAGATTACCCAGCTGCGGCTGAAACCGTTTTCGAGTTCTGATCCAGATACACCGCCGTCCGAAGAGGACGTCAAGAACCAGCGTGCCGCGCGGCAGAAGCGGAATGAGCAGATCATCGAACTGGCTCAGGAAGCGATCGCGATGACGCATCAGGCACCGGAAAAGGAACAGGTCTTCAACATCGCCGTACACCGACTGATGGATGCGACTCTCGAGCTGGCCTTGCAGGGCGATCAGGAAAGTGCCGACCAGCTTTATGGACATGCCGAGTCGCTGTTCTCTCGTGATCCCAAGTCCAAAGCGGCTTCCGAAGCGGCCTGGTTTGTTGCCCGTTACTCGAACGAAAACGCTCAACGGTTTGCCGGTCAGGACATTCGCTGGGTTGAGGAATTTTCCCGTCAGTCGCGAAGCTTTGCGACGAAGTTTCCGCATGATCCTCAGCGAGCCGTCGGGCTTCTCAACGAAGCCTCGACCACCTGCGATTACTGGGGCCTGCGAGACGAAGCCATCCAGTGTTACCTGGCTCTGCAGCAGGGTTTTCCGGACACACTTCAAGCCGAACAGGCGGCCGCGCCGTTACGCCGACTTAGCCTGCCAGGCAAGAAACTCGACCTTGGCGGCCCAACTCTGGATGGCGGATTTCTTCAGGTCGCAGACTTCAAGGGCTCTTCCGTGCTGATCGTGTTCTGGTCGAGCCAGGCGAAGCCGTTCGTCGATCAGGTTTCATCGATCGTTCCGACGATCACGAAGCACGAGAAGAACGGCCTGCAGATCATCAGCGTGAATCTTGATCTTGAAGAGTCCGCCCTCGACGTCTTCATGGAGAAGGCCGGGATTGGATGGCGAACGATTTTCCACGCGGACAAATCACTCCGCGGCTGGAATCACCCGGTTGCGGCGTACTACGGCGTCCGCAACGTTCCGCAGTTCTGGCTGGTCGACAAGGCCGGCAGCGTAGTCTCGACGACAGTGCAGGCCTCAAATCTTGACGCCGAGCTCACGAAGCATCTTCAGTAGAGTGATGCTTACCCGGCCTGTTCAAACCGCCGTCTCGCCGGGATGACGTGCTCAAGAATTCTCTTCTTGATTTCCATCTGCGTGCCGATCGGATCGATGTGGTGCACGATTTCGTCCGCGTAGAAATTCACGACCGGGCTCGTCTTGTCGCGGTAAATCTGCATCCGTCGCCGAATAATCTCCTCATCGGCATCGTCGGCGCGGCCCTCCGTGTCGGCACGGCGGCGAAGTCGCTCGATAATCGGCTCGTCATCAGTCGGGTCGAGGTGAAGGACGGCCAGGACTTCAATGATGTCCTGCATGAGCTCACACTGGCGGACACTCCGCGGGATCCCGTCGAGAATCAGAATATCTGACCCGGGCAGGATTCGTCCCTGGGTAACTTCCTGGTCGAGCCAGTGCATCCAGATTCTCACGGTGATTTCGTCGGGAACCAGCTCACCGTGGTCGATGTGGTGAGCCACAACCTGGCCGTCTTCGCTGTCCGGGTCGAGCCTGCGAAAGATGTCCCCGGTCGAAATGTGGACCTGTCCCTGCATCGTGCCGAGCAGCGCACCCTGAGTGCCTTTGCCGACTCCGGGCATTCCGAACAGTAATATCGACGGGATCTGCTGAGAGCGCTGCACTGTCTTCTCCGGGCCAGTTTGACCTCACCAGTCCACCTCCTGCATCCACTGCGGGGTGGCGGTTTTAGCAAATGAGTTCCAGCCAGACAATTTGAGGAGCGGACTCTCCGAAACTAATCCCGATCTTCGCTGAGGCGAATCTCAGACCGTTGAACCGCCTGGCATTTAAATTCCGGCCGAATTTCGATCCGGTTCCGGTGGATTGTCCTGAAAATTCGATCACGAAGCCCGAGCAGGCTGCCTGGAATGAGAGAGCAGCGCTACTTCGACGCGATCAACGGCGACCCTTCCAGAGCGATGTTCGACTGGGAGCGTCAGGAACTCTCGTGCTTCCTCGACGAGAAGAAATTCGGGACATGCCGAAATCGGACATCTGCCGGGAAACCGGCAGCAACGATCACGGCTGGAGCTGACATTGCGATTCGCCAGGGCGGTCACAGTTGCAGCTCGCGCTGAGCGGTCTCGGAGATCCAGCCCTCCGACGACCAGCCGCGTGCCTGATTGTAAACCGCGATCAGACTGCCAAGGCGTTCTCTGTTGAGAACCGCGCCCGAGCTCGCACCTGCTCCGAGTGGTTCCTCCAGGAAACGCGCGGGCAGTGTGTCCTCATCCGGAGTCCAGCCCTGCCGGATGTTGAACAGTTTTCTCGCGGTCACCAGGCGGCGGGCCGTTGTCGTGAGCTCGTCCGATGAGAATTCGAAGCCGGTCACGAGGCGCAGCATCTCGCTCATCGCTGCCAGGCGATCGTCAAACACGCCTCGCAGAAAACGACACAGAATCAACGAGTCCATCAGAGCCGACTCGTCTTCGGTTTCGATGGCGAGCGGCACGGCTTCGTCGCCGACGGCGAACCGATCGACGCGGTCAGAAAAATCGACCTGGTACGCACCCGACCGGTTGTGGTCCGCGCCGCGTGTGCCGACAGCAAAGCCCAGCGCCATCGTCTGCAGAGCTCGCGGTTCGTAACCGGGAAGTTCGAGCCCTTTAACATGCGGCGCGAAGGCCGCTGAGCCCTGTCCGATCTCTTCGGCGGCCGCCCGGCTTCCTCGACAAAGCAGCGCACCAATTCCTTTCCGCGCGGCAATATTGCGAAGCGTCTCCAGAAGAACGGCCCCGTTTCCGAACCGCAGCGAGGGTTCATCAATGAGGCCCCGCTCGGCACATTCCATCGCGAAGGCAATCGTGCCGCCCGCGCTGATCGTGTCGAGACCGAGCTCGTCGCAAAGTCGCGAAGCACGCAGCACGGTATCCGGATCAGAGATTCCACAAAGTGGCCCCAGCGCGAACAGGTTCTCATACTCGAGCCGCACGCCAACTGCGGTCGCCTCCGATCCTGTCCCCTCACCCTCCGGGGAAGAGGAATCGACGCTCAGCTCAAAAATGTGTTCGCAGCCAATCGTGCAGGCCGCACACGACGCCCGCGTTCGCTTGTGTGTCTCCCCGACGACTTCCGGGGAGATCGCTGCCGCGCCTTCGAATGAGCCCTCCTGGAAATTTCGAGTCGGCAGCGTGCCCAGCCGGTTGAACGTGAGCAGGTTGCTGACCGTGCCGAGTTCGCGGTACTTCTCCGTCGCCGGACCGAACGATTTCTGCGAGAGATCTTTCGCGTACTGAGTCAGCTCTTTCGGATGCGCGTACGACGCCAGCTTTGTCCCGCGGACGGCGATCGCCTTGAGATTCTTCGACCCCATGACCGCACCGAGCCCGCCTCGCCCGGCATGCCGGCCTTCGTTCGAAACCGTCGCAAAGTGGACGAGGTTTTCTCCCGCCGGACCGATCGATGCGATGCGGAAGCCCGACCCGATTTCGGCAGGCAGGCGTTCCTCAGTCTCGCGGCTCGACAGACCCCACACCGCACCCGCATCCACGATCGTGACCTCACCATCGTCGATGACGAGTGCGCATCGAGATTCGTTTCGCCCGGTGACGACGATCGCGTCGAAGCCGGTTTTCTTGCCGGCGATGGCAAAGCTCGACGACGACAGCGAATCGTTGAGCCGTCCAGTCAGAGGCGACTTCGACATCACGGCAAACTTCGCGCTGGTCGTCAGCGGACTTCCCACGAGCGGGCTGAAAACGAAAACGAGCGGATTCTCTGCCGAGAGGGCGTCGACGCGGGCCGGGCAGAGCTGAAGCAGCAGCCAGGTCCCCAGACCGGTGCCTCCGATGAACCGGCGCAGCACCACCTCGTCGATCTCAACCGCCTCGCTGCGGCCGGTCGTCAGGTCGACTTTCAAATAGCGGCCGTGGTAGCCGTGAAGCTGCATTCCGTGAACTTTCAAGAAAAACCCGAAAACCTCGTCGGGTTGCAAGTGCGTCGGCCAGGCTCGTTACGAACCGCCTCGCCCCGAGAATACCCGCTGAGCGATCGCATGCCACGCCAGGCCGACGGCAATCAGCACAAGTCCCACAAACCAGAACGGAATCCAGACGGCCAGCAGCAGGCATCCGCCAAGACCGGCCATCGACACAATTCGCGGGATTCGCTGCTCCTCAACCGGCTGCCGCAGGGCACACAGATTCGCGGTGGCGTAATAAATCAGCACGGTCAGAGCACTCAGCGACCAGGTCAGCTTCGGGTGACCGACGATCAGAATCAGAGCCACGATGCCGACCGCGACGAGGATGACAGCCCGGTTCGGTGAGTCGCCATTTTTGTTGAGGACGCTGAACCAGGGAGGCAGGTCGCCTCGCCGAGCCATCGCGAGAACGACTCGCGACAGGCCGAGCAGAAGGTTCATGAGCACGCCCAGCATCGCCGTCACGGCCCCCACCACGATCAGAGTTCGCAGCCACCGCGGAGCCATCGAGAGCGCGTCAAACAGCGATGCTTCCGTCGATCCGCCCTCGGGAATCCGAACCAGCACAAACGCCACCGACGTGTAAATGAGCGCGGACGCCCCGATCGTCAGCGCGATGGCGATCGGTATGTTGCGCGCGGGGTCGCGGATCTCCTCGCCCATCGTCGCGACTCGGCCGTAACCGGTGAACGCGACAAACACGAGTGCGGCCGCGTGAAGAAATGTCTGAGCCTGGAACGGCCTCTTCGCGGCCGCGGCCGGAGCGGCCTCAACCGTCAATCCGTAACACACAAACGCCGACAGAGCCACGACGCTGATCGCGACCAGAATCGCGTTCGCTCGAACAGACCGCTTGAGTCCGCTCAGCACGAGCACGGTCATCACGACGACGGCGGCCGTCGCGGTGATTTTCATGTCGAACTTCGCGACTGCCGGTACCAGTCTCGCCAGATAAATTGCGAAACCAGCGGCCGCCGTCGCGGCGGACGCCCCCTTCGCGACAAGGAACATCCACCCGGCCAGAAAGCCCAGCTTCGGGTTGAGGTACCGGTAGCCGTATTCGTAAGACCCGCCGCTGACCGGATGAGCGGCCGCCAGTTGAGCACTGCTCAACCCGTTGCAGAGTGCCAGCAGTCCGGCCAGCAGCACGGCCAGCGGAGTCCACTGGCCGGCATGAGCCACAACGAGGGCGAGGCTGAAAAATACGCCCGTGCCGATGATCGACCCGAGCCCGAGAACCACCGCGCCGAACAGACCGACCGTTCTTTTCAGGGACGCTGCGGGAGCGGATGCCTGGCCAGGGTCGCTCACGGGAGGGCTCGTCGAGGAGGGATGCTCGGATCGGCGAGAGTATCCGGAGGCGAGGCTCGTCGATCAATCGTCAGGTCATCGGAGGTTGAATTTGTCATTAGTTATTTTTCAACAGTCATTTGCCATTGGTACTGGGCTCCGTAGCACCTCAAATGAATAATGACAATTGACAAATAACTAATGACAAATCATCGCTTCCACCTAACACACCGTCGAATCGGCCGTTGAGAAGAGAAGTCAAAGACTCGCGTTCAGCTGTCCTCGAGGAATTCCCGTGAGAACTTTCGCAATAACTCTCTGCGGTGCTGTTCCTCACTCTCCCCGCCCAGGCCACGAGTGTCGCCCCGCAGTTCTGGGAGCAGACGCGAATGGCCTCGATCGTCGCTGTCGGAACGGCGCAGCGACAGGGCAATCAAATCACGTTCACCGTGTCGAGAATCCTGAAGGGCGAGCCCGGACGAGCCGGTGTATTTCACCGGTCCCCCGGAAGGAATCGAAAAGGGTGAACCCTGCATCGTCTTTCTGACGGCAGAGGGTGCGGGTGCTGCGCGACGACTCACGTTGCGGGAAGCGTTCCTGGAGCGGGCTGAGTTTGAAGAAAACGTCAAGGACGTTGTGAATCTCGACGCGCTGCCGGATGAGGATTCCAAGTGCCGGCTGCTGGTCGACTTTGTGATCGGTGGCGGACCGTCTCAGTACTACGCGCGGGATGAGCTCACCCAGCACTACGACAAGGAAGGCTACCCGGACCTGTTTGAGGAGATCGCGCCGACCCCGAGTCTCGCTCGTGGTTCGTTCAGCTTCTTTGTCAGATCGAAGGCAAAAAGGCACTCGCCCGAATGATGCAGGTGCTGGAATCTGACCCGCCAGACATGCAGCTGATCGCGATCGCGGCGCTGTCGCAGCTCGACAAGGGGAACGAAGAGGTCTCGCGGGCTCTTGTCCCGTTTCTGAAACACGACGACCCAATGATCCGGGCTCAGACCGTCGTCGCTCTTGACGAGCGCGGCCATCACTCGGCTTCTCCACAGATCGTTGAGGCAATGTCCGACTCGAACGCGCAGGTGCGAGGCGCCGCCGCAGGCTGGCCGTGGTACGACGAGTCGCTGCAGACTCCAGAGACGATTCCGCTGCTGCGAAAGTTGACGAAGGACCAGGACGAATGGGTCCGCTTCCGGGCTGGCGACGCGCTGATCCAGGTCGGCGACACAGCGTCGTTTTACTCCCCATCGTGGCGGTCGTGGTCGGCTACGCGATGGGAGCCGGCATCGGCTTCTGCCTGGGCGAGTACCACGCGGCGAATCCGCTCGTCCACGCGCTGTTCCTGACGCCGGCCCTGACTGTTCCGCTTTGTCTGCTGAGCTTCGAGGCGGTCGCCACAGTCCGCTCGCGCAGGAAGAAGTCGTCTGAGTCTGTTGAAGCGGCTACGGCATAGGGTGGCCGTCGCGCCGGGTTTCTCCGCGGTCGATGAATCAACAATCGCTGATCTGGCTCGCAGCCCGCGCCCGCTCTCTGGTACGATGGCCGACCAGATTTTGAGGCCTCCAGCCAGCCGTCGAGTTCCGCCCACTCACCCATCGCGGAGAAATATCATGAGCGAAAAACCAGCCGAGAACCGTCGCGAGTTTATCAAGAAAAGTACCGTCTCTGTCGCGGGAGCCGCCATTGCCGCAAACCTGGCAAGCCTCTCCTCAGGAGCCTACGCGTCCGGCACCGACACGCTGCGGATCGGCCTGGTCGGTTGTGGCGGACGCGGTTCCGGAGCTGCCGCCGATGCCCTCAGCGGAGACCCGAACACGGAACTGGTCGCCGTCGCCGACGCGTTCATGGATCACGCGGAAGCCTCCGTCGGCCGACTCGAAAAACTGGGCGGCATCGGGGATCGAGTCAAAGTCAAAAAAGAAAACATGTTCGCCGGCCTGGACGCGTACAAACACGTCATCGACTCGGTCGACGTCGTGCTGCTCTGCACTCCGCCCGGCTTCCGCCCCGAACACCTGAAGTACGCTGTCGAAGCCGGCCGGCACATCTTCACCGAGAAACCGATGGCCACCGACGCTCCCGGACTGCGATCCTGTCTGGAGTCGGTTGCGGTTTCCAAGACGAAACCGTTCGCCATGCTGGCGGGTTTCTGCTGGCGCTACGACTACGAGAAGAAAGCTCTGTTCGAGCGATGTCTCGGTGGAGAAATCGGCGACATTCGAGCCGTCTACGGCACTTACCTGACGTCTCCGGTGAAGCCGATGCCGGCGGCCAGTACTCGCCCCAAAGGCATGCCGGATCTCGAGTGGATGGTTCGCAACTGGTACAACTTCGCCGGCCTGTCCGGAGACGGTCTCGTCGAACAGGCGTGCCATACGGTCGACTGGATCGGCTGGGCGATGGGCGACAAACCGCCGGTCAGCTGCACTGCCACCGGCGGTCGGCAGTTGAAGGCCGAAGGCGGAGACATCTACGACCACGTGTCGATCAACTACGTCTGGGATAACGACGCCCGGGGCTTCCTCGCCCAGCGTCAAATTCCCGGTTGCTTCAACGAGAATCAGTTCACGATGCTCGGCACAAAGGGAACGGGAAAAGTCTCCCGTCGCGGCAGCACCATCGACGACTTGAATGGCAAGACGACCTGGAAGTACGAGGGTCCAAAGAAAAGCATGTACCGCATCGAGCATGAAGAGTTCTTCGCCTCGATCCGTTCCGGCAAGCACATCCACAACGGCGACCGGATGTGCAACAGCACGCTGATGGCCATCATGGGTCGCCTCGCCGGCTACACAGGCAAAGAGATCAGCTGGGAGCAGGCCCTGAACTCGCAGGAAAAACTCGTCCCGGAAATTACCGACGGCTGGAACTCACCGGTCACCTTCCGGGACGTCCCACTGCCAGGCGTCACGAAGTACGTGTGATTCGGTACGGTTTCAATAATAAGAAAGGCCTCGATTGCCAGGAGCAGTCGAGGCCTTTTTTGTTGGACAGCAGTCAAATCAGTCCTTTGATTGGCTGTTTTCCGAAGTCGACCAGGGGGAAGGGGCGGCCGGCGGGGCCGGGGAGGTGGGCTTCCAGGTTGTAGCCGAGGCTTTGGAAAATCGTGGCAACAACGTTGCCGGGGTCGGCCGGGTTTTCGGCGGGGACTCCGCCGATCGGGTCGCTCGTGCCGACCACCTGACCGCCTTTGACTCCACCGCCGGCGTAGTACGTTGTGAAGCAGCCAGGCCAGTGGTCTCGGCCACCGGCCGGGTTGACTCGCGGAGTCCGGCCGAATTCTTGCAGGTTGCACACGAGCGTGTTTTCGAGCAGCCCTCGATCGACAAGGTCACTGATCAGGGCTGAGTAAGCCTGGTCGTACATCGGGGCGACGATATTTTTCATGCCCTCGATCGAGGTGAACGGGGCCGAGCCGTGGATGTCCCACGTCACTTCGTCGAAGACGGTCAGAAACGTGTTGACCGTGACGAAGCGAACGCCGGACTCGATCAGCCGCCGGGCCAGCAGGCAGCACTGACCGAAGCGGGTTCGGCCGTAGCGGTCGCGGACGGCAGCCGGTTCTTTGGAGAGGTCAAACGCTTCCCGGGCCTGAGGGCTCGTCATGAGGCGGTATGCCGTGTCGAAGTTGCTGTCGAGCTGCCGGGCGTTGGGGCTCGCTTCGAAGTTCCTGACCGTCTCGTCGACGACCTCGCGCAGTCGCTTGCGACGGTCGACTCGAACAGTGCCGAGATCCGCCGGCGGGAGCAGGTCGGGGACTTTGAAGTCCGGCGTCGACGGGTCGGCGTTCAGAGAAAACGGGTCGTGAGCTTTGCCCAGGAAGCCTCCCGCCTGACCGTTGGGCAGGTTGCCGCCGCCTCGCCCCATCAGCTCCGGCAGCACGACGAATGGCGGCAGGTCCGACCTGCGACCCTGCAGGTAGCTGGCGACGGCTCCCGCGTGAGGCGTGTTGACTCCGCCCTGGAACTGCCGGCCGGTCTGCATCATCTGCCACCCGGCGTCGTGAACGGCAGCACTCTGGTGGTAACACGACCGCACGTAGGAAACATGCTTCGCGACCTCGGCATGCTTCGGAAAGATTTCCGAGATCTGGATTCCTTCGACCGTTGTGTCGATCGGCTTGAACGGGCCGCGGATTTCGGCCGGGGCGTCCGGCTTCATATCCCACGTGTCCAGCTGCGAGGGTGCTCCCAGATTAAAGATCATGATCACGGACCGGTCATCGTGTCCGTCGGCCAGAAGCCCCTGCTCTTTCGCCTGAGCATGCTGAGCCAGCGTGTAGCCGACCGCCCCCAGCGTCCCCGCCTGCAGAAAATCCCGCCGCGAAACACCGTCACACGTGCGGGCGGATCCTTTGCCTTCAAATTTCAACATCGCAGTGGCTCCGGTCTGGCTCAGTACTTTTGGTGGGGCCGGTTTCTCAGCAGCTCGGTCCGAAAAACTCGCAACGGGACATTCTGCGGGAAGGGAGAAATGAAGTCCAGTAGTGCCTCGTCAAGACAAACGGCACACAGGGCGAGGCTGCGCGTCCGGCTCTGTCTTCCCTTCCGCTCCAGTCGATTGACAAACTGCGTGCGGGCGCGAGGATCTCCTCACACGACAATCGCATTCCAGCCACCGGAGCAGCAGCATGGAGATTCAGGTCAGCACACAGGCATGGCACGAAGCGGAGGCCGACTGGCTTGTCGTCGGCGTGACGGAATCTCCCGACTTGTCCGGCAGCTTCGCGGCGCTCGACGCATCACTGGGCGGATCGCTTAGCCGACTGGTTGAGGCCGGCGACTTGACCGGAAAACTTGCCGAACTGCTGCCGGTACTCGACGCGCCGGGCCTCTCCGCCCGACGACTGCTCGCGGTCGGACTTGGAAAGGCCGACGAGCTGAATGGCGAGCGGTTTTGCAAAGCAATGATGACGGCTGTCCGCAGCGTGGCCTCAAAGAAGGACCGCTCGCTCGCGCTGGCGCTGCCCGAATCCCTGAGTGGACTCTCGACTGCCGATGCCGCAGCCATCGCGGCGCGGGCGATCGTCGTCGGACCGGTCGGTCAGGACAGCCTCAAGACCGAGCCTGGACATCACCCGCTCGCAGCGGCGACGGTCCTCACCCCGGTCGACGGCGAAGCAGATGCGAAGGCCGGCGTCACGAAAGGCACGATCATTGGCGAGGCGATGAACCTGACACGGAACCTTGTCGACCTGCCTCCCGAGATGATCTATCCGGAAAGTTTCGCCGAACGAGCCAGCGAAGCCGCCGCCGCCGCCGGAGTCAGCTGCAGGGTGCTCGGGCAGAGCGAGCTGGAAGCGGAGAAAATGGGCTCGCTGCTGGCCGTCGCGCAGGGCAGCGACCGTCCGCCGCGGGTCGTCATCGTCGAATACAAAGGGGGCAAGGCGGACGCGCCGACGCTGGCGATCGTCGGCAAGGGCGTCACGTTTGATTCGGGAGGCCTCTCTCTGAAAACGAGCGAAGGAATGCTCACGATGAAGTGCGACATGGCCGGCGCGGCGACCGCGCTGGGCGCGACCCTTGCGATCGCGCGGCTCGGCCTGCCGGTCAACGTGACGGGCTACATGGGCCTCGTCGAGAACATGGTCAGCGGCAACTCGTACAAACTGGGCGACATCCTGACCGCGCGAAACGGTGTCACGATTGAAGTTCAGAATACGGATGCAGAAGGCCGGCTCGTCCTGGCCGACGTGCTCAGCTACGCGGTCGACAACGGAGCCGACAAAATCATCGACCTGGCAACGCTCACCGGCGCGTGCGTCGTGGCGCTGGGCGAGGACGTGACCGGCGTGTTTTCAAACAATCAGGACTGGGCCGATGCCGTTCTCTCCGCGGCAAAGACAGCCGGCGAGGATGCCTGGCAGTTGCCCATGTTCGATCACTATGCCGAGCTGCTCAAAAGCGACGTCGCGGACTGCCGCAACATCGGCGGCCGTTGGGGTGGCGCGATCACGGCGGCGAAGTTCCTCGAAAAATTCGTCGGCGAAAAACCGTGGGTCCACCTCGACATCGCCGGCCCATCGTTCGCTTCGAGCAACAAAGGCCACCGCGAAGGTGGTTCGACAGCCTGCATGGTGAGAACGCTGATCGAAGTCGCCGCGACGCTGGGTTAACGGGCCGCGGAACTGGAAAGTGGCACGGCCTTCCAGGCTGTGAATCAACCAGGATTCCGCAAGGCAGGATGCCAATAGTGTTCGGCAGGATGCCCATGCCACGTTTCAACAGACTGCCACGCTCGGTAACCCGAAGAGGCTGTGAGTTTTTCAGCAGGCCGGATCAAGCGCCGCTCCGGCTGTCTTGCTGTCATGAACCGTTCCAATTGCCGGAACGGTGCCGCGTTTGGTCCGGCCTGCGACTCTCGAATTGAAAAACTCACAACCACGAAGCATCAGCGAGAGCGGGCGGCTTGAACGACCACATGAAGAATCCAGTTTGCTCCGGAACGACACGATGGCTCCCATTTTGAAAATCCAGTGCCCGAAGTGCAGTGGCAAGTTGAAGATCACACCGCAGGACGGCCCCAGAAAAGTTCGCTGTCCCGCGTGCCAGGCGACGATCAAAGTGCCGCCGCTCTCGGAATTGAAGGCGGAACCAGGGGCTGACGACTACGGCGACTGGGCCGACGAATCTGCCGAGGCGGAGGACGACTCGCACGCGGCGAGCGGATCCGATTCCGAGTGGGACTCAGCGGATCCAGATTCTGAATGGGACGCTGGCGGCGACGAATACGCGACGGGCGAGTCCGACGACGACGAGTACGTGCCCGCCAGGCAGCGGCGGCGTAAGCCCGCGAACAGACAAAAAGGTCCCGCGAAGAAATCCACCTCAAAGAAAACACAAAGCAACGACGGCGGTTCGAAAAACAAATCTGTCGTCATCGTTGGAGCGGTTTTTGGTGTTTCGATGGTCGGCGCTCTGATTTATTTCACGGTCAGCGGTCCGGCCGACGAGAACGACGTCGCGGCTCCTGTCGGGCAGGCCGGTGTTGAGGCTCCAGAAAAAGGCGGTGCTGGAACAGCAACGGTGGCTCTGGACGGCGAAGGCAAACCAGTTCGGAGTCCGGCCGAGATTGCCGCGTCGGCTCGCCAGTACGTTCGCGAACAGGCCAGCTTGATTGACGCTCCGCTTCGAGGGACCTGAGGAAACACCGCCGTTGAAATCTGAAGAAGCTGGGACCTCGATGCGAACGAGCACTGGGTCACGATTCACAAATACGACAACACTCTTGTGAAGGTCATTCCCGGCGCGAAGTCGATCCGCTTTCTGGCCGGCAACAGAATTCTGCTCGCTACGGATGACATCGCCGACTCGTCGGAGATCAGTAAAAAAGATGCGCACGAGCAGGCAACGCAGCGTCATCTTCTCTCTCGCTCAGTCTGGTTCGAAGATCTCACTTCAGGAGACAAATCGGACCGGATCACAATCCGCAATGGCGGTCACTGGCTGCTGACACCGTCCCGCAGGTACCTCGTCATTGCCGAGCCCGATGCCGATTCGGCTGCCAGGCTGAACGATCCGGTGGCGGCTCCTTTCGACGGGATGCCATCGTCGACGCAACTGACGGTCTATGACACGTCGACTGGCGGGAAAGTCGCTGAGGCCGCTTACGGCAATCTCACTGTCGGCTTCCTCGGGAGCGTGACCAGTGACGGAACAAAACTCGCGATTCACGCGGGGCTACACGTCGCCGTGCTCGACATGACAACTGGCAAGGTGCTGAAAACCGGAACCCGGCTGGACATCACCGACCACACGAAGTTCACGCCGCGTGCGCCCGACTGGCTGGCCGGGAATCGAGTCCTGCTGCTCGACTGGAATCTGATGGTCGATGTCGAATCGGGGATTGCCCTCGGCGGATTCCGCCTGCCGGATTCGAAGTCATCCCAGCCACTCGCCCTGACAGACTGGATCGGAGGCGAGTACGTACGCTATTCACAAAACCATGGTTACTGGCGATTTCCCGTCGAGCAGCTGACAGCCGCCGGCGTGGCCATGACCGACCCGAACCAGAACCTGCTGGCACAGCGTCAAGTGTCTCTCCAGCTCAACGGCTGCGAGAAGTTGAGCCCGCTGGAACAGGACATGGTCAGAGAGTGTCTGAAGGTCATCATCGATACTCGATGCAATCTGAAAGTCGTCGACGAGGCGAAAGCCGACCTGCCAGTCGTCGAGGTCGCGTATTCGGAATCGCGAAAGGAAGGCCCGTTCAGCAGGGAGCGGTGGCATCAGGACGCGACTCGCCAGGCGGTCAACACGGACCGCAATACCTGGGTCAAGGACCAGTACGTGTTGAACGTGTCGCTGAGTTTTCGCTGTGTGACGGCTGACGGGCGAGTGCTCGCCGAAGACAAAGGCGAGGGTCTCGGTCTGCCGGGCGGAATGAACTTCGACGTTCCCGGCAGCGTGCAGTTTCGAAACGCTGCCATTATGAAAGCCGCCGAGAATCTCACGCTCAACGTTCCGGCGCTGGTGCCTCACAGCGCGGACGGTTCAACGATCCCGCGAAGCTGGCCGATCGAGCTGGTGAAAGCCGATCCGCCAGACTACGCCGCGATGACAATCGAGAAAATCGACATCAACAACAGCTGGCTTGGCGAGGAACACGGTCTGCCGGTCCGGCTGGCGGCGATGTCGATTTCCGAGGATCAGCGAAAGGAAATCAGTCCGCGCGGGTTCTCACAATTTCATTTCGTCAAGCAGACCGACGACTCGCCCGCCATGCTGATGCACGCAGTCGATGCCGAGTGGTTTCTGCTTCCGGTCACGCGCGAGGCGTCGGTTTCGAAACCACAGCTCCCGTCGGCTCGACGATTTGCACTGCACCCGAACGGCGAGGACTTTGCCACGTTTGACGACAAACGGCTTTCCCTGGGCAGCGTCAACCAGCTCAGCCGGATTCATGAAGAGGAAATCGATCCTGGCGTCGTGATCGACATGTCCTTTTCCGGAGACGGCAGTCTGCTGGCAATCGGCCTTGGCCAGAAGGTCGGGATTCACGTTTACGCAGTCGACGATTTGAAAAAAGTCAGCCAGCTCGACAACGCGACTCCCGCAGCGACATTCAATGAGCCGAACGTTCAGAGCTCCCTGTCGTTTTCGCGGAACTCGAACCGGTTCGTGACCGCCAGCCGCGACACGATCATCGTGTGGGACGTCGACAGCAAACGCGGCATTTTCGAGCATCAGGTTCAAAGCTCCCGACTGAAGCCCGTCACCGTCCGCGCTGTGGCCATGGGAGCCGATGGCAAGCGGCTGTTCGCGTCGCTCGGCAATGACGTCGTCGAATTTTCGCTGGAGACTCTGATGGAAGTCCGGCGGCTTCCTGAGCCGGACGCAACGGCACTGGCAATCTCGCCGGTGGGCGATCGGCTCGCCATCGCCCGGCAGACCGACACAATCGCGGTCATGAAAGTCGACGGCGAACCATCACTGCAGATTTACAACATGGGCAACTCGGTCAACGGACGACCGAAGGTCGGCTGGTCCTACGATGGCTCGATGATGTACGGGTTCGGAACCGGTGGCCTTTCCGTCTGGAACATGGACGGAAAATGACCAGCTTGCAGGTTTCAGAATCCCCGTCGTTCACCGCCGGAGTTTTGTGCGAGTCCCGCCTGCCCACGTCCGGCGACGGTGGCAACCAGCGAACCGGGACGTGACGACAGCGTTAGTCACTATGGCCAAAAGTTTCAGCTGATGCCGAATTGCAGGCACGTGCATAATCTGGTGGCAACTCGTCTGCAAGGAGGTCTCCGTCGCGAAGGAACTTGTAGAGTTCCCCATAGTGACGGGTTTCATTGGCCGAAACGCGATGCATCAGATGCCAGGGCCGGAGTTCCTGGGCGGAATTCAGTCCCAGCGCTCCGATCATCTCGGCCAGACTCTCGATCGTCAGTTTGTGGTAACTGGCGACCCGCGCCGCCTTATCGGTCGGGTCAAGGCCGGCCACCAGATGCTTCTCCTGTGTCGCCACTCCGACCGGACAATGGTTGCTGTTGCATTTGAGTGCCTGGATGCACCCGATCGCCATCATCATCGCTCGCGCGCTATTACAGGCGTCGGCTCCGATCGCGAGCCGCTTCAGCACGCCGAATCCTGAACTGACCTTCCCGCTGGCAATGATCCGGATCTTGCTCCGCAGCGAATAGCCAACCAGCGCGTTATGCACAAAGATCAGACCTTCGACGAGTGGTGCCCCGATGCGATTGGAAAATTCCAGTGGTGCGGCTCCGGTGCCGCCTTCACCACCGTCGACAGTGATAAAGTCGGGCGTAATTCCCGTCTGAATCATCGCCTTACAGATCGCCAGAAATTCGCGACGCTTGCCGACGCAGAGCTTGAAGCCAATCGGTTTGCCGCCACTCAGGTCTCGCAACTGTTTGACAAATTCCAGTAGCCCGATTGGTGTCGAGAACTCCGTATGAGTCGGGGGCGAAAGGACGTCCTGTCCCATGGGGACGCCGCGGATGGCAGCAATTTCCGGTGTGACTTTTGCAGCCGGCAGGATTCCGCCATGGCCCGGCTTGGCTCCCTGCGAGAGCTTGATCTCGATCATCTTCACATTTGGACTTGCCGACTTTTCTGCAAACATCGATGGCGAGAATTTTCCCGCCGCATCGCGGCAGGCGAAATAGCCAGTGCCAACCTGCCAGATCAGATCTCCACCGCCCTCCAGGTGATAGGGACTGAGGCCACCTTCGCCGGTGTTGTGAGCAAAACTGTTCAGCTTGGCACCGCGACTGAGCGCCAGGATCGCATTCTTGCTGAGAGACCCGAAGCTCATCGCGGAAATATTCAGCAGGCTGCAGGAATACGGCTGCTTGCAGTCGGGACCGCCAATCGTAATTCGCATCCCCTCGGCATCGATGTGATGTGCCAGGAGCGAGTGGTTGACCCATTCGTAGCCCGGGGAGTAGACATTCATCTTGGTGCCGAACGGCGTGGTGTCGCGAACCTTCTTGGCACGCTGATAAACCAGCGACCGCTGCTCCCGGTCGAACGGGACACCTTCCGTGTCGTTTTCAATGAAGTACTGGTAGATCTCCGGGCGAATCAATTCGAGGAAATATCGCATGTGCCCGAGCACCGGATAGTTCCGGCGAATCGCCTGGCGTTTCTGGGTCATATCGCCGACACCCAGCAGGACCATTGGTCCGAACACAATCCACGGCCAGAATGAGTGCGGGCCGAAAAACGCGAAAGACACCGCCGTCAAAACCACCAGAGCCGCAACACCCCAGACAAATATGGCTCGAAAATTTGTCTCTACGAACTCGGCGATAAGCATGTTGATGCCCCTCGTGGAAGTGAATTGTTTTCGATCTGGCCCCACCCTGTCGGTCAGTCGCCTGGCAGCCAGTGACGGCAAACGGCGTTGTCGTGACTCTCCCTCGCTTGACTTGCCGCCAAACCGTCAGAAGAGTGTCAAACCGTTCAACATAGAGCAACTCATCCAGGGCATTCCTTTTGCAGGATTCTGGTTTCAGGCGCGAAGCCGACGGACCGCGGCGACGACGTAGTCCGCAGCAAAGCGAATCTCGTCTTCGGTGTTAAAACGACCGATTCCAAATCGAAGACTCGCCCGTGTGAGCTGATCGCTCCGGCCGATCGCCCTCAGCACGTGGCTCGGTTCCGGATCGGCAGACGTGCAGGCCGATCCCGAGCTCACCGCAATTTCCGTCATCGCGTTCATCAGGACATCGCCGTCAACGCCCTCAAAGCTGACGTTGAGATTCCCGCAGACTCGCTCCGTCGCGTGCCCGTTGAGGTGCAGTCCGTCCAGGTCGCGTCTGAGCTGCTCCCACAGTTCATCACGCAGCGCGGCGATCCGAGTTGACTCAGCCGTGCCTTCTTCGCGAGCGATCCGACAGGCTTCACCGAAGCCGACGATCAGCGGGACCGGCAGCGTGCCACTTCTGAGCTGTCCTTCGTGGCCGCCGCCGTCGATGAGCGCTTCGAGCGGAATCCGGTCACCGCCCCGGCGGACAATGAGCGCGCCGACGCCCTTCGGTCCGTAGACCTTGTGAGCACTTAAGGTCAGCAGATCGGCACCCGGCGATGAGAGGTCGATCGGAACCCGCCCGGCCGCCTGAACCGCGTCGCAGTGCAGCAGCGCTCCGTGCTCGTGGCAGATCGCGGCGAGCTTCGCGACTGGATTGACCGTGCCGACTTCATTATTCACGAGCATCACCGAAACCAGCTGCGTTTCCGGTCGAAGCGACTCGACAAGAGACGACGACTGGACGTGACCGAATTCGTCAACGGGAATGGTCGTGACCGCCGCGCCGTTTCGTTTGAGCCGCTTCGCCGGGTCAAGGACCGCACGATGTTCGGCCGCGTTGACGATCAGGTGCGGAGCTTTGTTTGAGGCCATCGCTCGTCTACGCAGCAGCGGCGCAAGGAGCCCCTTGATCGCCAGGTTGTTCGCCTCGGTCGCTCCGCTTGTAAACACGACACTCTCCGAGGCCGCAGCGACGAGCCTCGCAACTTCATCGCGCGCGGTTTCGACCGCG
Organism: Planctomycetota bacterium; assembly: GCA_027623235.1. GTDB lineage: Bacteria > Planctomycetota > Planctomycetia > Planctomycetales > Planctomycetaceae > JAQBVJ01. The sequence goes on from JAQBVJ010000029.1 coordinate 30,291, forward strand.
GCGCGAGCGTCATCGCCGAATCGGTGATTAATGCTCGCCGCGTTGCCGTAGTGTTCGCTGAAAAAAGGCAGCATCACATCCAGCACGCGCGGGTCGACGCGCGTCGTGGCGTGATTGTCGAGGTAGATCGGCGTGTTGAGCATCGTGGACGTGTTGAGCATCGTGGAACAGTCAACTGAGAGAGGATGGAGTCTACGTTTCCCAGCCGGCTCTACGGCGGTGTCGATGCGGCTTCGCCCGTCCGCACCCACTCGATGGTCCGTTTCATGAAGTGATTTGGAAATCCGGGGTCGGTGTTGACCTTCTCCGCCAGGTCGATCAATTCGCGACGTGCCTCACCGGTCGATCGAGCAGCCGCCGTCAGAGAAACCAGCATTCGTTCTTCAGACTGAAGCGAAACTCGGTTCAATCGGGTCGCGAGTTCCTGGCCATCGGTTTGAGTTTTCCTGGAATCCGCGAACGCTGTTGCGATCAGTTTCGTTTCCGGATCGCCGGCTTTGAAATCGGCCATCGCTTTCTCGAACCAGTCGTCCGCACGAGTCGTGTCACCTCGACGCAGCCACGCCAGGTGCAGAAACAGTTCAAGGTAACCTCGTTCCGTGACGCGATCGGGAAGGCTGGCCGTTTCGAGCTCTTCGAGTCGGTCGAGATCCAGCAGTGACTGAAAAACGAGATTTCCACGCACCCGGCCGTTCTGCACCTGCTGAGAAAGCTGCAGCACTTTCTCGAAATCGCCCTGGCAGTAGCGGACGAACCGTTCCGAATAAAGCAGCTCTTCGAACGGGTCGGACGGCAGTTGCGTTTTCCTCAGGAGAGCGTACACGTTCTGCGCAGTCTGAAGATCTTCAAGCTCGCCTTTCGCGGCGAGTACCCGGAAGAGACGCCAGTTGAACGCCGAGACGATGGGACCTTTTTTGATTTCCTCGCGCAGCTCGCGTTCCAGTTCATCGAGTTCGCCGAGCACGACTCGAAGATAAAACATGGTCTGCTTGAAATCATCGTTCGTGGGGTCGAGGTCGATGGCCTGCTGGCAGAACTCGCGAGCTTTTGCAAATTCTCCCAGCGACAGCATCCCGAATGCCTGCGAGTAGAAAGGCCAGGGATCCGTCGGGTCCTGCACCGCCGCTCGCCCGAAATAATCTGCGGCCGCCTTCAGATCCGGCTCGATCCGCCCGCGCAGATAGAGAGCCGTCGAGTCGTCCGGAAACTGTTCGACGAGTTTGTCGTAATGCGACATCAGTTCGTCAAAGCGGTTGAGTTTCTGCATGACGCTTTGCAAACGGCGGTGCCACTCGACTTCCACAGGAACGCGGGCGGCTCCGGCTTTCAGGAAATCGTACAGCCGCCGTTCCTGGTCGTTCTTCATCGCCAGGGCGGAATACGTGTCGAGAAGATTCTTGTTCGACGGGTCGAGCTGCAGGTGTCTCTCACAGAACGACAAAGAGGCCGGCGCCGGCAACTGATCCGAAACAAAATGGATAGCCGCATGTGGCTCACCCAGCAGTGCATCCACCCGTGTTCGCGAAGCTCCTCCAGCCGAAACCTTGATCGCCTGAGGAAACGGTTCCAGCGGCAGATCAATGTCCGGGTAGAAAATGTAAGCCTCACCGATGTGGAAATTATGAGCCATCTCCTGATGAACGTGTTGCTCGCCGTAGAACGCCATTTCCTGAACGACCACAGTGACAAGCCCTGGGTCGAGGACAAAAACCGGGTTCTCAAAAAAACGTGTCGCAAAATTTGTCGACATGGTGAAGCGGCCTTCGCCCGCGATCGCTGCTGGCTCGGCCAGCGTCCAGGTGTGAGTGCCCTCGCCCAGTGAGAACCTGACTTTTGAGAACCCACCGACGACGACCGGTTGTCCGTCGATGCCCACTGTGATCGCGTCCCGACTTCCGTTGACGATAAACAGCGTTCGGTTCGCGGCGATCAGCATGCTCGCCGCGGAGGCTCCCAGGACAACGAATAAAAGTGCGGCAACGATCCAGAACGCTTTGGACTGTCGCAGTGATCGGCGAGGCAGAATCGATTCCTCGGCACCGATGGCTTGTTCGCAGTCGTTGACGAGACGGCGGATCCACTTTTCCTTGCCCCAATGCGGAGTCGCTTTCAGCACCTTGCGGAGAATGTCCACCGCGCGCTGCGGATCGCCGTTCGCCTGGCATTGCTGCGCCAGGTACAGCAGCGTGCCGGGGTCGTAGTGCCGCGACGGCGGCTCGAAAACGGCGAGCAGCTCGTGCGCCCGATCGACCGTCCCTTTGTGCGCAAGCGAGATCCCGTACGCGCGCTGGTAATCCTGGTTCTCCGCGTTCAGCTCGAAGGCTCGCTCAAAACATTCGCCCGCCTCTTCTTTGAATCCAGCAAAATCCAGCCAGCCGCCAACGTTGTACTGCAGGTCCGCGTGCTCGGGATGCCGCGCCTTCAGCAGCCGCGCAAGCTTGGTCGCCTCATCCGTTTTCCGAAATCCGGCCAGCGTGTGCAGCATCTGCAGGCCGGCTTCTGGATCGTCGCGCTGCTCATCCAGTTGCCCGGCGGAATTCTGAATGGCCTCATCGCGAATCTTCTGCCACTCGTCCAGGGCGATCACGCGATGTCGCCGGCACTTCGGACACGAATCGAGAATCTGCTTTTTTCCGAGCGGAATAATCGGGACAAAAATGACGACAAACCAAAGTCGCGTTTCGTAAGTCTCCAGATCGCCCGCCTGGTGACACGAGTCGCAGACGCCGCGCGCTTTCTGCAGATTCTTCCGGCCGTAATACCAGGTGCCGATTCCGTTCACAGTGCTGGGCATAAGATTCTCCGAAACGTCCGATTCTCAGTCGTGTGACGGGATGCGAGCCACGGGAGGCGAGGGCGAACGTCTCTCGACCTGCACCGCTCAGATTTCCAGAACGATCTTTCCGAACTGCTCACAGTCGCGCATCCGGGCGAGTGCCTCGTTGCCCTGTTCGAGCGGAAACGACTTGTCGAGCACGGGGCGAAGTTGTTTCGACTGGACGAACTCCAGCATCGCGGCAAAGTCCCGAGGCGATCCCATTGTTGAGCCGAGTACTCGAAGCTGCTTCCAGAACACTTTCATCAGGTCGAATTTCTTCGGCGGCCCGGCCGTCGCTCCGTAGTTGACGATCCGCCCACCCGGCGCGGCGACGTCGATCAAACCTGCGTAGCCGTCTCCGCCGGCACTGTCGATGATCAGGTTCATCGGGCCGTGCTCTTTCTGCAGCCGCTTCGCCCAGCCGTCATCGGTGTAGTCAAATCCGGCGGTCGCACCGAGCTCGCAGGCGCGTTCAATCTTTGTCGCTGAGGAAGACGTGACGAAAACGGTGGCTCCCGCTGCCTTCGCGAACTGCAGTGCGAACGTGGCGACGCCTCCGCCGATACCCGTCACGAGGACGTTCTCGCCAGCCTGCAGTTGTCCCTGCGAGAACACCGCTCGAAACGCCGTCACCCCGGCCAGCGGCAGCGCGGCCGCCTCGTGCCAGTTCAGGTGCCTTGGTCTGGCATGAACGGCGTCGGCAGGAACGAGGACCTCGGTCGCGAACGTCCCGTCACGTGGCACGCCAAGGATCTGGAATCGACTCGCCTGAGCGGACTCGTCCTCGCCCCAGTTCCAACCGGGATTGATGAGGACTTCATCTCCGTTGGAAATTCCCTCGACACCGCTTCCGATTTTCGAAATCACGCCTGCCCCGTCCGACCCCAGCGTGACTGGCGGCTCGATGCCGGGGTAAAGGCCCTGCGTGATCCAGTAGTCGCGCCGGTTCAATGCGGCGGCCTTGAGCTGCACGACGACCTCGCCGTCACCGGGTTCCAGGTCCGGGCGTTCTTCAAGCTGCAACGGCGTTTTCAATTCGGTCAGGACGAGCGATTTCACGATGGTCTCCCGATGTCGTGGCCGTTGACGGTGGCCCGGCGTGACGACTGTGTGGCCACGCAGTTTCCGACGGCGAGCCGAATCGCCAGAGTATGTGTCCCCCGGCACTTTTCGCCAGCGACCGACCGTTGACTCAGGAGCCACCCCATGACGACAGCCTTTGTTCTCCGCCGTCTCGCCGTGATTGCTGCGGCGACGGTCCTGCTTGCTCTTCTGCCTCCTGACCAGACACGTGGCGCGGAACCCGAGCGACTCGACCGGCTCAACCTGCTGCAGTTTCGATCGGCCGAGGGAGTGCAGCCGGTCAAGTCGCCGGCCGACTGGGAGAAGCGTCGCGCCGAAATCGTTGCCGGAATGGAAACGGTCATGGGTCCGTTTCCCGGAGCCGATCGGCGAGTCGATCTCGATGTCAAAGTGGAAGAAGAAGCCGACGCGGGCAGCTCCATCCGCCGTCTGATCACATACCAGTCGGAACCGAAATCGCGGACGCCGGCGTACCTTTGCATTCCGAAAGACGTCCTCGCCGGAAAACGCAAAGCCGCCGCCGTGCTGTGTCTCCACCCGACTGACAACACAGTCGGACACAAAGTCGTCGTCGGCCTGGGGGGGCGAGCCGGCCGACAGTACGCGTCAGAGCTGACCGAACGCGGCTACGTCACACTCTCTCCGGCGTACACGCACCTGGCAAATTACTGGCCGAACCTCGGCGAGCTGGGCCACGTCAGCGGCACGATGAAGGCGATCTGGGATAACTCGCGCGGGATGGATCTGCTGGAGTCGCTGGAATTCGTCGACGCCTCACACGGCTTCGGCGCGATTGGACATTCGCTCGGCGGACACAACGCGATTTACACAGCGGTCTTCGACAAACGTGTTTCGGTCATCGTGAGCAGCTGCGGCTTCGACTCGTACCTCGACTACTACGACGGTGCCGAACGTGTGTGGTTTTTCGGAGCCGGCTGGTGTCAGATTCGCTACATGCCTCGCCTGTCCAACTACCGCGGGAAGCTCGAAACAATCCCGTACGATTTTCCAGAGCTGCTCGGTGCGCTGGCTCCCCGGCCCCTCTTTGTGAATGCTCCGCTCCACGACAGCAACTTCCGCTGGAAGAGCGTTGACGTCTGCGCGAAAGCTGCGCGGCCCGTTTACGGGTTGCTCGGCGACGAAAACGACCTCGTCATTCGTCATCCGGACTCCGACCACAATTTCCCGGATGAGATGCGGAAAGAAGCATACGAAACGATCGACCGGGCCCTTCGCCCGCAGAAATAGCCCGCTCAACCTCGATGCGACTGCAGGCCGGCGCGCTTCGAGGTTCCGCTGTGAAGTCGTAAGATCAACTCCACCAGAACCAATCTGACAGACATCCCTTATCACCAACGACCCGGAGTGAATGATGGGCAGCCGACGCGCGTTCTTCTCGATTCTCGCAGCCACATTCGCACTCTCGTTTCTGACAGTTCAGTCGGTGCTCGCTGAGCACGATCACGGTGAGCACGTCCACTTTTCTGTGACGTCGGTGAAGGATGGCAACTGGTCCGACGCGGCGACGTGGAAGCCGGCACGCGTGCCGTCGAAGGGCGACCGCGTGCTGGTCAGTCGAGGCACTCACGTCCGGTTCGATGTGAAGGAGAAGGCGGTCGTCCGTCTGGTTCAGGTCGTCGGCACACTCGAGTTCGCGCGGGATCGCGACACCGAACTGAACGTCGGGCTGCTGACGATTCAGCACACCGACGCGTGCTCCGAGCACGGATTCGCGTGCGAGTTCGAAGGCGCTGACGAAGGCCCGACAACCCCGGCCGATCAGTGGCCGTCGCTGATCATCGGGACGCAGGACTTGCCGATTCCGGCAGAGTTTACATCGCGGATCCGGCTGCATTTTCTCGAAGGGATGAATCCGAAAGACGCTCCCGCCATCGCCTGCTGCTCAGGGCGAATGGAACTTCACGGCAGCCCGCTGTCGCGAACGTGGGTGAAGCTCGGTGCGGATCTGGCGGAAGGAGCCAGCAAGGTCACGCTGTCGGAAGCGGTCTCCGGATGGCGAGTCGGCGACGAAGTCATCGTCACGGCCTCGAATCGAGCCGGAAGCGGATCCAGTTTTCGCGCGAGCTCACGCAGCCCGAAGCAGGCTCAAACGGAGCAGCGAACGATTACCGCGATCGAGGGAACGACCGTGACGCTCGACGCGCCCCTGAAGTTTGTTCATTCCGGCAGCGGTGAGTTTCGCAGCGAGATCGCCAATCTCTCGCGCAATGTTGTTATCGAGAGTGCCGACCCGAAAGGCGTTCGAGGTCACACGGTCTACCACCGATTCAGCAAAGGCGGCATCAGCCACGCGCGATTCGCTCACCTTGGCAAAGAAGGCGTGCTCGGACGGTACTCAATCCACTACCACCTGGTCGGCGACACGATGCGCGGCAGCAGTGTGCAGGGCGCGTCGATTGTCGATTCGCACAATCGCTGGGTCACGATTCACGGCACGCAGTACCTCGTCGTGCGGGACTGCGTCGGCTATCAGAGCGTGGGGCATGGATTCTTCCTTGAGGACGGCACCGAAGTTTACAACCTGCTCGATCGCAACCTCGCCGTGCAGTCGTTTCAGGGAAAGCGGTTGCCCGCACAGGTCCTGTCGTTTGACCCGAACGATGGGGCTGGATTCTGGTGGGCCAACGGACTCAACACGATTACTCGAAACGTGACGGCCGAAAACGATGAGTACGGATACCGATACGACATGCAGAAGCGAAGTAACTTCGACACGAACCTGCCGATCCGCCAGCCGGACGGCAGTGAGAAAGTTGTCGATGTGCGGACGATTCCAATCTGGCGGTTCGAGGACAACGAAGCTCACTCAGAAGGTTTTTACGGCATGCTCGTCGCGGCGAACGGTGGCGATCAGCCGGACAATCCGATTCACGATGAAAAAATGCTCGCTCACATCAAACGCGTCGACTGGACCGGACCGGACACGCAGCATCCTCACATGATCCGCAACCTGTCGATCTGGGGATCGCATTACGCCTTCCGCCCTCACAGCCCGGCCATGCGGATGGAGAATGTCAGAATCCACACGGCGGCCTACGGCATCTACCGACCGGCGTTTGAGAATCACGAATACACGAACCTGCACATCTCAAATGTCGGGGCCGAACCGTTTAATCGTGGCATGGATGACGCGAGTGCTCAAACCGGAAGCATCAGCGTCGACGGACTGACTTTCACAACCGGTTACGGCAACGGCACCACGCCGCTCGTTCAGATCAGCGACGTCAACATCAGCGGCGACGCGGAGTCTCATTTTCGAAACGTCACGGTCAACCGTCCCGAGCAGTTTCAGGATCGATGGCCGCTCTTCAATCGCGGAGTCGGCACCCGCGTCCCGCCGATTACTCGCGGCGTTCCCATCTTCATTCACGACTACTTTGGAGCTGGCCGGCACGCCAAAGTCGTGAGCACCGCTGCGGAAGACCTGATCGGCGATGGCAACACTTATCGATCGGAACCAGGGCTGACGAGCTCCGATTCACGAGTCGCCGAGGTTGCAAACGTCGCGTGGCCAAAACTGCTCAACCCGATCGACGATCTGCCCCCAGCGACCGTCATCACCTCCGTTCGGGTGGACGGAAAGAAACTGCTGGTCCGCGGAATCTCTCACGACAACGGCGAGATCGTTTCCGTCACCGTCAACGGTCAGCAGGTCAAACCGAGCGCGAGCCGTGCGGGAGTTGCCGACTGGAGCGTCCAGATCGATCCGCCGCGCGACGGAAAACTCGTCGCCTCTGCCACCGACGACGCGGGCAACGCCGAACAGACAGCCCACACCGTTTCGCTGGCTGGAACCCGAATTGCTGTTGCTGGAAAAACGGCAAAGACCGCTTTAGCAACCCGGTAAAGATTCCACTCAGCACAAGCGGGCCGAGTGCTCTGTCAGAGCTGAACAGTGGGGTCAGCATCCTGCTTGCCGACGTTCTGTGAGCGAACATCGCAAGCTGGAAGCTTACGCCACGGAAACTGCGACCTGACATTTCCGCTTTGACGAAGCGCTGGATTTGCGATGGCCACCGAGTGCGAGGTCACTTCGCCGCGTGTTTGTCTCGCAGCCGTTGCCAGTAGTCCTTCCAGTATTCGTCGTAGTAATCGTACGCCGCATTCTCGATGTGCTCGGGGGCGACGACTGTTGGTGACTTTGTCGGATCAAAGTCTTTGAGGTGCTCATTCCCCGCTCGCTCGCGAGGCGAAACGAACCGCCAGTCGGAATCTCCCAGGACGTCTTTGCACAACTGAGCCAGAGGCGCGTCGTACTTCAGTAGCTGCTCGCGAGTGTGAATGTGGTTGTGATCGTGGTCCATTGTTCGGTTGGTGTCGTACCAGCACTGCACTCCTTCAGCCCAGTACTCCGCCCGATTCTTCGCCGCGTAGCACTGCTTCTCGCCGCCAAAGACGATCAGCACTTTGTCGTTTCCGGTGACTTCCACTTTGGAACTGGTCGGCTGGCCGTTGACCAGAATGTCGCCACCGTCGAGGCACTTTGTGAGCAGCTCCTGCGGCTGATCGGGAAACGATTTCACGAGGGCATCCAGCAGGCTGACCGGAGTCTCACCTTTGACTCGACGAAACCGCTGCGCGGCGCGGCCGTCGTTCCAGATTCCATTTTCCCTGGCCTTTTCGAAGCATTCCGTCAGGCGATCCTGCAGGCCCTTGTCGAATCCGGCTCCGTGAATCACGTGGCCGAATTCGTGGATCAGAATACTCTCCAGATTCATGCCGCCTTCGTATTCAAGCACATCTTCCTCAGCGAAGACGACGGTCGGGCGGCCCTCTTTGTGGGTGAGGAATCCGCGGCTCCGCCAGTTGTAAAAGTCGAGCTCTTTTCCCGTCTTCTTTGAGGCGAACTGTGGCAACTGAGAAGTCAGCTCTTTGTGCCCGATGAGAATGCACAGGACTTTTTTCTCGCGGATGCGATCTGCGATCGGTACGGAAAGTCTCTGCATGACCATCGCGAACTGATACGCCGCTTCCAGATGAGCCAGATCGGAAACCTGCTCCGACGTCGCGATGAGAATTCCCTCAATCATCGTCGTCTTTTTGTAGAACGACGCGTCGAGGTTGTACTCGGTCGCCTGCTCATCGCTGAGAGGCCGGACCGAATATTCGGCCGCGCTGACTGCACAGGGAGTGGCCCCTGCGAGTGTCACCAGTGTGAGCACTATTCGAATTGAAACGAAAGGGCAGTGCATCGAGTTCTCCTTGATCCGCTATTGGTCAGTCAAATCTGTGACTGGTATTAAGGCTGAGCCGACGGCGCCAACAGTCCGTTGAATAAATTAAACTCCGTCAACGGAGCGGCGTGAGCCGCCCGGTTCTGCATGGGACAACTCGCTCAGACCGGACGGCTTGCGCCGTGCCGCTAACTCTCTCAACGAGTCCAGTCTATTCGGAAACACACGAGTTTTCTCCGCCGCTTCCATCTCTACGATGCGGGTCTGCCTTGACGGCTCAACCGGTCGAAGTCACGTTGGTTGCGTGTCACCGCGTTCGGACTTCAAACGCCGAATGCTGTTTTTAACAGAGGCGTTCATGCTTTCCCTTCCCGGCAGTCGAAAATCGCTCTGCAGCGGAATCACCCGCCGCGACCTGCTCCATATCGGCGCGGCCGGGGCTTTCGCGCCGTCGCTCGCCGACGCGATGCGGGCCGAAGCGGCTCCTGTTGAAGAGAGAGCAAGACCAGAACGTCGAGCGAAGTCGGCAATCTTCCTCTTTCTGTTCGGATCACCCCCTCAACATGAGACGTTCGATCCAAAGCCCGAAGCGGCTGCGGAAATCCAGGGAGAAATGAAGGCCATCGATACGTCGCTGCCCGGTCTGCAAATCGGCGAAGGACTCCCGCAGATCGCCGGCATCGCGGACAAGCTGACCGTCGTGCGGTCGATGACGCATCCCTACCCGATCCACTGCTGTGCCTACGTGATGAGCGGCATGCCGACTTACGGAATTCCGCTGGAGACGCAACCGCGAGCTCCCGAACACTGGCCCTACATGGGGTCGGTCGTGGATTACCTCGAAACGAAACAGTCTGGCCAGCGCACGCCCGGCATTCCCAGGAACATCGGACTGCCCTGGCGATTTTGTTCGCGCGGCAGTTCGTCGACTCAGGCGGGTCCATACGGAGCGTTTCTCGGCAATGGCTTCGACCCGTTCTGGACGGATTTTTCGGGCGAGGGCACAACGGTCGTCCCGAAGCTCACCGACGGTCAGTCGGAGAAGGTTCTGGACCCCCACGGCGGAATCAAACCGGACGGACGATTCCGCCTGGCGTCCGGTTGCCAGCTTCCCACCGAGATCACATCACGCCGATTCGAATCGCGACAGTATCTGCTCAACCAGTTCGACGCGGGCCGCGCACAGCTTCAACGTCACGCGTCAACGGGCAACTGGGACGAGCATCAGCAGCGAGCTTTTTCGCTGATCGGGTCGAATGGAGTCCGCGACGCACTCGACGTTCAGCGCGAATCGGCGGCTCTCCGCGAGCGATACGGCATGACCTTGTTCGGCCAGTCGTGCCTTGCCGCGCGACGGCTCGTTGAGGCCGGTGCGAGGTTCGTCACTGTCTTCTGGGATCCGTTCGGTCCGCATGGAGCGTCGGTGTGGGACACGCATTCCAATCATTTTCCGCGGCTGAAGAATTATCTGCTGCCGGTGTTCGATCAGAGCTACTCCGCGCTGATCACGGACCTCGACGATCGCGGGCTGCTCGATGAAACCGCCGTCCTGTGTACCAGCGAGCACGGTCGGACGCCGCAGATCGACTCCAAGCCAAAAGGCGGCGCGCGGCATCACTGGTCGCGAACGTACTCGTCGGTTTTTGCTGGCGGCGGCTTCGCGCGAGGTCGAATCGTTGGCCGTTCGGATTCGATCGGCGGAGACGTTGCCGACACGCCGGTCTCGCCGAAAGACATGCAGGCGACGGCGTATCACCTGCTGGGATTCTCAGACACAGCCACCGTGCCCGACCAACAGAATCGTCCTCACCCGATCGCCGGCGACGGCCAGGTTCGGACAGAGATGCTGGGCTAAAGCACGCGCGGCGTGCAGGCCTGACGACTGAAAGAATCCAGAAAGGTCTTGCTGCATTGCAGAACATTGACACAAACAGGATCCACGATGATTGACTTCTTTCTAAGACTGCTCGGCGTTTTTCTCCTGCTGCTCGGAACCGCGTCCGTTGAGACCGCTTCCGCACAAGCGACAGCTTCCTCGAAGCTGCAGTTTCGTGACCCGGCTCCGAAGCACTACAGGCTGACCGCTCGAGCGAGCGAGATCGACTCGCGAGCCAAAGCGCATCCGGAAATCGACTTTCTCATCCAGACGAAAGACGGCAAGCCTGCCGACGTACAGCACGCGTCGGTCGACACGCGGGTCGCTCCGCGCGGGAAACTCGTCATCTGGCTGATGGGTCACAATGAGCAACTGTTCGACCGAGTCAACTCGTACGGGCTGCACGCCATCCAGCCTCACTACGCGAATCGCTGGTTCTCAATCTGCTGCCGCGAGAACCCTGTCGGCGAACATTGCCGGGGCAATATCCGCCTGGAAGCGGCGACCGGTCAGGACTTCAGCGAGGACGTCGACATTCCCAAACCGGACGGGATGATGGAGCGGTCGTTTCAGTTTGTGAAATGGCTGGCGAAAGAGAATCCGCAAGCCGGCTGGAATCACTTTCTGACCAGGGACGGCACGGGACTGCGCTGGGACGACGTGATCATTTCCGGCAGCTCGCACGGATCGACGACGGCCGCTCGGTTTGCGAAGTTTCAGAAAGTCAGTCGAGTCGTCGCGTTCTGTGGACCTCGGGATCAGCTGCAATCGTGGCAGGCTCTGCCGTCAGCCACTCCCGAGAATCGTTACTTCGGATTCTCGCACGTGCTGGACGGTGGCTGGGTAGACGATCATTACTGCCGCAGCTGGGAACTGATCGGAATGCACGAGTTCGGTCCGATCGTCAACGTTGACAAAGCAAAGGCTCCGTTCGGAAACACGCGTCGCCTGATCACCGACTTTGACGTCAACGGCGACGCAGGGCGAGCTCACAGTTCCGTCGTTCCCGGCAGCCGTGCGAGAAAAGACAGCCAGGGAAAGTACATGCACGAAGATGTCTGGCGCTACCTGTTCACGCAGCCGGTCGATTCCGTGGGAGAAGCCACTCCGCTGGACCCTTCCTGCAAAAAGAACCAGCGCTAACCTCGCCGGGGGCACTGAGTGGGTCACTCCAGCGGGCGTCAGTACCGGGCGAGGATCGGGACGATCGCTGTCTGTAATTCGCCGCCAGTGACGTGGACCTTGCCGTCTCCATCGACGAAGACATCGACTTCGCTGCGGACTCCGAATTCGGCCTGGTAGATACCCGGCTCGACGGAGAAGCAGGTGTTCTTCATAACGAGCCGTTCTTCGCGGGTTTCCAGGTTGTCCATGTTGGCTCCGTTACCGTGGACTTCCTGGCCAATGCTGTGCCCGGTGCGGTGTACGTAGAACTCGCCGTAGCCCGCATCGTCGATAACTTTGCGGCACGCGTCGTCCACTTCCCAGCCCTGCAGAGCACGACCTTCGGCGTACGCGGACTCGACACACGCGATCGCCGCATCGCGAGCGGCCGCGACGATCAGGAAAATGTCGGTGTATTTCTGAGGGACCGCAGTCCCGACGAAGCCCGTTCGAGTCAAATCGGAGTAGACCGATCGAGGCCGGTCCATCTTCGCCCACAGATCGACAAGGACGAAATCGCCCTCGCGAATCGTCGTGCCTTCGCCGGATCCGGTTTCGTAATGGCAGTCTCCGCTGTGAGAGTTAACGCCGACGATCGGCGGGTGGTAAGTCGTCATCTTGTTGGCGGCGAAGTGGTCCATGATGACGTCCCGGACCGCGACCTCTTCCACCTCACCGTTCGAGCGGATGCTGTCGGCGATGAATTTCCAGGCAACGTTAAACGCCTCGTTCGTGTGCGTTGCCGCTTCGAGGTGCATCGCCCACTGGTCGGCATCCCACGTCGCCTCGAAGGACTGTATGAGGTCTCCGGACGGGATGATCTCCGCCCCGAAGCTGCGAACGAGTTCGACGGTTCCGGCATCCACCCGCGAGATGTACGGGTTGGCGTTTCGCGGCGAGTACTCCATCGCCACTTTCGCTTTTCCTTCGACAATCTTCCCGACGGCCTCTTCCAGTGACTGCCACTTCAGGTAGACCGCCTTCGAACCCGGCAGATGGTCAAGCGCCCCGGACTCGATGCGGTGCACGAGTTTGACCGGCTCTCCCTTGCGCGGGATGGCGTAGAAAAACCGTCGCGACCCCATCTGATCGTCGGGCAACTGCAGCACGCGCCGCGCGAGAATGTTGCTCCCGCGAAAGTCGTACAGCAGCCACAGGTCGACATCGAGTTCGTTGAGAGCCGCCTGAATTCGTGTGAGGTCAAACATGGGATTGGGTGAGGGGCAAGAGGTGGGGGGCAAGGGACGGAAGGCGGAGTTTTACCCGCCGTGGCTTCCCGAGGCGACTGTCTGCCGAGTCGTAATCAGAAAGTGTGGTTCGCCACTCCGTGGCGAAGACGTCCAGGATGTTCACGCCACGGAGTGGCGTGCCACACTTTGCGCGTTCGGCTCGGCAGGAGCCTCGCCCTCCCGACATAAGTAGTCACATCTCAGAACAGCGGAAGTGGCTCGCCGTCGCTGACCGGGAAGGGGCGGTTGAGGACGTCTCGCATTTCGGCGTGGGGGGAGATGCCCAGGGCTTTGAAGATTGTCGCGTGAAAATCTTCCGGTCCGCACGCCTTTGTGGCAGGGTGAGCTCCGTTTTTGTCGGTGCTGCCGTAGACCTGGCCGCCCTGGATGCCGGCTCCGGCAAGCGCGACGGAATACGCGTGCGGGTAGTGGTCGCGGCCTCGCGAGCCGTTAATGCGCGGTGTTCGGCCGAAGTCGGTCAGCAGAACGACCAGCGTTTCGTCGAGCGTGCCTCGATCGGCCAGGTCTTCGAGCAGCGCGGACAGGCCTCGATCGAGCGGGGGCAGCAGGTTGTTTTTGAGGCGGTTGAAGTTGTCGCTGTGGGTGTCCCACATGTCGCCGGAACCGCCGTTGAGGTCTCCGGCCGCGCAACACACCTGGACGATCGGCACGCCGGCCTCGGTCAGCCGCCGGGCCAGCAGCATGCTTTGCCCGCCGATGTGGTCGCCGTACCGCTCGCGCAGTTTCGGTGATTCCTGGTCGAGGTCGTACGCGGTCTTGACCCCGGAGCTCAGCAGAATGTCGCTTGCCAGTTCGCGGAAGTGCAGGAAGTTTGAGAACGACGACGTCTCACCAATCTGCCGCTCGAGCGACGTCAGCAGCGAGTGGCGTTCGCCGAGGCGCGGTTTGTTGAGGTCTGATTTCAGGTCGAGCACCTGCGATCCGAGCGTCCTCGAAACGCCGCCGAATTCCTTGCCGGCCGGAGTTCGCATCACGATCGGGTCGTACTCGCTGCCGAGCCACCCGCCATACTCGCCGGCCTGGAGCGTGCCGTTGTCGACCATCGGGTAAGGCAGTCGGACCGATCGCGGGACGCCCTTGGGAGCTTCGTGAAACTTCGACACCATCGCCGCCAGTGACGGCCAGTCAGCTCGTTCCGGCGCGATGTTCCCCGGTCGGTTTTCCGGCGGCTTGTGGCCGGTCATGTTCCAGTACATGCCGCGGCCGTGGGCGGAGTCCGTATGGAAAATTGACCGGACGATCGCCAGCTTGTCCGTCTGCTGAGCGAGCATGGGCACGTGCTCGGAGAATTCGATGCCGGGCGTTTTCGTGGCGATGGGATGAAACTCGCCGCGGATTTCGACGGGAGCGTCCGGTTTTGGATCGAACGACTCGAAGTGAGAAATGCCGCCCCAGCAGTAGACAACGATGCAGGCCTTCGGTCGCGATCCAGAAGCGGCTTTCGCCTCACTTTGAACCTGCAGCATCTGCGGCAGAGTGAGCCCGGCCACCGCCACGCTGGATTTCAGCACCGTTCTGCGGGTGAGAGGGGTGTGTGGCATTTGTTACTCCGCGGGAATCGACAGTCAAAGCGAATTCGGAAAATCCACCTTCGTCCAAGTTCGGCCGGGCTGTCAATGAGAATTGAGCGAACTGAAGTTCGACGCTTTCTGCCGCGTGTCCGTGCCGGCGGGGAGAATCGGTTCTTTCCTCATCAGGCATGGTGCGGCGAACCGACGCAAACTGCGTCGCGACCCAGGCTACGGGGATTCTGCCCGTTCAATCTTCGCTTCTTCGCGAAGCTTTTCGATCAGCTTCTGCCGCATTTCCTCGGCGAGGTGCTCGAAGATTTCCGGGCGGGCGTCTTCGAGGGTCAGGTCGCCAGGAACGATTTCGGTCACCGTTAAAATGTGGATGCCAAACCGCGTCTGAAACGGGGCGCTGACTTCGCCGACTTTGAGGGCGAAGGCGACTCGCGAGAACTCAACCGGCATCTGCCCGGAGTAGGGAAACGAACCGAGGTCTCCGCCTTTTTCTGCTGACGGGCTTTGCGAGTTCTTTTTCGCGGCGTCGGCGAAGGTGGACTTGCCGGACGCGATTTCTTCCCGCAACCCGGCCAGGCTCTTTTTGAGTGCCTCAATGTCGGCATCCGAGGCTCCTTCGGGAACCTTTTTCACAACGTGAGCCGCTCGGACTTCGGTGCCGTCGAAGTGGGACTTGTGCTGCTCCCAGAATGTTTCGAGGGCCTGCTTCGTGACGACCATGCCGACGTGCGTTTTCCACGTCAGCGGCAGAGCGACTTCCTCGCGAAACGTCGTTCGCGTGTAGCCGAGCGATTTCAACACCTCGTCCGTGTCGAGACCTTCCCGCTTGATGAGCTTCTCGACTCGGGCGACGTGCTGGTCGACGAGCAGTTTGCTGGCCGTCAGCTTACGGCTCTGCAGAAACTGCTTCAGCAACGCCCGATCGATGAGCATCTCGACGTAACGCTCGCGGACGGTGTCGCGCGACTCTTTCGGGATGCGTCGCGAGAGGAACAGAAATTCCAGGTCGCCATCGGTCACTTCCTGACCGTTGACCGTGACAAGGACCTCCGCCATGGCCGATGAGAGAGTCACTGCGAACAGCGACGCGAAGAGGGCAGCGAGAATGGTCAGTGGGCGTAGCATCGAGAGGACTCCATCCGGTCTCGCGGGTCACATTTCCAGGGAGCGGCGTCGTTTGGGCCGGAATTCCGGTTCGGCATCCTCGCCGCGGAGTTCCGTCAGAATTGCGCGGGTGAGTTCCGGCAGGCCTTTGCCGGTCACGGCCGAAATCTGCATCACGGGTTGACCGGTTTCTTCGGCGAGGAGCTTCGCAAACTCCTCGGCCTCAGGCATTTCGCATTTAGAGACGACGATGATCTCCGTCCGGTTTTTCAGCTCGTCGTTATAAAGGAGTACTTCCTCGCGAATCCTGCGGTAGTTTTCCAGTGGGTCGGATTCGTCCTGCGGAGCCGGCTCGACAAGATGTACGAAAACCTGCGTCCGCTCGACGTGACGCAGAAATTCATGGCCGAGCCCGACGCCTTCGTGAGCTCCTTCGATCAAACCGGGAATGTCGGCAATGACGAACGACTGGTCGTATCCGACATTGGCGATGCCAAGGTTCGGGTACTTCGTTGTGAACGGGTACGACGCGATTTCCGGAGTCGCCCGCGTCAGCCGGCTGAGCAGAGTCGACTTTCCGGCGTTGGGTTTTCCGACAAGGCCGACATCGGCGATGACTTTCAGCTCCAGGCGGATCGAACGCTCCTCGCCGGTTTGACCTTCTTCGTATTCGCGCGGGGCGCGGTTGACCGACGTCGCGAAATGTTTGTTGCCTCGCCCGCCCCAGCCGCCTTTCGCGACGACGACGCGGTCGCCGCTGGACGTCAGATCGCGAAGCAGATTGCCGCGCTCAAGATCGTAGATCAGCGTGCCGGCCGGAACGTGGATGATCGAATCCTCGCCGCTCTTGCCGGTTTTCAGTTTGCCCTGACCGTGAGTTCCGCGTTCCGCTTTCCAGTGTTTGTGGCCGATCAAGTGGGCCAGGTTCGTCAGGTTCGAATCGGCTTCGAGGATGACTCCGCCGCCCGCTCCCCCGTCGCCGCCATCCGGCCCGCCGCGCGGCACGTTCGCCTCGCGGCGAAAGCTGAGGCAGCCATTCCCGCCGTCACCACCGCGGCAGTAAAGCGTAATTTCGTCGATAAACATGGACGTAAGATCGGTCAGAGGCGGTTCAAACGGGAAGCAGGCACAGCATACTCTGCCGTGAGGGTGCCACAAGGCAGTGTGGCACCCCGCTCCGCCGCGAGAATTGCACGGTCCTCGTCACGGAGTGCCGAGACCATCCCTTGTTTCTGGTGGGAGAAAATGACGAGCAAACCAGTCTGCGGAATCACTGAAGCGTGTTGATTTTCGGAGACAATTCTTCGGCCTGTCGATCTCACAGAGAAAGCCTGATGGGCCGGTTGTTTTCGTTGTGTTTCCCTGGCGGTCCACGATACTCCCGTTTCCGGGATGGCGGCCCGCGCGGGCCGGCTGATTTACCTCACTGGTGGAGTGCTACCATGTCCCCCAATCTGACTCGAATTGCCTGGGGCAGCGTGCTGACGGCGTGCGTTGTCGCTCTGGTCGTGTTCTCGACCGGGCAGGCTCAAAATGAAAAAGACGCGGCTCCAGTTGCCACGTTGATCCCGCAGAAGGCGGTGCTGTTTGTCGACGTGGAAGGCACCGACGTTTCCGGCGAGGCCTACTCGCAGACGGCGGCCCACAAGGCACTCGTCGAATCCGGTCTGATGCCGATGATCGAGAAAGTGTTCGAACAACTGGCAGCCACTCAACCCGGAGGCCCCGGAGCCATCCCCGAACAGGCCGAGAGCTTCTTCAAGCACATCGAAGAGAAAGGCGCCACGCTGGCCGTCTCGCTGGCCGATCCGATTCCTGGTGGACCGCCAGTCGCTCTGCCGCAGGCCATCGTCATTCTCAAAGGGGCGGGGAAATTTGCTGAGCCGATTTCCAACTTCGTTCTGCAGTCGGCCGGTGCCGACATCAACGTTCGAGTCGTCGGCGATCGCTCCGTCGAGAGCATCGTCATCCCGGACTCCCCCGGCGTTGAAATCGCCTGGTGGAAAGAGGGAGCTCATCTGGTTGTGACCGCGGGGATCAATTCCGCCGCGAATCATATTGCCGTTCTGGATGGCAGTGCACCGAACCTGATGTCGAGCGAGATGTGGAAGGAATTCGGCAAGCAGCGCGGATTCAGCCGCAACGTTCTCGCGTGGTTCGACATCGGAGCGATCCGCGACACCTACGGCCCGATGCCGCTTCCTGTTCCGTCTCCCGAGCCAGTCACGATCAACGCGATTGCCCAGGCACTCGGCCTGGACAATCTCGGCGCGGTGGTGATCGAGTCTGGCTACAAGGGTGAGGCCACGTGGAGCGAGACTCACGTCCAGGTGAAAGGCGAACCGAAAGGATTGCTTGCCCTGGCCGATCAAAGCCCGTTCACTCTGAAAGACCTTCCGCCACTGCCAGTCGATACGACAGGTTTTGCGGCGTGCAGTTTCGACACGTCGAAGTTTTACGACACCATTCTGGGACTGGCCCGAAACACAACGAAGTTCGGTCCGCCCGACGCCGGCGATCAGGTGGAAGCGATGATCGCACAGATTCCGCAGATGATCGGGTTCGATCCGAAGGCCGACCTGTTTGCCGCACTCGGCAGCACAATGTGCTTCTACCTGGACGGCGGGCAGCCGATCTTCTTCATGTTCGGCGGCCCGGTCCTGGCGGTTGAAGTGAAGGATGCGGCAAAACTGCGGAAGACCATTGACCACATTCTGACGATGGCCGGGGGCATGTCGCGCGGAGAACTGGAAGTCTCGCGCGTTAAAAAACAGGGCCGAGAGATTATTCTGATCGGTGCCGAGGGAGCTCAGGCCGCTTCGCTCTGCGTCGACGACAAGTGGCTGCTGCTTTCACTTCAGCCACAGTCGATCGAGACGTTTGCGATGCGGATGGACGGAAAGCTCGATAAGTGGGCTCCGAGTCCAGAGATTAAAGCGGCTCTCGCTGAAGTCCCCGAATCATTTACGAGTCTCACGATTACCGATCCGCGACCGATGTACAAAGGCCTGATCGGAATGGCTCCGACTCTGGCGAACTTTGCTCGCGTCGGCATCAAGCAGTCCGGAGTGTTCCCGCCCGACTTCCAGTTGCCAATTAACGTGGCGGACGTTCCGCCGGCCGAACTGGTGACACAGCACCTGTTTCCGAACGTAGCGGTCGGGACGAAAGACGCGAAGGGCTTCCACTCGGTCAGCCGCTCTTCGCTGCCGTCTCTGCCGTTCATCGGTGAAATGAGTGGTGCGGGTGGCATCGCAACAGTCGGCATTCTGACCGCACTTCTGCTGCCGGCCGTTCAGCAGGCCCGCATGGCGGCTCGTCGGTCGCAGTCGCAGAACAATCTCAAGCAGATTGGCCTCGCGCTGCACAACTACCACGACACGTTTCGTTTCTTCCCGTCCGGGACGATCGAAAACGAAGATCTGAAAGCTGACGAGCGTCTCAGCTGGATCGTCTCCATCCTGCCCTTCATTGAGCAGGCTTCGCTGTACGACGTGATCGATCAGAAAGAGGGCTGGGAAACCGGCGACAATGCGGACTGGACCGCCATGAATATTCAGACCTTGATCAATCCTCAGGTTGCCGACAATACGCCAGGGGCGACTCACTACGTCGGCATCGCCGGAGTCGGCGAAGATGCCGCAACGCTTCCCGTCACTGACAAGCGGGCCGGCGTCTTTGGCTACAACCGCAAGTTACGAATCCGCGATATCACGGACGGGACGTCCAACACGATGGGCGTGGCAGAGGCCAGCAAGGACTTCGGTCGATGGGGAGCCGGCGGCAAGTCCACGATCCGGTCGCTCACGAAGAAGCCGTATATCAACGGTCCGGACGGAATCGGCAGCCCGTTCCCTGGCGGGATGAATGCGATGTTCATGGACGGTTCGGTGCGGTTCATCTCCGAGAACATTGATCCTTCCGTGATGGAAGGTCTCTCGACAATCCGAGGCGGTGAGCGGGTCGGCAATTTCTAAGCCGACGTTTTCCGCTGAAAACAGAAGCCCGGCTTTCTCGGAAGTCGGGCTTTTTCTTTGCCTCATTGAAACGGGAAGTCCTGATGTCCCGCACCGGAATTTCTGTTGAGCTGCACCGCGTCGAAACGGACGACGGGCACTTTCTCGATGGAGCTCTCTACGGGGCGGCCGCGATCGAAACCGGACGGACTTTCATCGTCGTTCACGGAACTGGCAGCAACTTCTATTCGCCAGGGCCGCTGGAGACGTTTGCTCTTCTGGCTTCGCAGGCTGGTCACGCGGCAGCGCGGATCAACACGCGCGGCCACGACGGGATGGCAGCAATTTCCGGTCGAGGCGGCACAACGTCCGGTGGCGCTGCATTCGAAAAAGCGTCCGACGGCGGGCGCGACGTCGCCGCGTGGGCCCGGTATTTCGAGTCTCTCGGTGCGGGGCGGATCGTCCTCGTCGGGCACAGCATGGGCGGCCTGAAATCGCTTCTGGCCGCAAGGGAGCTCGCAGGGACAAACCCGGTTGAGGCCGTCGTCTGTTTCTCGCCGCCGTGGCTCAGCCATGAACACTGGATGTGGCATCCGGACGCCCGGCCGTTTCGAGAAACGATGGCCCATTGCCGGGAGGCTGTGCGACGCGGCGAGGGCGACGCGCTGATTCGCTGCCGTCAGCCGCTGCCGATCGTCACGACCGCAGCCGGCTTCTGTGAGAAATACGGCCCCGACAGTGGACTCGATCTGATCGAGATTCTTCCCGGCGTGCACTGCCCGGTTCTGATCACGATCGGAGAGGACACGCTCGGGACATCGCCGGCTTTTGACGGGCTTTCGGTCGCACTGCAGCAGCTCTCAGAATCGTGTCCGCGACTCGAATTGCAGATTGTCCCCGGAGAAAACATGAGCTATTCGGCGGACCCGGATCGGCTCTTCCTTCTGACTTCAGGCTGGCTCGGCCGCATCACGTGAGGTCCCCGACAGTCGGCTCTTGCTACGGCGTGATGGGCACTTCCACCATCCAGTGCAGCAGCACCTTGCCGACTTTGCCCAGGCTGGCGGCCGAGCACTGCAGCGGCGTGTCCCGGGTCGTGTGCCAGTACTTGTAGTCAAAGTCGATGATGTTGCAGGTCGGAATCTTTGCGATGTCGTTCAGGGCGAGGTGGTCGTCGCGGACTTCGTATTTCTCACGGCCAATAAATTCCTTCACGCCCACTCGCTTTGCGACGGCCCAGACGCTGCGGGTCACGTCGGGAGCCTTCGAGAGACTGTTTTTCTCCATGTAAAGCTGAAGAGACCGGTCGGCGATCATGTCGACCAGAACGCCCGCGACGTAGCGGTAGCCCGGCTTCGCTTCGGCATACCACTTCGCAAAATATTCCGAACCCAGGAAATATTTGTCGCCTTCCTTGAAAACGAGCTCTTCACCATCGAAGAAGATGAAGTCGACTCCGTATCGCGGCCTGATCGAATTCATCTGATTGCCAAGCTCCATCAGCAGCGCGACGCCGCTCGCCCCGTCGTTGGCTCCAACAAAGACGCCTTTCGGCCTCAGCAGATCGCGATCGGGGAAAGGACGCGTGTCGTAGTGGCAGCAGATGAGGACTCGCTCTTTCGCCGTCGGATCGAACGAGACGACCAGGTTCGTCATCCGGACCGGCACTCCGCTCACCGGATGTGCGACGTCAAATCGCTGCGCCTTCATGTCCGCGCCGAGGCTTTGAAAATGTTTGATGAGCAGGCGTTGCTGCTGAGTCATCCCCTCGGATCCGCTGACTCGTGGGCCGATGTCGCAGATTTCTTTCAGGTAGCCGTACGAACGTGCGGAGTCGAAGGTAATTTCGGCCGCGGGTGCAAATGCGGGGACGAGAAGCAGCGCGAGAAAGAAAGCAGGAATGACCGCGCGAGCAGTGTCAATGTGCGAGGTGTCGGAGCAGACGCAACTCAACCCACGCTTAAAATCGCAGTTGCTCATCCTGAAGCCGCTTTCGGAGAGCTTCATTTTCACGAAGCAGTTCCGGTGGAAGATTGGTGGCGAAGTTCGCGAAAAACTCCTCGCGACGATCGACCTCTTTGTACCACTCCTCGCGGTCGACAGCGAGCAGCTCTTTTACGGTTTCCTGAGGCCAGTCGGTGCCGCTGATTTCCAGGGCCTGCGGAGTCGGCAGCATTCCGATCGGGCTGGCCACGGCGTCTCCCCGCTGGCGGACTCGATCGACGATCCACTTCAGGACGCGCATGTTCTGGCGATAGCCCGGCCAGATAAGCTTTCCGGCCTCGTCCTTGCGGAACCAGTTCACGTGATAAATCGTCGGCATCTGATCGCCGCCGTGCTTGCCCATGTTCAGCCAGTGCTGCCAGTAGTCGGCCATGTGGTAGCCGCAGAACGGAAGCATCGCCATCGGGTCGTAACGCAACTGCCCGACGGTTCCCGCCGCGGCTGCCGTATTCTCACTGGTGAGTGTCGCGCCGACGTAGGTTCCGTGCTGCCAGCTGAGAGATTCGGAAACGAGCGGGACTGTCGTTGAGCGGCGACCGCCGAAAATGATGGCGCTGATCGGGACGCCTTCCGGATTCTGCCATTCGGGCGAGATCGCCGGGCACTGGCGGGCCGGCGCGGTGAAACGTGAATTCGGGTGAGCGGCCGGTCGACCGCAGCCGGGAGTCCACGGCTGGCCGGTCCAGTCGGTACACGACTCCGGAGGCGGGCCGTCCATGCCCTCCCACCAGATCGTCCGGTCGTCCCGCAGCGCGACGTTGGTGAAGATCGTGTTGGCCCGGCACGAGAGCATCGCGTTGGGGTTGGTCGTCATGCTTGTTCCGGGAGCGACGCCGAAAAAACCGGCCTCGGGATTGATCGCCCACAGGCGTCCGTCCTCACCAAAGCTGAGCCAGGCAATGTCGTCTCCGATGCACTCAACCTTCCAGCCTTTCGCCTGATCGACATCCGGCGGGACGATCATGGCGAGGTTGGTCTTTCCACACGCCGACGGAAAGGCTCCGGCGACGTATGTCTTCACGCCATCGGGGCTGGTGATGCCCAGGATGAGCATGTGCTCGGCCATCCAGCCTTCCTGGCGTGCCTGAGCACTCGCCAGTCGCAGCGCGTGGCACTTCTTTCCGAGCAGTGCGTTGCCGCCGTAATTCGAACTGAAGCTCATGATGAGCCCCAGCTCGGGGAAGTGACAGATGTAGCGCTGCTCCGGGTCGAGGACTCCTGTTGAGTGCATGCCCTTCACAAAGCTCGCTTTATGAGGGAACTCTTCCAGTGCGACGGAGCCGATCCTCGTCATGATGCGCATATTGGCAACGACGTAGGCACTGTCCGTGATGACGACTCCCACCTGCGCCATCGAGCTTCCCGGCGGGCCCATCAGATACGGAATCACGTACATCACGCGGCCGGTCATGCAGCCGTCAAACAGGCCGTTCATGAATTCCCGCATCTGGATGGGGTCCATCCAGTTATTGCTCGGGCCGGCGTCCTGTTCGGTCGCACTGCAGATAAAAGTGCGGCCCTCAACGCGGGCAACATCGTTGACATCGCTGCGGGCGTAAAACGAATTCGGGTGTCGGATCGGGTCGAGCGGAATGAATGTCCCGTCCTTCGTCAACAGATCGTTCAGCCGCTCACTTTCCGCTTCGGACCCGGTACACCAGTGAATGATGTCCGGCTTCGTCAGCTCGCTCGTTTCCTCAACCCAGGCCATCAACTCGCGGTTGAGGTCGGACGTCTGAAGCATGGTTGGCGGGAGCGTTCCGAAAGGCTGCATAACGACTCAATTCTTTGCAGTCATAAAGGAGAGCGTCCTGCTCTCGGCAAATCTGGACACAGCAAAGGATTCTGCCTGGGATGCGGAAATGAGGCAAGATGAGTCACGCGCTGTGTGCCGATGTCGTGATTCAGCAGTCGATCAGAGGGACGCTGGGGTTCTGCTGACGGCGAACACCGCTATCGGTGCAGGCTGCCCCTTCACGGATTGCGGTGCGAGAGCCTCGGTCTGGAATCGGCCTTCGTTTCGGTCGATGGTGGCCTTCGTCACGAGCAGTGACTGGCCGAGCGTTTTGGTAAGACTCTCAACACGCGACGCGAGGTTGACCGTATCGCCGATCGCGGTGTACTCAAGCCGGTCCTCGGATCCCATGCTGCCGACGATCGCCCGGCCGGAGTGGATGCCGATTCCGATGCCCAGCGTCGGGATGTCGGTGCCGTCGAGTTCAGCGTTCATTTCGGCGAGCCGGTCGATCATGTCCAGTCCGGCCGAAACCGCTTCGTCCGCCGGATTTGACCCGGCGTCCTGGCGATCGCTGATCCCGAACAGAGCCATGAAACCGTCGCCAAGAAACTTGTTGACGTTGCCGTGATGCTGATTCTCGACGACGTCGACCATCATCGTGAGAAACCGGTTGAGCAACGGGACAATCTGGTCGGCCGGCGTTTCGGCACACCGTGCGGTGAAGTTGCGGATGTCGCAGAACATGACGGTGATGTCCGTCTCCGTGCCGGACAGTCCGGGGTCCGATGCGAGGATCAGCTCCGCCGTCCGCCGGCCGACATGCAGTCCGAAGCGGCGTCTCAATTCCCGCTTGGCCCGCATTTCCTCGACCATCCGGTTGAATTCGTCGATGAGTGGCCCGAACTCGTCGGCCCGCTTGAGGCTGATCTGCACATCGAGGTTCCCCGCCGCCACTTCATGCGCGGCCGACGTCAACCGGCGAACGGGAACCGCGACGTGCTGAGTGAACATCCACGAGCAAAGCAGACCGAGCACGATGCCGACTCCCCCCACATAGACCATGAACAGCTTGATTTCCCGGGTCGAGTCGGCATCGACAAATGCCAGCAGCACGAGCGACAGCACCGGGCAGACGCAGATCGCAAACGCCGTGAGCAAGGTGCGGCGGTTCAAGGGGAGACTGACGGCACCGTCGATGCGGGACGGGCTGGCATTCTCAAAGAGCAACGGAAAGAGCAGCCGCTCGGTCAGAAGTTCCACGATGAAAAACGCATGCGTGACTGTAATCAGCGCCGCGATGATGACCGATGTCGGCAGATGAAACAGCACTCGCGAATCGATCGGCCCGGCGCTCTGCTGCAGCCCGAAAAGTAGAGCGGGAATGCAGAGGACCCAGCCCGTGGCAATCACGGCCGCGATGTGCCACGGAAGATTGATCGTGCGGACACGAGCCCGCGATAGCGCTGCTTCGTCGGGTGAGCCTCCCTCAAGCAGAGTCCGAAACACACCTCGCAGCGAGAACACGGACGCGACCCACAGCCCGACCAGCGGCGGGTAAGCGACGAGGTTGTAATAGAAGATCGTCGACTTGAAGACGTCGCTCTGTTCGACCGTCAACAGCGGTTCGACCTGGGACACGTTGTACCAGATGTTGAAAACGCTCCCAATGACTGCCGCGACGACCGGAGCCGCCGCGATCAGTGCAAGGGGATGTCGAATTGCCGGGCGATGCCGCATCGAATGTCCTCAGACCGGCCCGCCCGTTGACTGCGACGAACTTTTCGGTCAAACGGCCGCTGTCCCAGCCTTCTTCCCGACAAAGAACAGGCCGAGCCCGACCAGGGACAGCAGCGCTCCGCCGCCCATCATGCCGCCCGATTTAACGATCGAGGCGGGTTCCCGGTTCTGTTCAAGAATCAGCACCTTGTCCAGGTTCGCACCCGGGAAGCTCTGTTTGACCAGGTTTGTTTCCTCGGCATCCAGTGAGGAAATGCTGTTGATGACGAGACCTTTGACAGATCCCACCGTCGCGAAGTCGTCCGGAATGGAGCCAACGGTTTTGAAAACCTGTGTCTTGACGAGAACGGCAAAGTCATCATCGCCAGCCGTTTCTTCTTCGGCGGCGAACAGCGGGTGTTCGGTCGAGAAGATCGGGTAGTAGCAGTGATTCACTTTGGCGTTCGGGCCGGGATCGCCGGTTTGATGTTCGGCCTGTTCGTACTCATAGACAGCCGCGCCGTGCAGTGCGATGTGCTCGCCGATGTTCAGGTGCGCGTTGTCGGGGATTTTGCCGGCTTCGAGATCCGCCAGGCTGACAGAAACGGGCTCGGCCGTCGTCCCGCTGCTGACTTTGAATTGTTCGTACCCCATGAAAGCGATGAAGCCTCCACCGACGATCATTGCAAGTTTAATACGAAACATAAGGGACTCCGGTTCGCATCGTGATTGTTGAGATTCTGGCATCAGCGGTACGTGAGCCACGCCTGCGCGAAGCATGTCCGAAACCGATGTCCGATTTCAAGCGAGTCCCCCGGGGGCGAGGCTCCGGCCGAGCAGCCCGTTGAAAACCCAGTCGCAGGTCGCGGAGCGGCGCAAGCCGCCCGGTTTTGCATGGGGAAATACCTCCAGCCCGGGCCACTCTCTCAATGCGGGCCACCGGCTAATCGGTCAGCGACTCGGCCACGTCGGTGCGGTAGGCGGTCATGCCGGGCAGGAAGCCGACCAGAGTCGCCATCACCATGAGCACCGGAAACAGAATCAGCTCAGCCGGTTCAAACAGCCACGGATTGAGGATCAGGCCGGCTTCGGACTCGATGAACGGAGCGGCCACGAAAACCAGCCCGTGGCCGAACAGCAGACCGAGCACGCCGCCTCCCAGACAGAGCAGCAGCGATTCGCCCAGAATGATCGAGAACACGGTTCCGCGGTGAGCTCCCAGCGCCCGCATGATGGCGATTTCTTTACGACGGTCGCTCATCGAGTTGTAAATGCTCACAAAAATTCCGACGCCCGCCACGACAACGATCAGTGCGGTCAGACACAGCAGCAGCGTTCGCACATTGCCGACGACGTTGTCCAGCAGCCGCCTCATCACGGGCACCGGGTTCACCGCCTGAGCTTTGACACCCTCGTTGATCTGCGCCGCAAGGAACGGCAGACCCATGATGTCTTTTGTGTTGACAAGGATGAACGAGACTTCCTTAAGGTCGTTCGGCACGGCGTGAAAGTGTGGCTCGTCACCGTGTTCTTCGCCTTCGTGGTTCATCTCGGCGGCGGCTTTTTTTATCACCGCTTCCTCTTGCGGAGTGACCTCGTAGCCAAACTCGCGCAGCCGATCGATGGCTTCCTGCGGCGGTTTCTCATGACCGGCGAGCATGAAGAATGCTTCCATGTCGACGAAGACGGTCTTGTCGTTCGCCGTGCCCGTTCGACCGAGAAC
Organism: Planctomycetota bacterium; assembly: GCA_027623235.1. Lineage (GTDB taxonomy): Bacteria > Planctomycetota > Planctomycetia > Planctomycetales > Planctomycetaceae > JAQBVJ01. The sequence continues at coordinate 57,441 of JAQBVJ010000029.1, forward strand.
ACCGACGACCTCGTACCGTTCCGTGTGAACGTGGTCGTCCATGCCGCCGTGACTTAACTGAAACGTCGAGCCCACATCCCAGCCATTTTGACTCGCCACTCTCGAACCGATTACGGCTGAGAAATATTTGCCCAGCAGTCGGCCACCTTTCTTCAGCGTGAACTTCTTACCGGGTGCGTAGCCGAGACTGAAGTACTCCGGCGTCGTGGCGACGATCGGGAACTGTCCTTCCTGGGTGAGGTCCCCCATCGCCATCGGGACGGCGGATTCGACGTACGGGTGATTCCTGAGTTCGTCGTAGTACCGCCAGGGAAGCGGCTCGCCGGGCATGCCGATTCGATAGACCGCGTTCAGGACGAGGTTCATATCACCGCTGCCTCGCCCGCCGACGACCAGGCCGAAGCCGGTTCCGTTCTGGCGAAACGCTTCCGTGACCAGCCCGTTAATAATCAGGACAGCCACCATCAGCATGATGCCCAGCGAAATGCTGAGTGCTGTGAGTGAGGAAGCGAGTGCCCGCTGCCGAAGACTTTTCCACGCGATTGTCAGGAGGTTCAAGCCGCCACCTCCGGTTTGTTGAAGTCGCTGAGTTTTTCGACACGATCAAATTTTGACGCGACTTCGGGCGAGTGAGTCACCATCAGCAGCGACACTTTGTTTTCGGTACACGCTTCGCGGATCAGACTCAGCACGTTGTCCTGGTTGGCGGTGTCTACGCTCGCGGTCGGTTCGTCGGCCAGCAGCAGGCTCGGCCGGTTGGCGAGCCCCCGAGCGACGGCGACCCGTTGTTGCTCGCCGACCGACAGTTCCGACGGGCGATGGTTCAATCGGTGCTCCAGGCCGACTCGCTTGAGCAGCTCTCTTGCGTGAGCGTGGTCGGCTTTCTGGCCGGAGAAGCTCATTCCCAGCAGCACGTTCTCCAGCGCCGAAAACGCCGGAAGCAGGTTAAATGTCTGAAACACGAACCCGATCTTGAGTGCTCGAAAGCGGTCCCGGCCAGCCTCGGGCAGAGTCGTGACATCGGTGCCGTCGATGACGACCGATCCGGAATCGGCGGTCGTGATGCCGGAAATCGTGTTCAGCAGGGTTGTTTTGCCGCCGCCGCTGGAACCGACGAGGACCACCTGTTCGGCCGAGGCCATGTCGAACGACTCGACATTCAGAATATTGATCGTTCGCCCGCCAGGCTCGACGTAGCTTTTCCGCAGGGCTCGGATAGAGAGGGACATGTTCGCCTTCGAAGGGACTGTTGCAGACGGAGCGGCGGGACTGTAATTCGTTGGCTGCGGTACGACAATTCGCACCCGATCGTTGGGGGAGTTATGGGTGAGGGGCGAGAGCCGAGGGACGAGGGGCAAAAGACACCAGTCCGCGCGGCTCCGAAGCGGATCGGCATTGCCATCGTCGAGCACCGTGGCCGGCTCCTCATCGGAGTCCGCCAGGCCGACCAGGTGCTCGCCGGGCACGCGGAGTTCCCCGGCGGAAAGTGCCGACCGGACGAGCCCGAGCGGGACTGCGCGGTGCGGGAATGCCTCGAAGAAACGGGGCTCGCTGTGAAGCCCGTCGAGTTATTCGCCAGGATGGAGTTCGAGTATCCGCACGCGACCGTCGATCTCCACTTCTGGCTGTGCCAACTCAATCCGGCCAGCAAAGAGGGATCGTCGCCGAAAGCCGAAAACGGCTTCGAGTGGCTGCCGGCCGCCGAGCTCGCGAATCTCAACTTTCCCGAAGCCAACGCCGCCGTGGTCGGGCGTTTGATCGAGAGGTTTGCGAAGCCAGGTTGAGCGGTAAGTTTCAACCTGCCACTTCCGAACTGGCTCCGCGCGCTCCTTGATCTGGCCATCGTTGCCGGAAGGGCCACGGATCACGGCTTCAGGTGTCGGGCGAAGAATTCGAACAGCTCGGCCTCGGCACGTTTCGCGTGTTCGTCGCGAAACCCGTGTCCGGCTCCCTGAAGCGTGAGCAGCTTGACCTCGACGTTCGCGGATTTCAGTTTGTCGTGCATCCAGACGGCCTGCTCATGGTTGACGTAGGGATCCTCGGTGCCGTGCAGCAGCAGCGACGGAGCTGCCTCGGGGGTCACCCAGTAAAGCGGGCTCGCCAGAATGTGAGCCTGCCGGTGAGTGGTCGCGTCCCCGCCAAGCCACAGCGGAAGAACCTCCGCCGCGTCGACGCTTTTGCCGTACGACTTCGTCAGATCGCTCGGCCCGTAATAATTAACGACGCAGGACACTCGCGAAGACTGATCGGCGTTTCCACCATCGCCCTCGAACCGGGCCACGCATCCGGTCACTCCGAGAAACTGCACGAGATGGCCTCCGGCAGAATCGCCAACGACGCCGATTCGGTTGGGATCGATTTTGTATTTCTCTGCGTTCGCGCGGAGCCAGCGAACGCCGGCTTTGACGTCGTAAACAGCGGCCGGGAATTTGTACTTTGGAGCCAGCCGGTACGTGACCGTTGCGGCGACGTAGCCGCGTTCGGCAAGCTCCCGGCAAAGTTTGTCCCACCGCTCGCGCTTGCCCGCTCGAAACCCACCTCCGTGAATACACAGCACCGCCGGCGCCAGCGAATCCAACTGTTTCGGCCGCGCGAGGTTCAGCTTCAAGTGCTGCTCGTCCGGATTCGTGTATTCGATGCCTTCCTCAAAGACGATCTCACCCGCGTTCAGTTCCGCGGCGATTAAAGACACAGCAACCGCAATCATCAGGAAGTTTTTCATCAGACGGCTCTCTTCTCATTGGTCATTGGTCATTTGACACCGAGGCCGGACACGGCTTTGGAATGGAGAATCATTGGATCCCCGGAGTTTCAGTAAAGCCACTCGGCGTAGGATTGCTGAATCTGCTTGTCGAGCGACTCGACGGTCTCATCGATATTCGTCTGGTCGATCAGGATTTCGGCGAAGCACGACAGGGACGGAGTTTTCAAAGGCTGCGGCGGCTCCCAGAGCTTCGAGCGGATCAGCGCCTTCGCACACTGCAGATAGCACTCTTCCACTTCGACTGCGATTCCCACGACGGGCGACTTGCCCTGCACCGACAGCGCTGCCAGCACGGGGTCTTCTCGAATGACGCAGGCCACGCCGTTGACTCGAAGCGTTTCGCCGAGTCCGGGGATGACGAACAGCAATCCGACCCGCCCGGTTTCGATGACGTTCTGCAGCGAGTCGGCGCGTCGATTACCTGGCCGTTCGGCGATGACCAGCGTCTTTGAGTCGAGCACTTTTGCAACCGACGGCAGGTCTCCTCGCGGAGACACATCGCACAGCCCGTAGTGATCGTATGTTCCCAGCAGAAGAAACGGCGACTCGGCAATGAAGGCCTGCATGTGGTGGTCGAGCTCGGCAAGCTGCTTCCGGATCACCAGCTCGCTCGGTGACCCGATCAGCGACTGCAGTTCGTCAGGCGAAGTGATTCGATTTTCAAACCGGTCGAGGCTCATCGGTTGCTCAGCTCGTCAGCGAAGAATCTGCTCAAGTGGCGGATGCCGCCTTGTGAATCGAACCGGCATCGTAAACAACGCGACTCCCGCCAGCTACGATGTGCCCCAGCTACGATGTGACATTGCCACGCGAGTCAGCATTGAGCGTTCCCTTCCTTTCAACCGAGTGAAGTGCCACATGAGAATTCAAGGATCGCAGCTTCGGTCGTGGTCGCTGGCCCTTGCAGGACTGCTGCTGGCGGCGCCGAGCGCGTTCACTCAAAACGATCCCGTATCGGTCCTGACACTTCAGGGGCGAGCGACCGATCCGAACGCGATTGACTATGAGGCATTGCCGGTGCTTCACGGCGAACACGCCATCATCAACGCGGTCGTGCCGGGTCCGCACGCTGCGCCGTCTGACAAGATCGACATGCACGATTTGAGACTCAACCTGCACAACTACCTTGTCCATCATGACGGCCGGTTCTGGTGCATCTGGAGCGACGGGCCGAAAGTCGAAGACTGGCCGACGCAGGAAATCAAATATTCGACCAGTGACGACGGGCTCACGTGGAGCCCCGCAAAGAGCGTCACTGGAACTCCTGAAGAACCGCACGCGTTTATCGCCCGAGGCCTCTGGGTGAGGGATGGGCAACTGCTGGCTCTGGCCGCTCACTATCGAGGGAAAGGAGCGTTCGGTACCCAGGAGCAAAAGCAGCTCGAACTTCTCGCGTATCGCTACGACACTGCCCTTCAAAAGTGGGAGCAGCATGGCCGGCTCTACGGCAACGCAATCAATAACTTTCCGCCACAGAAGCTGACGTCAGGCGACTGGATCCTCACGCGACGCGATTCGCGGTTCAACGTTTCGGTTCTGATCGGCGGCCGGAAAGCACTCGACGACTGGCAGGCGTTTCCGGTCGTTCGCGTTGGCGAGGTCAAAGGCTTTCGCCCTGACGAACCGATCTTCTGGCCGCTCGGCGACGGGAGGCTCTTCGCGCTGTTTCGCGACAACGGCGGATCGCAGCGATTGTTTCATGCCGTCTCGCGCGATGAGGGCCGCACGTGGGACACGCCGGTTCTCACCAACTTTCCAAATTCCAGCAGCAAGCTGTTCTCGATGAAGACCAGCCGCGGGTATCGAATTCTCGTCCTCAATGCGAACCCGAAGATTGGCCGGCGCGAGCTTCACCTGGCGATCAGTTCGGACGACACAACGTTTACGCATCTCGCCCGGCTGGATGTTCCGTCGCCACCCTCGATTCCCGATTCTGTTGCCAGGATCACGAAGAAGTTTCAATCCGGAATCGCGAGCCTGCAGTACCCGCACGTCATCGAGCACGACGGGCACATTCTGATCGGGCTGTCGCGAGGAAAAGTCCAGACGGAAGTCTTCCGAGTCCGCCTCGACTCGATGGACGCCGTGCTGAAAGATTGAAATCAGCCTCGCTGGAGCCACGAAGTCCTCGCTGGTAATCTCCGCGTTCCGACGTGACCTCGCCTCGAATCTGCACCATTTGCGATCGCTTCCGCCATGCCGTTTCCGTCCGTTGAAGAGCAGCTCGCCATCATCCGCCGCGGGATCGAGCAGATCTGCCCGGAAGAAGAGCTTGCCGCGAAACTGCAGAAAAGCCGCGAAACCGACACGCCACTGCGGATCAAATACGGCATCGATCCGACCGGCATCGACGTCCATCTTGGCCACACGGTGCCGCTGAAAAAGATGCAGCAGTTTCAGGAACTGGGCCACCAGGCGGTCATCATTATCGGAAATTATACGGCGCTGGTCGGCGACCCCAGCGGCCGTGACGAAGCTCGCTCCAGTCGGCTGTCGCTGGAACAGATTGAGGTCAACGCGAAGGACTACCTCACGCAGGTGGGCAAAGTCGTCGACCTCAACAAGGCCGAAGTGCATCGCAACGGAGACTGGTTTGCCAGCCTGTCGCTCGCTGACATTCTGAATCTCTGCAATCGAGTCACCGTCGCGCAGATGCTCAACCGGGACGACTTCGCCAAACGGTTCCGTGACGAAAAACCGATTTACCTTCACGAGTGCCTCTACCCGGTCATGCAGGCTCAGGACTCGGTCGAGATCAAAGCCGACATCGAACTGGGCGGAACGGAACAACTCTTTACGTTCATGCTGGCCCGCGACTTTCAGCGTGAAGTGGGACTGCCGCAACAGATCGGAGTCATGTCTCCGATACTGGTCGGGCTCGACGGCAAACTCCGGATGGGCAAGAGCCTGGGCAACTACATCGGCATCAGCGAGCCTCCCTACGAGATGATGAAGAAGTTCATGCAGCTGCCCGACGAGGTCATGCGGATGTACTTCGAGCTGCTCACCACGATCCCGTTTGAGGAAATCGACACGTTGCTTTCCGGGCACCCGAAAGACGCGAAGATGACCCTCGCCCGGTCAATCATCAATGAGTATCACGATGCCGGAGCAGGCGACGAAGCCGCCTCGCGCTGGCAGGACGAAATCGGTGGAAGCGCGTTGCCGTCGGACATCCCGGTCGCGGCGATCTCGCGAGGCGACCTCGACGAAGACGGCTGCCTGCCAGCCTCAAAGCTGTTTGTGACCGCCGGGTTGAACAGCTCCAATGCCGAGGCCCGGCGTCTCATCGCTCAAGGCGGCGGCAAGCTGGGCGAAGACAAAACAAAGATCGAGTCGTTCGATCAGAAAATCAAAGTCGAAGACGGTCTGCTGTTGTGGGCCGGAAAGAAAAAATACTGTCGGCTGGAGCTGACAGAATAGAAGCACGGAAGACACGGAACCGACGGAAAAAAGTAACCCGAAGTGTAATTTTTGAAGTTGCACACTTCAGCCGCGAAGCGGCGACAGCACATAGCCGTGGGCGTAAGCCCACGGATAGG
>JAQBVJ010000158.1 GCA_027623235.1 Planctomycetota bacterium
AACACGACTCATCAGGACTGAAAATCCTGGTGTCGCCGGTTCAATTCCGGCTCCGCCCACTTGCTGAATAGACCCGCATTGAGTCGTAAGTTGTTGACTCGTGCGGGTTTGCTTTTGCGCGGCGGGGCCGTCGCTGGTGCTCCGCTTTTCTTCGTTTGCGAGCCCATACTGCCTAAGACACGCCGATGAACAACACTCACCGACGCCCTTGGCTTGCCGTTGAACGCTCAAGGCTGGATCGCGCGTCTACGGCGAGCCGCCTCAGCCTGGGCGTGTTGCTGTTCATAGGGCTGATGGGGCAGTCTCTCTTTGCTGCCGACGTGACGGCTTCGCTGGGCGCGCTGCTTAAGAACAACTGTCTCGACTGCCATGACGGCGAGTCTGCAGAAGGCGGGCTTGACCTCACTTTGCTGGAATTCAATCTCGATGAGCGACGGCTTCGCGACCGCTGGATTCTCATCCATGATCGAGTCAAAGCTGGTGAAATGCCGCCTGACCGGGCGGCGTTGGCGGACGGTGATCGTCAATCAATGGTGAAGGCGCTGCACGAGGCGATCGCAACTGCAGATCGGGCGGACGTCCTGGCGAACGGTCGCGGCCCTCTGCGACGTCTCAATCGTGACGAGTACCAGCAGAACCTTCGCGATGTGCTGCAACTGCCGCTGCTCGATATTCGAGACATGCTGCCGGAAGATCGTGAGGCCCATCGGTTCAACAAGACTGCATCCGCACTCGACATGTCGCGAGTGCAGTTGGCTGCTTATCTCGATGCCGCTGGAGTGGCATTACAACAGGCAATGGCCAGCGGCCCCGAACCGCCACCGGTCACCAGGTATCGAGCGGCGAGTACACAGTTATTCTCAGCCACCAACACATTCGGTGAACGCGAAGCGATGTTCTTTGCGAAGGACAACAAGGCGGTTGATACGAAGGACCTCGCTGCACTCAAAGACGATCCGGCACTCGAACTCGCACTGTTTCGTTCCGCTCACTGGCCCTACTACGGATATCCGCGCGGCTTCGTTGCGAAACTTCCGGGGGAGTACCGGGTCCGCTTCTCGGCGCGGGCCGTCCTACAGACGGAGGGGTATCAGCTCAAGCCAGCAACCGAGCCCGTGCCGATGACGTTTCGAGCGAGGAAGCCATCCGGGCCAGATGTCTCCGGTGATGTGCGAGCGACGGGTGGCATCATGGACATTCAGCCGGAAGCGAGAATCTACGAGACGATCATTCGGCTGCTTCCCACGGAAACGTTCGAGTACAGCCTGCTGGGCCTGCCGGTTCCACTGGCTCGCAATGTGGATGGCGGACCTCCGACGTATCGCTATCCGCCATTTCCGAAAGGCGGCCAGCCGGGGATCGCCTTTGAGTGGCTGGAAGTCGAAGGCCCGAACGCGCCCGAGTCGTGGCCGCCACCGTCACATCGCGTCTTGTTTCACGATCTCGGAGCGGACGTTCAATCTACCAATCCGCAGGCTGACGCGCGGCGGCTCCTGCGGCGTTTCGCAAAGCTCGCTGCTCGCGAACCTGTGCCGGATGAGGCACTGCTCCGGTTCGAACAGCTCATCCTCAAGCGGCTTGAACAGGGGAGCCCGTTCCCGGAAGCGATGCTCGCCGGCTACAAGGCCTTCCTGTGCTCCAGCCACTTTCTCTATCTGCGCGAACCATCTGATCCGGCGACGAGCGACCTCGATCACTATGCCATCGCGTCGCGGCTGTCGCACTTGCTGACGAATACGCGTCCCGATGCGGCACTGTTGGACCTGGCAGCGGCCGGGAAACTCCGCGATGCCAACACGCTTCGCAACGAAACCGATCGCCTGATCGACAGCCCCGGCTTCGACCGCTTCGTTCAGAACTTCACCGATTACTGGCTCAGCCTGCGACACATTCGCCGCGATGAGCCGGACATTCGACTGCATCCCGAGTATCGCTTTGACGACTATCTGGTCGAATCGATGGAGCGCGAGACGCGAACATTCTTCGCCGCGATGATTCGCGAGAACCTGCGGTCGAGCGTGCTGGTCGAAGCGGATTTTGCCTACGTGAACGACCGGCTCGCCCGGCATTACGGATTGGATGCCGTCTTCGGTTCGAAGCTGCGAAAAGTCACGTTGCCCGATGACAGCCCCTACGGCGGCCTGTTGACGCAAGCGGCAATTCTCAAAGTGACCGCCAACGGGACTTCGACGTCACCGGTCATTCGAGGCGCGTGGATCATGGAGCGTTTGATTGGTCAACCGCCGCCACCTCCGCCGACGAGCGTTCCCGCGGTCGAGCCGGACATTCGTGGTGCGAAGACGATTCGCGAATTGCTGGCTCTGCACACGAAATCGGAATCGTGTGCCGGTTGCCATGCGAAGTTCGATCCCGTCGGTCTGGCATTGGAGAACTTCGACATCCTCGGAGGCTGGCGAACGCGTTATCGAAGTGTCGAAGCGGGAGAACGCATCACAGGAATTGACCGAGCGGGCCACGATTTCACCTACGCTCTTTCCGACGCGGTCAATGCCAGCGGGCGTTTGCTCGACGGTCGCCGCTTTCGAGATATTCACGAACTGAAGGCCATTCTCGCAGACGATCCTCGTCAACTGGCTCGCAATCTTCTGCATCAGTTCACGCTGTATGCCACCGGAACTCCGGTGCGATTTGCGGATCGTGCAGAGATCGAGTCGATCCTCGATGCCTGTGCCTCGGATGATTATCGCATCCGCGATCTCGTGCATTCGCTGGTGCAAAGTCGCGTGTTTCCTGGGGAAGAAAACTGATTGATGATTGTCGATTGATGATTTTTGAAGGACGAAGTGACGTGCCGGGTCAACGATGCCGGACGGCACGTTCTAAACTTCACAAATCTACAATCATCAAGCGAAAATCATCAAACCCGCAAAACAACACTCGCAAAGTCATGTAAATGGCAACAACAGTCAGCCAGAAACACCCGAGATCCACCATGAAACCAGCCAGCCTCGAGGATCGGCTTGTTGACTTTGCTGTTCGCATTATTGGCGTTGTCGAAGGAATTCCGGACTCCAAGGCTGGCAATCACATCGCGCGTCAACTGGTTCGATCCGGAACATCACCAGCTCCGAATTATGGCGAAGCACAAAGCGCGGAATCCCGACGTGACTTCATTCACAAAATGAAAATCGCCTTAAAGGAGCTACGGGAAACCATGATCTGGCTCAAAATCATTGAACGCAAACGGCTATGCGAGCCAAACCGAATGGCGGACATCGTCAATGAATGCGACGAACTGATCGCGATTTTTGTGAAAAGCGTCAAGACAGCAGATGAGAAGGCAAAGCAATGAACCAATTCCAAGGCTCCCGCCCGCACTTCAAAAATCAAAAATCATCAATCGACAATCATCAATCAATCCGGTCCCGTCGCCGATTTCTTCGCAGTGCCGGAGTCACGCTCGCGCTACCGCTCCTGGATGGTTTACGGTCCGCCTCGGCAAAGGAACAAGGGACACAACCTCCGCGACGGATGCTGCTCATCTCGAATAACCTTGGCGTATTGCCCAGGCCGTTCTTTCCTGAGAGGGCGGGACGAGACTATGGGCTCTCACCGTACCTCAGTGAGCTGGCCGAATTCCGCAACGACTTCACCGTGCTCAGTGGTTTGTCGCATCCCGACGTGGATGGCGGTCACAGCACGGAGAACTGTTTCCTCACGGCGGCCCGCGGTCCAACGAAGAGCGGCTTTCGCAACACCATTTCACTCGACCAGTTCGCCGCCGAGCGACTCGGGCCGGTGACTCGCTTTCCGACATTGAATCTCGGTGTGAACATCGACAAAGCCAATCGCAGCCTGTCGTGGACGCGCGATGGTGTATTGCTGCCGGCTGTGGATAGTGCCCCGGCTTTATTCCGAAAGATGTTCGTTCAGGGCGACTCCGCAGCGGTCCAGCGACAGTTGCATCACCTTGACGAACGCGGAAGCATTCTCGACACGCTGCTCGATGACACTCGCCAGTTTCGACGCAAACTCGGTTCTGATGATCAGTCACGACTCGATCAATACCTGACATCCGTTCGCGAAATGGAAGAGCGTTTGCATACGGCTCGCCAGTGGGAATTGCGTCTCAAACCAACGACCGATCAACCCGCCCCGGACGACATCCGAGATCAGAAACTGTTCTTCGAGAAGTTCGACCTGATGTTGTCGATGGCGCGGCTGGCTCTGGAATCGGATTCAACCCGCATCGTCACGTTGATGGTTGACGCTTTTGCAACTCCGGTCTTCAAGCTGCATCCCGATCAGAACACGACCGACGGCTACCACAACCTCAGCCATCACGGACAGGCGGAGAGCAAGGTCAAGCAACTCGAAGACGCTGATCGTCAGCAGATGGCGCTGCTCCGCAAATTGATCGGACAACTCGCCGAGACACACGAAGACGAGGAACGTTTGCTCGACCGGACCATGATTCTGTTTGGCAGCAACATGGGCGACGCCAACACGCACGACAACACCAACCTGCCGATCCTGCTCGCCGGCGGCGGCTTCACTCACGGCCAGCACCTTGCTTTCCGGCGCGACCTCAACAAACCGCTTTGCAATCTATTCGTGACGATGCTTCTGCACCTCGGCATCGAAGCGGACACGTTCGGCAGCAGCACGGGCAACTTAAGCGAGATCGCCTGACAAGACATGATGGAACAAGCTGGAGCGAACTCTGCGTAAACATCCCAAGGTCGGTCCGCGCACGCGTCCACTAATCGAGAAGTTCGTAGGTGCCGTGGCCTGAGTACCTCAATCGCCCCTGGACGGCCAGCGCTTCCCACACCGTTTTCGGATACTGGTTCGGTGGGGTGATGGCCGTGACGGTGGAACGACCGCCTCCAGACATCGGCCCGTAACCGAGCCGAGACTCGTCATCAAGGCGAGTCAGCTTCAGCCGTTTCCTGAATGCCTTCAGAGCCCGTTTCAGCTCTTCTTTCGAATGTTCGTCCGCCGGCGGTGCCTCTTCCGGTTCCGTCATGAAGTTTGCTCTCGAATGCCCAGTATTGCCTACGTAAACGCGACCATTATGCGAGTCGCCGAACAAATGCACGGCATAGCGTCGCTCATTTAACGAAGTCTTCTGGCTCCGCTTCCCTGACGCCAACTGCCGCCCTGGGAGTCTAACAAATGCGGCCCACCGGCAGGCAATGATTGATCGAAGATTGTCCGCTCCCTCTTTAGGCTCATCCGGCCGTTCACGGCGAGCAAGTGACGCTTCAGCGAGCCGCAGAATCTCCTCGTGGATGGACTGACTCGTTCGACTTGACCGAAGAAGAACCGAAACAAAAACAGGCCGGTCGAAAGACCGGCCTGTGGGATCGCGGATTCACCTGCCTGGCTCAGACTTCTTTCGAGTCGATCCAGGTCATCATGCTGCGAAGCTGTTTGCCGACTTCCTCGAGCTGGTGACCTCGCTCGCGGCGTCGCGTCGCTTTGAAGGATGCCTGATTGACTTTGTTTTCGAGCAGCCAGTCGCGGGCGAACTGACCGCTCTGGATTTCTTCCAGGATCTTTTTCATCTCGGCTTTGACTTCCGGGCCGACGATCCGCGGGCCGCGGGTGTAATCGCCGTACTCGGCCGTGTTTGACACGCTGTACCGCATGTAGTTCAGGCCGCCCTGGTAGAACAGGTCGACAATGAGCTTGAGTTCGTGCATGCACTCGAAGTAGGCCATTTCCGGCTGGTAACCGGCTTCAACGAGTGTTTCGAAACCGGCTTTGACGAGAGCGCTGACTCCGCCGCAGAGCACGACCTGCTCCCCGAAGAGGTCCGTTTCCGTTTCTTCCGCAAACGTCGTTTCGATGACTCCACCGCGGGTTCCGCCGATGCCTTTCGCGTAGGCGAGTGCCAGCTGCTTCGAGCTGTCCGACGAGCCCGGGTACATCGCGATCAGCGAGGGAACTCCGCCGCCTTTTTCGTACTCGGAGCGGACAAGGTGGCCGGGGCCTTTCGGTGCGACGAGAGCCGCATCGACGCCTTCCGGCGGAGTGACCTGACCAAAATGCACGTTGAAGCCGTGCGAGCAAAGCAGAACGTTGCCCGGATCCAGATTCGGTTTCACGTCTGATTTGAAAACGTCGCCCTGGACTTCGTCGGGCAGCAGGATGTTGATCAGATCGCCGGCCTTTGCGGCATCGGCGGCGGACATCGGATCGAAGCCGTGGCTCACGGCTAGGTCGTAGTTCGGGCTGCCTTTTCGCTGACCGACGACGACGTTGCAGCCGCTGTCCCGCAGGTTCTGAGCCTGAGCGTGGCCCTGGCTGCCGTAGCCAAGAATGGCAATCGTTTTGTCTTTGAGAAGCGAGAGGTCAGCATCGTTGTCGTAGTAAATCGTGACTGGCATTGTTGAGTCTTTCAGAGGTTCATTCGGAAACTGGTTTTATTCGCGACTGGTTTTACTCGCGACTACTGGCGGGCGGCCGCGGCCGCTTTCTCCTGCGGAGTATCTTCGGAAACGTCGATCGTCTGTTCGTTCGAGCGGAGCAGGGCAATCCGCCCGGTCCGGACCAGCTCAATAATATTGAACGGCCGCATGACGTCGACGAAGGCTTCCAGCTTTCGTTCCTGGCCGGAAATTTCGATCATGACGTGCTCGGGACTGACGTCAACGATGCTGCCTCGAAAGATGTCGACCAGCTCTCTGATCTCGCTGCGAGCGCCGATTGTCGTGCTGACTTTCAGCAGCATCAGATCCCGCTCGACGAATTCCTGACCGGAGAAATCGATGACCCTTACGACGGTGATCATTTTCTCAAGCTGCTTGCGAACCTGGTCGAGGACCCGGTCACCGCCGCTCACGACGAAAGTGATGCGAGAGAATTCCGGGTTTTCGGTCTCGCCGACGGCGAGGCTTTCAATATTGAAAGCGCGCGACGCGAGCATGCCGGAAATGTGAGCCAGCACGCCTGGCTGGTTCACGACGAGTGCAGAGAGAACGTGTTTCATTTTGGGTGCCTGAGGCGGGGTCTGAAGTGGCGTCTGAGCCGCCGAAAGTCCGGGCACGGCCAGCGCGTCGCCATTTCAGGGGGAAGTCAGCGACGCGTGAGGCACGCCGCCTCGACGTAAAGTCTGTCGCTGTCAGGTGTTTCCGCAAACTGCGAAGCCCTGTTCCGTCAGAGAATCCGCCAGTCTACTACTGTCCGGGGCGAATCTCAACGAGTCGACGTTGAATTCGACGTTCGCCGTGTTCCGTGAATCGGATTTGACCGGAATGGGCAAAACGGAGTTCGGCGATATCCACTCAGAATCGCGATGTCGCCGGTGCAGTTCAGTTTCCTTTGCCGTCTTCGATGGCCTGCCAGCGTTTCTTCAGGATCTGAGCTTTCTGGTAGCTGGCATTTTCTTTGGGCAGGCGTTTCAGAAAACCGCCGCCGATGATCAGGTCTCCCTGCTGGGCCCGTGACAGGGCGATGAGCAGAATTGCCTGGCCAGTCAGTTCCGGCGAGGGGCTGGTCCGAATCCAGAAATCGAAAGCGGACGCAGCGGCCGAGTGTCTGCCGAGTTCCAGCTGAGACGTTGCCTGCCAGAAACTTGTCTCCAGCGAGGCGCGGGAATGCAGCTTAAGAATTTCCTCGGGCAACTGCTTCGCCTGTTCGAGCAGGGCATCGTCGATGAGCTGTTTCGGGTCTGCTTTGGGAGCGGTATTTCGCCACGTCTGGATCCGGACGTAAAGCGGGATCGCGTCCTGCGGCCGGCCGAGGACCTGGGCGACGCGAGCTTTCAACTGCATCTGCCGGCCGGAGCCGTATTCGAGTTTCGGCGGAGTTCCTGTGTCCAGCGACTGACGGTACGGTCGCGGCGCGGACATCGGTTCGTGAATCCTGTCGAAAAGCGATTTCTGCTCAGTGGTCAGTATTTCCCGGGCGGATCGCTGGCCTTCCGGGTAGTCCCAGACTCCGATCGCGTCCGACTTGATAAGACCGGCGACCGATTCGGTGACGATGTCGATGATCCCCTCACCCGCGAAGGCTCCGTGAGAAACCAGCGGTTCCCAGATGACCGGGGTCGAGTTGGATTTGGGCATCTCATAAGTCACAGCCTCAACCCGTCGTGCCCAGACAGAGGACTCGCCGATCAGCAGCAGTTTTGCTGTCTGAAACTGCGAGGCGGACGCACGGTACGGAAGATCGTCGACATCGAGTGCACGGAGCAGAGCATCGTTCTTTTGAACTTCTTCGAGCGTCGCCGGCAGGCCTGGGAGCGGATCTTCAGGGGGACTGGATGCTGACGGGATCGGCAGTCCAATCTGAAAGTCATACAGGTACACCTTGCCGTCGTGCAGAAGCCCGCCGATCAACGGTGAATTCTGTTTTGCGTCAGTCGCCTCGGTGGAGTTTTCGTCCTGACCGAGGACGACGAGAAGAAACGGCAGCTTCAACTGTCGAGTCAGGCAGGAAAAGATCCAGGCGCGATCTTCGGCTGTCCCTCGACCGTAAAGCATCGCCTCAAACGGACTGAGCGGAAGGGGTGTCTCGACGTCGTCGATCAGCCGCACCGTGTGCACAACGTGGTAGAACAGTCGCGTCAGCAGGGCGAGTTCCGGCTCATCGTCGACCAGTTTCTCGTCGATCAGTTTACGGGCCCAGATCATGTCGCGGATGTGGACCGAATCCCGGATGACGAATTCACGTCGAAGAACGAACTGGACCTGTTCCTCGGTCAACAGCGAGCTGAGTTGTGTCTTGAGTTTGTCCTCGTCCACATCGTCGCTCAGAATTGTCTCGAGGTTTTTGTCGCCCCAGTTGTTGAGGTAGGTCGTGGGCAGTTCGCGCGGCACGCTGATGTCGAATTCGTCCGGCTGAAGCGACTCGATGATCGACGCGATTGCGATCGAGTCTTTCTGGGTCGAGGGCTTGCTCCCAGGAGAACCGGCGCCACCGTCCGGCGAATCCGGACCGCAGCCAGCCAGTAAGGCGGCGGCAGTCAGAACGGCGAGCAGGCGTCCCGATAAACCAACCAGGCGGCGCGGTGAGGATCGTCTCTGAAGATCAGTCATGAGATGCTGCTTTACTGGATCGGTCAGACCGGATCAGTCGGACGGGTTCTGGAAACTCAGCATGAGCGACCGTATCTGCTTGAGCTGAGCAAGCAGTGTGGCCATCTGGTCGAGCGGAACCATGTTTGGCCCGTCGCTCATGGCTTTGTCGGGGTTCGGGTGCGTCTCAATAAATACGCCGTGGCAACCAGCCGCGACGGCAGACCGGGCGAGAATCGGAACCATCTCGCGCTGGCCACCGGTTGTCGCTCCCCCGGGAAGCTGAACGCTGTGTGTCGCATCGAAGATTACCGGAGCCCCGGTCGCATGCATGATGGGAATGGCCCGCATGTCATTGACCAGTCGCCCGTAGCCGAACGTCGTGCCGCGTTCTGTCAGCAGGACGTTGGGATTTCCGGACTCCTCACATTTTCGCACGATGTGGATCGTATCTTCCGGCGCGATGAATTGCGGCTTCTTCACATTGATGATGCCGCCGTGTTTCGCAGTGGCCTCGGCCGTTGCCTGGATGAGGTCGGTCTGTCGCGCGAGAAACGCTGGAATTTGCAGGATGCGGCAGACCGCCGCTGCCGGCTCGGCCTGAGCCGGTTCGTGAATATCCGTCGTGACCGGAAGCCCCGTGAGCTCGCTGGCTTTCGCAAGGATCTCCAGCCCGTGTTTAAGGCCGGGACCTCGGTAGCTGTGAATGCTGGTGCGGTTCGCCTTGTCGAAGCTCGCTTTAAAGACGAGCGGCATTTCGAGCTGCGCGGCGATCTCGGCGAGTCGCTGCGAGACCTCCAGGATTAACTCTTCACTTTCGATGACGCACGGGCCGGCGATGATCAGCAGCGGGCAGCCGGTTCCGCATTGAATTCCACTTGTGAAAACTGGATCAGATGGCATTGCAATTCCCTCTGCAAAGCTGGCGGATGGGATCGATGTTGTGACGAGTCTCAGCCTGACGTGATCGGCTATTCGGCGGCAGCAGGATTCAGCGAGACAACAGTTGCCTGAAGAATCTGCCTTGTGTCGTCATCCTGGACGAACGCGACGATGTGAAGATTTTCCAGTGCGAGCGGCTTCGATGCGAACTTGCGGTCCTGGTTGTTTTCGAATTGTGACAGCTCTGCTGAGAGGCTTTTTCTGAGCGCTGCCAGGTCGACACTGCCTTCGAATCTGAGCACTCCGTCGGTCACTCCGACACCGGGTACTCCGCCGGGCATCGCCCGCACAACCATGTCGTGCTTTCGGATGCCGTTCATTCCCGTGTAGCTGATGCCTGACTCGGCCAGCGCGATTCGGAGGCGAAGACTGGTGTTGCTGAGGTCTGCTCCGTCAACCTGCGCCTGAATCTGAACGGTGTCTTTCTCGCGACTTCCAGAGAGGCCGATCGTAATTTCTGTTTCCTCAGAAAGCCGAGTCAGAATCAACTTTCTGGCTTGCTCATAGATCAAACTCGTCTGTTCCATCGTGCCCTTGATCCCGCTGATGTTGCGGCCGCTCAGCAGCAACACGGGAGCACCTGGCACGCGGTAAAAGTTGTAGCACCGGGCCTCACTCGCATCGTTTGCCAGAGCGTCCGGTGCGTACGAGTGCTGGTGGTACCGCAGCGTCACAAGCATCGACTCGGGAAACGTCTTCCCCAGCGCGGACGCGACCAGATCCGCCGCAACGCTGTCCGGGCTGTTGGAGCTGGTGAATAATTCCACCAGCATGACGGAGTTTCCCTTGCCGTCAGGACGAGTCTCAACGGGCTTGTCGTCACCCCGGAATCGTAAAAGTTTTTCTTCGTAGATCGATGCCACGTACTCATCGAGATCGTCTTTTCGACCCGCTTTTTTCCACAGCTCGGCCAGACGCTGGCTGGGAGTAATTCGTTTGATCGTTTCTGTGCTGAAGGCTCGTCTCAGGATCAGTTCCTGCATGGGGAGTGCTTTGATCTCTGCGTACAGGCTGATGGCCTCGTCCAGTTGACCTTCTTTTCGCAAGTCGTCCGCCAGTGACAGAACCATGCCGACGTTGTAAGGCAATTCTTTCAGCACTTCCTGTGCGTATTCCCGGCCTTTCTTTCGAGTCTCTGCGTCGGGAGACTGCAGCGTGTTGAATGCCTCGCGGAATCTCATTCGCTGGCGGATCGTTTGAAACGTCCGCGCTTCGTTTTCCCCCAGCGAGTTGTCGTCGGTCGCGAATTTTTCCAGGTCGTTGACGTACTTCAGCGAGAACTCTGCATCGTACCCCGTCTGTTCCAGCATCTGCAGAATCTGGAATCGAGTCTGACGTTTGCACCGCGGGCCCCATTCATCCTGCGAGTTCAACGCTGCCTGGATGGCCGATTCCATTTCTTTGACGGGAGAATTTCGAGCACAGTGACTCTCGACGATTCCCAGCAACGCCATGCGGCTGAGCGGGCTGGTGGGATGGTTTTTGACGAACTGCTGCGTTTCCTCTTCCGGAACAAGCGACTGCTGGACCTTGATGAATTCCGGCAGTTCGTCAAAAGGGTCAAAAACCGGGATACGGGCGAGCGTTTTCTCTTCCGTCGCGACCAGCCTCGCCGGCATGACGGAACCGTCGAGATACCCGATTGAACCAAGCACAACTCCTTTGAGAAACGTCCCCTCAAAATCGAACACCTCTTCTCCATCACGAGTCGTCGCAGTGAATTCGATTTTGTCTCCGTTTGCTTTCGTTTTGTTGAAGGAAACGTCGACGAAAGGCTGTTCAACTCCAGCCAGAAAAGTGACCGAACCTGGCTCATCGCCAACTCCGGGCACAACGGAAATCAGCATCCCGGGCCGCTCGCCGAGCTGCGGGGTTTCGCCCTTTTTTTGTGGCTGAATCACTTGAGCCATCCGAAGAAGCCAGTGACCGGCCAGACTTTTCCGATCAGGAATCGTCGCCATCAGCATCGGCTTGAGATTGAACGGGTCCGGGACTCCCGATTCGGCTTCGCCGCCTTCAGCCGTCGTCGATGTTCCGTGATTGTGGCCTTCATGCCCGGGCTCGTCAGTTGTCGGCAACTCAACGGGCTTGCCTGTCCCCGTGGTGCCGGCTGCGGGATCGCCGACGCTTTCCTCCGGTTCCGCCTTGTCGTCCCCGCACCCCGGCAGGATCGTCAGCAGAAACAGGAGCATTAAAACAGAAATGAGTTGACCTGGACGAAACATGAGAATGCCCTGACGCGAGATTTAATGGGGAAATTCGACTGAGGATAACGAGCGAATCCGGTCGCAAATAACATCAACAGACTGCTGCAAAAGAGGCCGCCGCGACGGCGATTATTCCGGGCGGTACGTCGTTTCCGCCGGTTCTGCGGGATTCTATCCGCACATTCTGTTCGGAACGAGGTTAACCAAAGGAGTTCCCGGCCTGAAATGGCTTCTTTATCTTTGGGGCAGAATTCCTTTCCTGGCGGAATTCGGAAACCGGATTGTCGGGATCAAATTCTGCGATTTCCGAGCCTCCCGTCGTTGCCTCTGACACTTCTTCGAGCGACCGGAATTGTCGCCCGGCTGTATCGAACAGATCCGGTTCGCGTCGCTCGCCCGGTCTCCGGCGATCTGCCATACTCCGCCCCGCTGACGCGGAATTTTTGCGTCGACTGACATTCCAGGAAGGCTCTCAATGACGGATCAGAACGTCCACACGCACCAGTTCGGCAACGGGCTGATGCTGATTGTGGAAGAGATGCCCGACGTCCAGTCTGCGGCGTTTTCGATGCTCATCCCGGCCGGTTCGATTTTCGATCCGCCCGGCCAGTATGGCACGGCCTCGATGCTGGCTGACTGGCTGACCCGCGGAGCCGGCACGCAGAACAGCCGCGAGCTCTCCTCGACGCTCGACAATCTCGGCCTGCAGCGCAGCGAGCATGTCGGAGCCCGGCACACGTCGATTTACGGAGCCTGTGTCGCCGACAAACTGGTCGAGTGCCTTCGCATCTACGGCGACATCCTGATGCGACCCATGCTGCCTGATGATCAGTTTGAGCCGGTGAAACTCGGGGCCGAGCACTCGCTCCTGAGCGTCGAAGACGACCCGCAGCGCAAAACGATGATCGAGCTTCGTCGCCGCAGTTTCACGAGACCGTGGGGCCTGCCGTCTGACGGCTCGCTGGAGGACCTGCCGAACATCACGCCGGACGCGCTGCGGAACCACTTCGAAAAATCCTTCTGCCCGAACGGCTCGATCCTCGGCATCGCCGGCAACGTCGACGCGAAGGAACTCATCCAGGTCATCGGCGATGTGCTCGGCGAGTGGCCCCGGAAGCCGGCCATTGTCGTCACCCCCGGCGGAACCGGACCGCAGCGTGACTTTATCGAACACGACTCGGCGCAAACTCACATTGGCGTCTCCTATCAAAGCGTCTCCTACCCGGACCCGGACTACTACAACGCCTGGGCGGCGGCGAGCGTTCTGAGCGGCGGCATGAGTGCCCGGCTCTTCACTGAGGTCCGCGAAAAGCGCGGCCTCTGTTATTCCATTTCGGCCAGTCAGGCGTCCATGAAGCACGAAGGCCGAGTCGTCTGCTACGCAGGGACCAGCAACGAGCGGGCCCAGGAAACACTCGACGTGATGCTGCAGGAACTGGTGCGGCTGGGTGACGGCATCGAACAGAACGAACTCGACCGCTGTAAAGCCCGCGCGAAAAGCTCACTGATCATGCAGCAGGAATCGAGCCGCGGCCGGTCCAGTTCCCTCGCCCGCAACTGGTTCCTGCTTGGCGAGGTTCGCACACTTGATGAAGTCCGAAAAGAAATCGATGCCCTCACCACAGAGTCGATTCTGGAATACGTCCACCGAATGCCGGCCAAAGACTTCACCGTCCTGACAGTCGGTCCCAAAGCCCTCGAAGTGAATTCGTGAGTTTTCGCTGTTTTTTTCTCGTAACCCGAAGCGTGAGTTTTGAAGTTGCGCATTTTTAGCCCCCTCTCCCCCGGAACATCGGCGCGGTTGACTGGCATTTTGAAAAGCACTCACTTCGCCGATGTTCTGGGGGAGAGGGCCGGGGTGAGGGGGCTTTTGCACGACGTTGT